>DAOUDX010000244.1:0-9340 GCA_034430835.1 Anaerolineae bacterium
TATGTAGCATAAACGCCAGGCGGTGCGAACAGTGACGAACACGGGAAGCAGCAGCGCGACGAGCAGCAGAGCGCGCGCTGCCAAACGCCAGCCGCTGTGCCACACAACGTAGGCTATCCCTGCGCTGCAGGCAATTGTGCCGATCAGGGCGTTCACGAATCGCCCACTCGCGTTCAACTGTGCCAACGAATACCCTTGGAAGGGGTGTGCTGAGATCGCGTCGATGAGGACGACGGTGGCTATGACGAGGGGAGGAGCGAGCAGCGCGAGCAGCCATGCCCGGCTCTGGAACAGACATCGCCAGTCGATTGCGTCAAGCAATCGACCGACCAGCCAGGCTCCCAGCAAGATCATTGGCAACGCGACGTGGACGGTGAGCCAGGGCATCTTTTCGCCTGCAATGGAGTAGCCAATCCACGTGAGGGCGACCCACCACAGGACGAATGGAACAAAGTATTCTTTTATGCTTGGAAACTCGCTGAGTCGTTTGAACCCTGGTCTCCATCGCGGTATCAACCATCCCCGAATGGCCAGGTACAGCGGCGTGATAAGGGCGAGCAAGAGCGGTAGGAACTCGTACAGAGATACTGTAAAGATGTAATAGTACCATGGTTGACCACCCCGCTCGACCTCCTGCTGTTCCAGCCAGTAGCCAAGCGAACCGACGAGCCCGCTGGCGATGCCGTAGGCGTTGGTCAGGAAAGTGGTGAAGAGGGCGATGAAAATGGCATAGTGGATGGCGGCGGCGGGGAGCCAACGGTATCCCTCCTCACCCTCCATTCGACGTCTCAGGTCCCACATCAGCCCGATGGCAACCGAGAACAGGAATACCTCAATGAGGATAGCCCCTGTGTAGTACGGAGTGGGAGGGTTGTAGTCCATCGGATCCAGCTCGACGAGCTTCATCAGGAACGGTGAGAGGAATGGGAGACAAAGGGTGCCCAGGAGGATGACCAGATCAAATGTGCGGTTCTTGTGGAAAGCCCTGATTGCCAACCAAGCCAGTGCAGCCAGAAGGCCGCTGGTGAATGGCAGCACGGTTATTGCGAGATGGGAGGGCTTCACCGGGAGGCCAACCCTGTTGGTAAAGGGGAGCCAGGGCAAGACGATTTTCTCTTTCCCCGGCCAATTGAACTGCTGGAGAGCTTGCCGGCTGCATGCCCAGATTTCTTCCTGTGGTGTCTGCCGGCAAGTTGTGTAGGAAAGCAAGACTGGTAGGCCAAGCCTGATGAACATCCCCGCTACCATTAGCACGGCTATCAACAGCACTGTAATGCGTTGGTGAGATGCCGGGTCACTGCGCGACAATTGGCGCACGCGCGGAACGATCACTCCCGCCAGTATCGCTATCCACACCAGCGCCCTCCCGCCAAAGGCGAGCCAGTCCGGTGCGGATGACCACTTCTGGGTGAATAGGATGCCGAGTAGTTCATCGACAGCCAGAGCAAGCAGGCACACGATCGTGATCGTGAGGACGGCAGAGGACAAGGAGCTGAAAGCCTCGAGGTCGCCTGATTGCAGTTGACCGACAATCAAGTATCCTACTGCTGCCAAGAACCCTAGGCCAGCCAACGCAATGCCGGCGGTCTTTGCAATGTCTCCTAAGGTTTCCCAGGGCGTCTTGGCTCCTTCCGCTGGGAGCAACGATCTGGTCGCGTCTATGGGTGATGCGTCTAGTGCTGCATCTTCCGACTGGGCTGGTGCCAAAGAGGGCAGGGCTTCTCCAAGCCCGAGGATTAGCACGCCGAGGATCGTGATTGACAGAGCAAAAAGGAACCACGCTTTGAGCTTCTCAGTGGGCCACTCCCGGCTCAATGCTTGGACGCCGCTAAGGCCGATCAGAAAAAGCCCAAAGATAGCACTGTAGATGAAGGAGATTTCCTTGGTGGCAAACATCAACGACACGCCGGCTGCCATGAGATAGAGCCAATGTTTGTGTTCACTGCGAATGTAGGAGAGAATTGCGAACACGGTGACCAGAGCCCAGAGCATAACTGGGATATCGTGGCGGATGTAGCGGGAGTAGTAGGCGATGGAAGGAGAAGTCAGCAGGAAAAACGAGGCTGCCAGAGCCCCCTTGCGTCCCAGCCAGCGTCGAAACAGGTAGGGAAAAGCCACAATGACTACTCCCATGAGGGCCACCGGAACCCTGGCGGAGAAGTCGTTGTCCCCGAATAGGAAGTATGAGAGCGCAGTAGCGTGAAACAGAAAGGGGCCGTGCATCAATGGATGATGGCTGAAGCCCTGACCAGAGTACAGATGGTACGAGTACTTGGTGTGTATACTTTCGTCGTGGCTCTGTACGCGGTTACCCAAGCCCCACAGGCGTGTGACCAGCGCCAAGACGATGAGGACAATGTATAGGGCTTTTTCCAGATTCAGGTTCAAGAGTCTGTTTAGCGGTTTGTCAAGAAGCGAGCACACCATTCGATTCTGCCCTACCCTTTCGTTAACACCGTGTCAAGAAGGAAAGGAAACCACCAGCACCTTCGCATAGCCTGTTATACTGTCTCCGGAAAGCCAGATGCAGTACAGGATGAGTATGGTGTTCACGATGACTATGCGAAGGTCTTAGTCTTCGCTGGGCAAGATCCACAGCACTGCCCACTCATCAGCGTTGGGCGCCTGTGGGGATTGCCTGAGGAGCAGCCAGCCCGCGAGAGCCTGGCAGTGTGGAGGCTCTTCTACGATGCACCACACCTTTTGCAAAAGGTTCGTCGCATTCTGGTACCGGGAAGGATCTCTGGGAATGCAGCGAATCTCACGAATGTCCCAGGTGCGCCGGAGTGCAAAGTCCTGCCCCACCAAGCCATCACCTTGATCAACCTGCCCCTGTAACCAATCGCGCCGTTCGTTGACGACCACTGTCATCGCAGGAGTCACGTCGGACTCGCGCAGATTCTCCATACGATGTGCCGCGCTGAAATCGCGCAGATACCATGCCAGAACTGAGTCAGGTGAGGTCTCGTACACAAATGCCAGCGCCGTCGCCGTTCCGGTCTCGCGCCACGAAATATCCTGCAGAGTCTGGACAAGACCTCGCATCTCCAGAGCGGTCGGCTCGACCACCAATGGCTCCCGTGGATCTGCGGGGCGCACATGGGCGCATCCCCACCCTGCCGCGAAGGTGACGAGCAGAAACATCACGCACGTGCCAGCAGCGGCCCCTCGCAGCACTTTTCTCATCCCGGCCAATATCTCGTCAAGCACTTCCCGACTCTCCGATCCCGCCGTCAGCAGAAAGAGGATCGCGACGAGAAGCAGAAGGAGCAACGGAATGGCAAAGGCCAGCGCCCCCCGCAGCAGTTCGCTGAAATCGCCGCGCAAGGTGTACTGCACAATGCGCAAGTAGAGGTAGACCCACAAGGCGAACGTGGCGGCGGCATATGGCCATGTACCGCGCCACTTGACCACGCCACGTGAGCGCTGCACAAGCGTCTCTGCTGTGCTGCCGCCAAGCATGGCCAACGGAAAGACGAGCCACACAAAATCTATCGGTACCTGGCCGGGCATTAGGCTGTGCAGCACGATGCCCAGAACCACCCACAGCCCCAGAATCACACCCAAGCGACGCCCGTGCCGGATAGCCCATATTAACCCGCCAAAGCCAGATAGGAAGGCCAGTGGCTCATAGAGGACCAAAAGGCCAAGAGAGTTCAATGAACCGCCTTGCCCGAGTCGGGAGACCCATGCCACCAGCAAATCACCAGTAACCCCTACCCCGGGCAGACTCCAACCCATTCCAGTAGAGAACACCAACACGGCCACCAAAAGAGGCACGAGCACAGTGGCGAGGTGTGGCTGTACCGATTTCCAGAGCCATTGCACCCATGCACCCGACCAAACCCAGATAAAGATGCCCACGGCCAAGCCCAGTGCCATCAACATACCCCAGGCCGATGGTGCAGACGTCACGGCGAGAGCCACACCCACCGCTGAAAGCGCAAGCCACACGCGCCTCCCAGTATCGAGGAAGCGAATCGCCCCGCCAAGTAGCGCCGCTCCGCCCACCGCTACCATCACTGCGCCGCTGAGTTGCCGCGACGCAAAGACCGCCATGGGAGAAATGGCCACATACGATGCAGCCGCCAGTGCCCCTACCCGCCCAAGGCGGCGACGGAAGAAGTAAGGAGCAAGCACGAGAAAACTGCCAAAGAGGGCCGGCCACAAACGGGCCAATGCGTCGCTTGCGCCACACAATGAGAAAAGAAGAGCGTTGGCTGAAAAGAGCAACGGGCTGTAGCCGATAGAGGGCATCCCCTGCCCGCTCGCAGCGCGCCAGGCAAGCATCGCCTCACGGGCCTCACGTGCGTCAAGCGGGGCCGCATCGAGACTGACGAGCCGCAACACAGCAGCAACGGCAGCAACGAGAACCCATAGAGCTACCTCGACGGTAACACGAGGGGCCTTTGGCGGAGCAGGCAGTGTATCTGTCTTCGGTGCACTTGTCTCGGGAATCATCGCTTGTAGATAGTCACGCCATCTTGGTCATAGACGACTTCCATGAATTCGGTGAACTTGGCCAAACCCTCAGGAGAATATCCCTGCCGCTCAATCAGGCCAACGTAGACGTAGCTTATATCATACTTCTCCAACAGCGTCAAGACTTGACCCTTATTTGTGCTGGTATAGATGAGCTCGATGTCCGGGCTGCGGCGATCCTGCTCCTCGAAACTCCCGCGCCACTGCCACTCGTGGCCGGCCCAACCCAGGACCGTGGGTAGTCCGGTGTGAGCAGAGACGCGCCCTTCATACTGGTACCCGCCTCCTGGGTGCTCCAGGATAACCGGCGCATCATCGGCTGCCTCGTTGAGCCACTGGATGGCGGAATAGTCCGCCGAGTTGGATCGGGCCAGGTATTCGTCGCCGTCCAACGTGGGCGGGCTGCCGTACTCGTCCGCACGTTTGGGGATCGCCAGAATAGGATAGAGCAATCCGGCCACGATCAGGACCGCAGCAGCAAACAGCGCGCCCGCCGCCACCACCCCACCCTGCCGGGTCAGTGCTACCACCACGCACCCGCAGGCAACGGCGAGGAGCGCCCAGCTCAGGCAGAATCCCACCACGTAGACGTAGATCAGCGGCGGCAGATCGACGTCTGCCAGCAGGACCGGCGTCACAGCACCGTCAGTCACGGCCACAACGAGACAGAAGGTCACGACAATAGCGAAAAGCATAGCAGAAGCCCGGAAGCCGACACGGCGGATCAGATGCGTCAATGCGTAGGCCCCGCCGATGGCCCACAGCACCCATGCCTGGAAGTAGAACTTGAAGATGGTGTTCATGCGGGTGCCAAAGTGATCCTTCAGGTAGACGAACTCGACGCTGAGGACCAAGAGGGTAGCCGTAGCCAGAAGAAGGAGGACGAACTCGCGCGCGCTGGCTTTTGGCTGCGACCCATCAGGCGTTTCCGGCGCTCTGCTGACCGCGCTCTTCAGGATTAAGACGATGGCGATCAGAAAAGCAAGGAGGCCGACAACCGTCCAAGCAGGGGACGCAAGAATCGCGCGGGCGACAACGCCCCGCTTTGGAATAGCCGGCGACGGCCCGAGAAGCTGCGGATCGACAAGCACCCGCTGGCGGACGAGCATTCCCGGCTGAGGCACTCCTCCAAGCTCAGGGAGCGCTTCGCCCCGCAGCCAGGCGTTCACGTAGGAAGCAGGGCCTTGCAGTTGGATCACGCCCCACCAGATCAGGAATACAGCAAGGACAGCCGCAATCACTATAGTGCTGACGATCCCCACCAGCACGTTCAGCGTCGATTCAGCTACCCTGCCTGCCTTCACGCCGTGCCGCCGCGCCTCGCCGACGACAAAAGCGGCAGCGGGCAGGAGCAACGGTCCAAACATGACCAGAAACTGGGGAAAGCGCGTGCCGTTGAACAGGTTCGGCAGAATACCACCTACCTGAGATTGGAAGCTCCGCCAGAAGGGGAAATAGATAAGCACCCCGGCAATGAGAATGACGAGAGAAAGCAGCGCAGAGCGCAGCACGTGATGCGTGAAGCGTGATGAGGGGTCCGCAGAACGCGAGAGTGCGAAGAGATAGGCGGCGGCGGTGATGAACAAATAGATAGGAAAGTCCCATGTGTTGAGAAAGCCGAGTCCACCCAGACAAACGGCATAGACGACGAACTCCCATCCGTCGAAAGGCCAGACCAGAGCAGCACGACTCGTCGTTCGCAGGCCGCCATTCGACACCCGCAGGTAGAGGTTGAGAGCCAGAGCGAGAGCGAGCAGAACGAAGGGCAAGCCGAGCACGTGCGGGTGCATATCGCCGAGCAGAAAGCTAAAGCCGGGAAATTCGTCAATCACTTCCTGATGGATGCCTAACGGGGTGTAGTCGCGGACGACGCGCGATGCTTGCCACCACCAGATGAAGCGATCGGGGACCCAGCGGCCACCGGCGAACGCCGCAGGAAGGTTTTCGGCGAGCGCGCGAATATCCAGCCACCGCCAGAAGCCAGCAGAGCCGATGCCACGCGCGTGTAACACCTCAAACAATCCCTCCAGGTTGCCCGTCACGGCCACCAGCAGGATCCCCAGCAGGCCACCCAGAACGGCGGTTTTCTCCCTGCCACCCGTCGCAGAGAGTTCCCTGTCTCTCCTTCTAGCTGCGGCCAGATTGTAGACCAGACTGAAAGCACCAGTGCAAGTGAGGGCAAAGAGCATGGCGATGGCGACGTTGAAAGCGATCGACGGGGGAACATCTGCCAGTCGGGCGAGCATCGCCACGATGACGTAGCCGAAGTAGTAGTAGGAGATGGCAAAGCCGGAGAGCCAGGGATCGTGGGGTGGAAAAGTGTCCGAGCGGAGGATGGCGCGCAGGAAGGCGCTCTCCATCCACTTCTCTCCCCCCGACGGCTCAATGCGCGGCATGTGGGCCCGCACGATGCACCATGCGACGAATGTCAGAGCAAAGATCGCTTCAGTGAGAAAGACGGTTTGCCAGCGAAGCCCGCCAGTCGCCCGGTTAGTTAGGTTGGTCTGTCGATTGGTCAGATGGAGAGCAACGCCTGCAAGACTGACCAGAGCCAAGGCAACCAGGATGCCACCGGCTGTGTTACGCAGCCAGCCCAGGGTGGCCAGCAACCAGAAAGCCCAGCCGACCAGCAACAGGCCAAAGGGTTTGGAAACGCCGTAGCCGCGATCTGGCAAACTTCGAAAAAGCCGCAGGCAAAGCGGCAACGCAGCCAGGCCAAATACCTGGACGACGAGATACCACCGCACGACGTAGACAGCTTGATATATCAAGTTCCAGGCTCAACGAAAGGTGTGGGCAGCGGCATCAACGCCGGGGCGCTCGGCGTCGCTGCGCCTGTGTCGGACGCAGCCGGGGTGGGAGTGAACGTCGAGACCGCACGATCACCAGAGACGACGTCGGTGGCAGGGCTGGGAAGTGTCGCTCTCGCTGGCAAGGAGGCCTGCGCAACGGCTACGCCTAGCACAGGTGAGGCGGCCAGCACCAAGCACACGGCCAGTACGGCGCTGGTAACAGCAGAGGCTCGCCATCCGGCAATTTGCCGCTGCCGCTCGGCAGCCAGCCGCCTGCGAACCGCCCGCCACCCAGAACGAGGCACGGTCACCGTGTCGGCCGCCGCCGCCAATGCAGTTGCAACCTGTCCTTGCACCCAGGTATACTCAGCCACCGCGCTGCGGCATTGTGCGCACCGGCGCAAGTGCTCCGCCGCATCCGCATGACGTTTCCCGTCACTTACACGAGCCAATTCCGTCTCCACTAGGTGCATCTCACTCATCTTCACCCCACCTCCACCGGACGGACGATACCTCTCCCACACGCCGCGTCATCCTGTGTCGCGGAGAGCAAGCGTCGCAACTGAGTCTTGCCGTGGGCCACCCGCGCCCGAGCCGCATCCGCTGAGCACCCCAGGATAGTGCCGATCTCGGCATAGGGCAGCCCTTCGTAGTAGCGCAGGATCAGCGCATCCCGCGCGCCGGGGCTGACCTGCTCCAGCGCCCTCCACACCGCCTGCTGAGTGCCGCGCACCTCCAGCAGGCCTGCTGGGTCGCTCGCTGGTTTTGGGTCGGCAGGGGCTTGGCCGGCGACGGCGAGTGTCTCCAGCGAGACGGTCTCCACTTGCTTGCGGCGGCGCTTGTTGCGGCAGCGGCTCACCAGCACCACGCGCAGCCAGGTCCAGAAGGAACCCCGTTCCGGATCGTAGCGGTGCAGGCTGCGCAGAACGTAGACGAAAGCGTCCTGCACGACCTCCTCAGCGTCACAGGCGTCTTGCAGGAGCAGATAGGCTAGGCGGAACGCAGCGGCGTGATGTGCTTCGTAGAGCAGCCGCTGGGCCGCTTCATCTCCCCTTTTCGCGCGCGCGATGAACTCGGTGTCGGTCATCGAACTATCCGTTTCATATACACAAGCAAAGGCGAGTTTGTGAGATTTTCCCCCCCACCCCAGCCCTCCCCCAAAGGGAGAGGGAGTCTCTTCCCCGCCCTCACAGGAAGGCAAGCAGTTCCCCCTTCCCTTGGGAGGGGGTTAGGGGGAGGGAGGCTCGTCGCAATGCCGCGCAATCTCGGTCACAACAGCATCGAGTTCCTTGAGCACCTGCCCGTTGGTGAAACGCAGGACGGTGTAGCCCAAAGCTCGCAGTTCTGACTCGCGCCTGTCATCTTCCTCAACATGAAAAGCATGGACATCACCGTCGATTTCGACGACCAGGTGATGGGCAAAGCAGCAAAAGTCCACGACGTACTGGCCGACGGGCTGCTGGCGACGGAACTTGATGCCCAGTTGCCTGTCCCGCAGGGCGCGCCACAGCTTGGCCTCGGCCGGCGTCGGTGCCCTGCGCATGCGCCGCGCGTGGGCCAACAGATGGCACGGGGTGCGTGGATGTTTGTGATATGTGGGTTGTTGGTTTTCCTTGTTGAGCATTTGTGCTTCCTATCTCCCCCACCCCAGCCCTCCCCCACAGGGGGAGGGAGCCTCTTCCGCGCCCTCACAGGAGGGCAGGCAATCCCCCCTCCCCTTGGGAGGGGGTTAGGGGGAGGGCGGTCTACCCGCCCCCCATCCGCCGCCGCACCTCGGCTATATTGTCGCGCACAACCTGGGCGTCAGCCCGTGCGCCGATCTCCTCAAAGATCGCAAGCCCCTTTTCCATCCACTCCAGCGCCGCGTCGTACTCTCCGCGCGCATCGTGAATCAGCCCGATGTTATTGTCTCAAGTTTAGACAAAGCGTGAAACGCCGGGCAGATGCCCAGCCGAACCAAGAATCTTAACAATCGAGCTTCGTGCCAATTTCAGGTCGATTTGGGCTTCTTCTTGCCCTTCTTGACCACTCGGCGTCGCTCAGGACGGGTGCGAGGCCGCCCTGTA
>DAOUDX010000245.1:0-8076 GCA_034430835.1 Anaerolineae bacterium
TAACAGTCATCCGGAGTACAACGATCTGTTTGCTCATCCGTTTCAGTGGTCTTGGACACGCTCTGCTTTTCGTGAATGGATAGCCAAGAAGTCAGCAGGAATTCCTTGCAACACTTCGACTACAGTCCACTAGTCTCTCACACTCAGGTCAAATCAATGGAGAAGGTGAACCACTCAGACCATTCACTGATGTTACCAGCGCCATCCTCGGCGCGCACGGCCCAGCGGTAGATGCCGCCACACTGCACGTCGGCCTCGACCTGCTTGCCTTCCAAAGGCCCCCATCCGCGCACCGAATCCCACACCGTGGCCGTCACCTGCCGCTCCAGCTTGACGTAGTAGACGACGCCGCTGGGGTCAGTGACCGGCAGCCAGACCAACGTTTGCTTTTCAGTCGCGGGGCAGTCGATCACCAGACCGTCGGTCGGCACATATGGCGTCGGCACCGGCGGCGGGGTGGTATCGGGCGGAATCGCGGTGGGAGCAGAGGTAGGCACCGGCGTATCCGTCGGCACCAGGGTAGGCACCGGCGTATCGGTCGGCACCAGCGTGGGCACCGGCGTATCCGTCGGCACCAGCGTGGGCACCGGCGTATCGGTCGGCACCAAGGTGGGCGTCGGTGTCTCGGTCGGCACTTCAGTAGGTACAGCCGTAGGTTCAGCCGGCGGGACCTCGGTCGGCAGCTCGATCGCCTCGCCGGTCACGCGGACGGTGATGGCGTCGGAGCCGCTGACCTCACCGGCGGCGTCGTATGCCCGCACCTCCAGGGTGTGAAGGCCGGGCTCCGTGGGGATCCACTCTTGCCGCACCTCGACCAGGGTATCCCCCGTTTCTGTCGGCGGATCGCGCCGGTAGGCCGTCCCGTTCACCGAGAGCAGCACCTCGGCGACGCCGTCATCAGCGTAGGCGTGGGACACGACCGTCACAGAAGCGCCCACGGGTATGACGGCCCCGTCTCGGGGAAAGTCAATCCACGCCCGGGGACCGGCCTCCGCCACCTCGGCTCCTTCCGGCGCCGGAGGGACGCAGGAGATCAAGCCTCCCAGCGACACGAGGAGAAGCAGAGAGAAAACCAGCCGCTTTGTTCGGAATCGCTCACTCATTTTTGCCTCCTTGATTGATTGTCGTCACGTATCTGCTCAGCTTGCTCAAAGCCCCTGTCCTCGGGGGCGTCCCATGCAGCGAAAATCCGCACTTGACGCCTGGATTCGGCTTAGACGCCCTCGGGGACGAGGGCTGCGAGCCTGAAAACTAACAACTTGCTTGCATGGGCTGAGCATTTTTTCGTCACAATCCTGAAACGGGGAACGGGGTAGTTTTGTTACACCCTCACTCCCCTACCCGCCACACGTGTATAACCGACCTGTCCTGGTCAGCCAGCAGCTCCATCACGTAGAGCAGGCCGCGCTCGCGGTCAAAGGCTACCGCCCCGACGTGTTCCTTCTGCTGTTCCGACCGGACGTTGAACAGCACCTCGTCGATTCCCATCACTGCGTAGGGTTGCGGCTCCCAGGGCTCCATCGCACCCTGCGCCACGGCAGCCAGGTCGGCGGGATCGTAAAAGACGATCTGTCCCACAAATCGACTGGACCACCAGCCGCGCTCCTCACATTCGGGCGGATAGGGCGGCTCCTCCGGCCACACGGTGCCGTCGGCGCAGCCGTACCAGGTTTCCCCCTGCCCCTTGGTACCCGCGAAGATGACGGCGGATTTATCCCCCGCGGTGAGCCACGCGCCGCCTGCCCACTCGTCGGAATGGGCATAGCCGTCCATCGCCGGTGCGCCCTCCTCGTAGACGTTTCCATATAGGAGCAGCGGCACCGCCGGAAGAGTCGTCCCCGGCGCGGGCGGGTTGCCCTCGTTCCATGGACCGATGGCAAGAATGGACGGCCCCTGTGCCCCCTGGCCGCCGTCGCGGTAGCGGCCTGTGGCCAGGCGCATTCCCGGCGTGTAGGCGTCGGCCCAGCCCTGCGGGATGGCGAATAGGTAGTCGGCCGTGACGTAATTCCAATACTCACCGATGCGCCACGGCCCGGCCGGCTGTGGATTGGAGAGGTCGAGCTCGGCCCAGCCGTGCGATGGGTTGGTTGCCCCCTCGTCCAGGTGCGGCGCCCAGGCAAAGTGAAGTTTGCCCGTAGTTTGCTCCCCTTGGGGCGGCAAGTACTCCAGGCCCACGCGGGGGATCTCCAGCGGCCAGTCGAACAATCCGCCACGGATGTCGTGAAACAACTGCAAGGTGGTCGCAGCGTTCAGGTCTTCCACGTTCTTGCCGGGGGAAACAATAGGAACAGGGATGCTGATCTCGGAGACGTACTGGTTCCAGTTGTGGCCGGTGCCAAAGAGGGAGCCGGGGAAGCCGTCGTCGGGACCGGAGGGGTCGCCGTCAGGATAGTAGGCCAGCGCCGCGCCGCTCCACATCCAGCCAACGCCGTCAGGCGCATCATCCGGCGCGCCGCTGGGCAGCCGGAACGCGCCCAGGTAGACCAAATCTGACGGCTGGATCAGTGAGCCAGGCGATGGCGGCTCCCTAGTCGCGCCACCCACGGGCGGCCTCGCTGCCGAGGGCAGGGGCTGCGTGGAGCTAGGCAGGGCTTTGGGCGTCGCCTCTACACTCGTCGGCGAAGGGATCGGCATATTGCATGCCAGCACGCCCAGGATAACCAGGCCAGCCACAAACGCGATATCTCGTCGTCCCATCGTCCCCCTCCGGCCAGCGTTCTACAGCTTGTCGAGCACGGCGAACAGGCCCAGGTTCCCCTCGCGCCCGCCAGCGCGGAAGGTCTCGCGCACGCGGAGGTCACTCTCAGCAGCCAACCGCGCCAACTCGTCTTCGTCCACCAGGTGGCAGTAGCGCAGGCCGCGCCCGCCGCGCCTCCAATCCAGCAGGTAATCGCCCGGCTCCAGCGCCTCCTGGGGAATGCCCACTTCGCTCCAATCGACGATCTTGCGCCGCAGCCGCTCGCTTTTGAGGAACTGCCAGGTGGAGAGGATCGCTATGCCACCGGGGGCCAACACATCTGCCATCTCGCGCAGGGAGTGCGCGCGCAGCTCAAAGCTGGGGATGTGGTGAAGGGCGGCCAGGCAGACGACCGTGTCAATGAACAATGAATCAATGACCAATGACCAATCGGGCTGGGTGATGTCAGCGATGCGGAATTGGGACGTGATGTTCTTGAGGTCGGTGGCTTGGGCACGCGCCGCCTCGACCAGCTCAGGCACCGCGTCTATCCCGACGTAAGTCGCGCCGGGCCGCTCCCGGTCCAGCAGCAGCGCCAGCTGCCCGTTGCCGCAGCCCACGTCCAGCACCCTTGCACCCGTGGGGATATGGGGTAGAATGCTCGTGAGCGCCGGATCGGAGAACGACCGGCTATCGGAAAAGGTCTCGGCAAAGGCGGTGTAGAACGTGCGGTTGAGGGCGAGCAGTCTCTCGACAGTGTCTTCGTCCATAGAACGATTATAGTCGGAATAAGGTCTTGGGGCAAACGGGTAGAGTCCCTCTTGAGTGTTGTCAAGTGTAGAGATAGCAATTTGAACCGCCAAGGCGCAAAGGCGGGCGCGCCCGGGCGCAAAGAGAACATAAGAAAACTTCGTTTTTTTGCGCCTTTGCGGTGAATTTCTTGCTCAACAGAACTACCAACACTTTGCGGGACACTACCCAAGCGGAAGTAAAACGTAAGTGGATCGAGTGCGCCAAGCTGGCCTTTGCCGACCGGGAGGTCTATTACAGCGACCTTGATTTCTAGGTAGTGAGACCTCTGAGGGTCTGGAAACCCCGGAGGTCTTGCGCGCGAGCGCGGGACGTGTTACAATGACAGTGAGGATAGACGGATTGAGTGACTTTGCATTTCCCACAGACGAAACAGCCCGATTCTGCCAACGCTGGAAGATTCGAGAGTTGGCGTTGTTCGGCTCCGCTTTGCGCGGCGATTTTGGCCCAGACAGTGATGTGGATGTTCTGGTCACCTTTGCCGAGGATGCCGACTGGGGGCTACTTGACCACGTCCAGATGCAGTACGAACTTCAGGCGTTGCTTCAACGCGACGTAGACCTGATCAGCAGGCGAGCGGTCGAACGGAGTGATAACTGGCTGCGCCGCCCAGAGATACTGAACACCGCCCAAGTCCTGTTCTCTACACAAGAGGCCGCACATGCGAAAGGATGATGCTACCTTGCTGGACATTGCCAAAGCGGCACGGCTGATCCAGGCATTCATAGAGGGCGTGACGAAAGAGGCGTTTCTTGACGACCCCAAGACCCAGTCGTCCGTCTTGTACCAGTTGCTGGTCATCGGAGAGGCGGTCAAACGGCTATCGCAAGAGTATCGTGCTCGGCGAAGCGATGTTCCGTGGTCGCTCATCGCCGGGATGCGCGACCACCTCATCCACGCCTACGACACCGTGGACTGGGAAGAGGTGTGGAAAACGGCCACCCGCGATGTCCCCGATCTGCTGACCAGGATAGAGCCGTTTCTTCCCCAAAGACCAGGATGAGCGAACGACGCCAAGTTGCCTGGCGAGAAACGTATCTCAGGCCGCTCGACTCCGACCTGCTCGTCGCCGTCCTGGAGGAAATCCAGGCCGCGCCGGGCCTTTCGGAGCAGCGTTTGCTGCGCATCCTGCGCCGCCATCCCCTGCCCGACGGTGCGTTGCTCTCCAAGAGCCAGCTCCTCGACGGTTACGCCCAGTGGTGCGGGCAAGAGGAGCAGACACCCGACCCGGAGCTGCTGCGCCGGCTGCGGGTCAAGCCGACGCGCACCATCTCCGGCGTGGCCCCGGTATCGGTGCTGACGGAGCCCCATCCCTGTCCCGGTGAGTGTATCTTTTGCCCCGACATCGAAACGCAGCCCAAGAGCTACCTGCCCGACGAGCCGGGCGCGATGCGCGCCGCCGACTTTGCGTTCGATCCCTTCGCCCAGACCGCAGGGCGCATCGCGGTGATGGGCGAGCTGGGCCACAGCGTGGACAAGGTGGAATTGCTGATCTTGGGTGGGACGTGGTCGTGCTACCCGGAGGATTATCAAGAGTGGTTCGTGCGCCGCTGCCTGGACGCGATGAACGAGGCCGAATCGTCCACGCTGGAGGAGGCCCAGCGGCTCAACGAGACCGCGTCCCATCGCAACGTCGGATTGGTGATAGAGACACGCCCTGATCACATCACGCCGGAGGAGGTGCGCCGGTTGCGCTGGCTGGGAGTGACCAAGGTGCAACTGGGTGTGCAGAGCCTCGACGACGCCATCCTGCGCCGCAACAAGCGCGGCCACACCGTCGAGGCCACGCGGAACGCGATGCGGCTGCTGCGGTTGGGGGGCTTCAAGATCGTCGTCCACTGGATGCCCAACCTGCTGGGCGCGACCCCCGAAAGCGACCTGGCCGACTTTCGCCGCCTGTGGGACGATGCTGCTTCGCTTACGGCGCTGCGGCCCGACGAGCTCAAGATTTACCCCACAGCGCTGCTGGAGAACACGGAACTCTACACACACTGGCAACGGGGGGAATACACACCCTACGATGAAGAGACGCTGGTGAGCCTGCTGGCCCGCTGCAAACCCCTGATCCCGCCCTATTGCCGCGTCAACCGGCTCATGCGCGACATCCCCTCCCCCAACATCGTCGAGGGGGTGAAAAAGACCAACCTACGCCAGATCGTTCAGCGGCGGATGAAGCAAGAGGGTTCGGCCTGCCGCTGCATCCGCTGCCGCGAGGTGCGCGGGCAGGAAGTCGATGCTGAGGCGCTCAGACTAGACAGCCTGAGCTACGAGACCGACGCTACCCGCGAGGTATTCCTGAACTGCGTCACTCCAGATGACCGGCTGGCGGGGTTCCTGCGCCTGTCGCTGCCGCGGGCAGATTCGCCTGTAGCGGAACCGCCTATCGGCGAGCTAGCAGGCTGCGCCGTGATCCGCGAGGTGCACGTCTACGGGCCGGCGCTGGAGCTGGGCGACCGGCAGGCGGGCACGGCGCAGCACGCGGGCCTGGGCACACGCTTGATCGAGGAGGCCAAACGCATCGCGCGCGAGGAGGGGTACGAACGGCTGGCCGTCATCGCCGCCGTCGGCACGCGGCCCTATTACCGCGAGCGGGGGTTCGAGCAAGGGGAGTTGTATATGAGCTGCCGGGTCGGCGCAGCGTAGAATTGACAGCCCGGCGTTTATCGGTATACTGGAAAAATGAGGGGTAACATCACCCTCGCGGGTAGGACTGCTATGGGTAAAAATGCATCCATACCAAAGGACAAAATCGCCGATTTCTGCCGGCGGCACCACATCCGCCGGCTCTCTATCTTCGGCTCCGCCTTGCGGGATGATTTCGATGCCGATAGCGATGTGGACGTGCTGGTCGAGTTTGAGCCTGGGCACGTACCGGGGTTCGCGTTCTTCGCCATGGAAACTGAGCTTTCCGAGATACTCGGTCGCCAGGTGGATCTGAACACACCTAACTTCTTGAGCCGCTATTTTCGAGACAAAGTGCTGCGCGAAGCAGAGGTGCAATATGCCCAGGGATGAGGATAGCGCTCGTCTGCGCCACATGCTGGACGCAGTTCGCAAGGCGACGGAATTCGCCCACGGTCGCAGCCGAACCGATCTGGACACAGACGAAATGCTGCAACTGGCCCTGATTCGACTGATAGAAGTCCTCGGCGAAGCTGCCAAGGGCGTCTCCCCAGGTTGCCGCCAAACGCATCCAGAGATTCCGTGGAAACAGATTGCAGGCACCCGGGATCGCCTGGTTCACGGATACTTTGACGTGGACCTTGACATCGTTTGGGAAATCGTATCCGCTGACCTGCCGGCCCTACTTGCCGCGCTGGAAAAGATCATTCCATCGCTATAGCGACCAAGCGCCACTCTAGGCACAGATGCCCCCTCGCCTCTCACACGGCGGCGCGCCCGCGATACATCACCACCAACCCCACGGCCAGCCACACGGCGATCCCCACCAGCCCTGTGAAGCCGCCGAGCAACGGGTTGACGTTCGGGAACAGGATGCGCCAGACGCCATACGCCTGGCCGTTGAACGCGCCGTGAATCCACCCGGCCAGGATCGAGCTACGATTCCGCAGCGTCAATTCGTTCAGGTAGATGCCGAGAGCGGTGGTCAACCCCATCATGCTCAGGACGCCCAGGATGGGGTGGCCGGGTAGTTAAAGCCCACCACGACCAGCGGCGCGTGCCACAGCCCCCAGATCGCGCCGATGATGACGTATGCTTTGAGCTTGCCCAGCACCATCAGCTTGGGCAGCAGATAGCCCCGCCGGCCAAACTCCTCCCCAAAGCCGAATAGGCCGTTGATCGTGGGGCCAACGACCAGGCTGGATAGGAACACGACCGGCAGTATCAGCGCCGGAGGGGGCATCTCCGAGGTATCCGCCCCGGCCGAAGCCATCAGCGCGGCGAAATCGGCCATCTGCCAATCCGGGCGGCCCAGGCCAAGCAGCCACGTCAGCGCGTAGGTGGCGATAAAGCAGGCCGGCACGACCAGCGCCGAGGTAAGATACGGCTTCAGCGCGCCGACGCGAAAGCCTGTGCCGCCAAACCCCTCCCGTGTGATCCACTTGGCCGTGAGCACGGCGGCCAGCGCCGGGACCCACATCACCCCGGCGATGACGAGCTGGCCGTAGAGTGGGAGGATGGGCGTCAGCCGGAACCCGGCCAGGATCAACGCGCCCTCGATGGCGTAGGTGATGCCGAACGTGATCGCCAGAAATGAGAGGATGCCTTTGCGATCTAGCATCGTGTGACCCGTCCTTTTCGTGGTGCGCAGTTGGGCGGTGGGTTTAGGGCTGTGGTCTCAACGGCTAGCATCACCCGCCCGCGCCGGGTGTGCAAAATCACCGCACCAAACAAGTTTACTAGCAAATGCAGCAGGCCGCGATTTGACGGAGCGCCGAAGGCGCGGGTCGGGTGCATGCAGTGTGTGCGGCTTTCTTGAATTTAGGCACAGGAGAGTGTCTGTTCAAAATCTGGTGATGTAGTACACTGAGGGCAGGAGGTAAGTCAATGCGAATCAAAGTCCGATTGCCCAAGGTTGTCCCCACCGTATATGACGAGCTCGAAGAATGCCCGAACGAAGGATGTGA
>DAOUDX010000246.1:0-11867 GCA_034430835.1 Anaerolineae bacterium
GCCCGACTACTGGACAGGCTTCCAGGGTCAGGTCCCCGAGATCGACGCGCTGATCGAGCAGTTCAACGGGATGACGGGGTTAGTCAAAGCCTTGTAGAGAAATCGTGCGAGGTTGACGATCAGGGTTCTCGGAACAGTGCTTGGTTGTTTGTCTAGCGCTGGAAAACCGAGTATACTCAATGTGCGTGGTTTTGCCTTTAGCCCGTGTCTTTGTCATACCCTGCCGGTGAAGGAGGAATGTGATGTCCACAACAGTCGCTCAAATGACCAAAGAAGAACTCCAGGAGATGTTGGAAGCAGCTATTGAACAGAAACTGTTCGAAATGCTCGGCGATCCAGATGAAGAACTGGAGCTTCGGGACACTGTTCGCAAAAGGCTTTTGCGCCAGCAGCGAGCGGTCGCGGAGGGCGAACGAGGTCAGGCTTTCGAGGATGTGGTGCAGCAGATAGGATTAGGATAGGGTTGCGATTGTGTATCACATCCGCATTCTGGACAAGGCCGCTCGCGAGCTGGGGAAGCTGGATAAATCCATCGGGCGACGTATTGTCGAGCGCGTCCGTTGGCTGGCCACAAACCCGGCCGATATCAGGCCGGAGCCGTTGGCGGGCGATCTGTCAGGCCTCTACAAGCTTCGCGTGGGTGACTACCGCGTTTTGTACGAAATCCTTCACGATGAGCAGGCCATCGTGGTTCATGTCGTAGGGCATCGGCGGGAGGTGTACAGGAGGCACTGAGAAGATGTGGCAGACCTACTACACCCCTACCTCCATTGACGAAGCATTGCGCCTCCTGGCCGAGCACGGTTCAGAGGCGCGCATCATTGCTGGCGGCACCGATCTTTTGGTCGAACTGGAGCGCGGGACGCGGCAGGCGCGCGTGCTGATCGACGTGACCCGCATTGGCGGGCTCGACCGGGTGCGATTGGACGACGAGGGACTGATCCACGTCGGCCCGGCGGTGACGCACAACCTGGCGGTGGCGTCGAGTCTGCTGCGCGAGCGTGGGTTCCCGCTGGCGTTGGCTTGCTGGCGGGTCGGCACGCCCCAACTGCGCAACCGGGGCACCATCGCGGGCAACCTCGTCACCGCCTCTCCCGCCAACGACACCATCACCGCGCTGTGGGCGCTGGACGCACGGTTGACGCTACGCAGCGCCACGGGCGAGCGCACGCTATCTTTCGACAAGTTTTACCGGGGCGTGCGGCAGACCGCGCTGGCCCCGGATGAGATGGTGACCGACATCGTCTTTCCCGCGCTAGGCCCCGATCAGCGCGGCACATTCGCCAAGCTGGCCCTGCGGCGCGCCCATGCTGTCGCGTTGGTCAATGTGGCTGTAGTGCCCACCTTCGACGGGGACATCGTGGCCCAGGTGCGCATCGCACTGGGCAGCGTGGCGCCCACCGTCATCCGCGCGCGGGATGCCGAGAGTTCACTCGTGGGAAGGCCGTTGAGTGACGGGACCATCTCCGAGGCCGCCGAGCTGGCCATCCAGACGACAGCGTGCATCACCGATGTCCGCGCCGGGTGCGACTACCGCGAGGAGATGGTGCGCGTGTTGGTGCGCCGTGCGCTGACCGATGTCCGCGATGGGAAGGAGCGGGCTGATTTCCCTGCTGCGCCGCCGATGCTGTGGGGTCGCACAGACGGCCGCTTCCCCCGCCTGGCGGGCAAGACGATATACCATCATGCCGGCGGCCCCGAGCCCATCGAGTGCAACGTCAACGGCGAAAATGTGTTCGTGCAGGGGGCCGGCGGCAAGACGCTGCTGCAGATGTTGCGCGACGATCTGGGGTTGACCGGCACCAAGGAGGGCTGCGGCGAGGGGGAGTGCGGGGCGTGCACGGTGTGGATGGATGGCATCGCGGTGCTGGCCTGCCTGACGCCCGCGCCCCGCGCTCACGGCGCGCACGTCGTCACCGTTGAGGGACTGGCGCAGGGATATGGAGGCACAACCACCGCGCCATTGCACCCGGTACAGCAGGCGTTCATCGACGAGGGGGCCGTCCAATGCGGTTTCTGCACGCCGGGGTTCGTGATGGCCGGAGCCAACCTGCTGGACGAGATCCACAAACCGACGCGCGAGCAGATCCTGGCCGGATTGACAGGCAACCTGTGCCGTTGTACGGGGTACTATAAGATCGTGCGCGCGATTGAGCGGGCGGCAGAGGGCACAGTGAAGGGAGGTGGTGCTGATGACTAGAATCGTCGGCCAATCCATCGCCCGCGTGGACGCCCGCGCCAAGGTGACAGGCGAAGCGAAATACCCGGCTGACTTTGATATGCCGGATCAGCTCTATGCCAAGGTCCTCTTTGCCGGGCACCTTGGTGCCCGCGGACGGCCTCACGCCCGTGTCCTCAGCACCAATACCTCCGAGGCGGAGGCGATCCCTGGCTGCGTCGCCGTCTTCACCGCCAAGGACGTGCCGGTCAACGAATACGGCCTGCAGACGCCCGACCAGCAGGTGCTGTGCGGCCCCGGCTCTGCCAAGCCCGGCACCGATGTTGTGCGCTTCGTGGGCGATCAAATCGCCGTCGTCGTGGCCGAGACGGAGCAGGCCGCCGCGCAGGCGCGCGATCTGATCCACGTCTCGTACGAGGACTTGCCCGTCGTCACCGATCCCTTCGAGGCGCTGGCGCCCGACGCGCCGCAGTTGCATCCCCACCGCGTGCCCAGCGAGCTTCACCCCGAGCTCAACAACGTGGAGGACAACCGCATCTGTCACCACCAGATCCGCAAGGGGAATGTGGAGGTGGGCTGGGCCGCGGCGGAGGTGGTCGTCGAGGGGGAGTATCGCACGCCATCGCAGGAGCACGCTTACCTCCAGCCGGAGGCGGGATTGGCGTACATCGATGATGAAGGGCGGGTGACGGTCATCGTGGGCGGGCAGTGGACGTGGGAGGATCAGCGTCAGATCGCGCACGCGCTCGGCCTGGAGCCGGAGCAGGTGCGCGTGATCTATCCCGCCATCGGCGGGGCGTTTGGCGGGCGGGAGGATATGTCGGTGCAGATCGTGCTGGCGCTGGCGGCGTGGCGCCTCGACAAGCTCGGCGTGCAGCGCCCGGTCAAGATGGTGTGGAGCCGCGAGGAATCGATCCTGGGCCACTGCAAGCGCCATCCGATGTGGCTGCGTTGCAAGCTGGGGGCCACTCGCGAGGGGAAGCTGGTGGCGGCGGACGTGCAGGTCGTGGCCGACGGCGGGGCCTACTGCTACACGACCAACAAGGTGCTGGGCAACACGACCATCGTCTGCACCGGCCCGTACGAGATTCCCAATGTCAAGGTGGACGTGGACGGGGTATATACGAACAACCCGCCCAGTGGGGCCTTCCGGGGTTTCGGCGCGCCGCAGGGGCTGTTCGCTGCCGAGATGCAGATGAACAAGCTGGCCGAGGCGCTGGGGATGGACCCGGTGGAACTGCGCATGAGGAACCTGTTGCGCGACGGGAGCCTGACGGCGATGGGCACTCCACTGCCCGGCGGCGTGCACCTGGTCGAGGTGACGGAGGCGTGCGCTACTGCCGCAGGCTGGGCACACGGTGAAAGTGGGTGGGAGAGACCTGCTGTGACTGTGGCCGCCACTCCGCCGCCAAAGCACCTTCGACGGGGGATCGGAATCGCTGTAGGTTACAAGAACATCGGCTTTTCCTTCGGCTACCAGGAAAACTGCTGGGCGAAGGTGGAGTTGCGAGGTGAAGAGAAGATCGAGGATGCAGTGGTCTATATCGGCAGCGCGGAGGTAGGGCAAGGCACGCACACGGCCATCAAGCAGATGGCGGCAGAGGCGTTGAAGCTGCCGCTGGAGCAGGTGAGACTGGTTGTCTCCGACACCGCCACCAGCCCTGGCAGTTCTGGCTCCTGCTCCGCCTCGCGGATGACGTTTATGGCGGGCAATGCCGTGCGCGGCGCGGCGGAGGCAGCGCTGGAAAAGTGGAAGGGTGAGGAACTGCCGGTTGTCGCTGAGTACACCTATTTGGCTCCCAAGACCACGCCCTTCGACCCGGAAACGGGCTATGGTGTCCCCAACTTTGCCTACGGCTACGTGGCTCAGGCGGTGGAGGTGGAGGTGGATACCGAGACCGGCCAGGTGCGCGTGCTGCGCGTGGTCAGCGCCGACGACGTGGGCAAGGCGGTCAATCCGCAGCAGGTCGAAGGGCAGATCGAGGGCGGCGTGGCGCAGGCAGTAGGGTGGGTGACGTGCGAGAATTTCGTCGTCGATGGCGGCCTCGTGCTGACGCCGCACCTCAGCACCTACCTGATCCCCACCGTCGCCGACGTACCGGAGCGGGTTGAGTCGATCGTCGTCGAGCATGCCGATCCCAACGGACCGTGGGGTGTACGAGGGATGGGGGAAATGCCGTTCCTGCCGCTGGCTCCAGCGCTGGCCGCCGCCGTCCACGATGCGACAGGAGTATGGTTCGACACGCTCCCGCTGACTCCGGAACGGGTATTGGAGGGTTTGAAGGGAGATAAGCGATGATCGTCGGTTTGCCAAAAGAGATCAAGGATCACGAGTATCGTGTGGTGATAACGCCGGGAGGCGTCCATCAACTAGGGGAATGTGGGCACGAGGTGCGGGTTGAGACTAGCGCGGGCGAAGGCAGTGGCTTTTCCGATGCGCAATATGAGAGAGCCGGGGCCAGGGTCGTCCCCACCGCCGCCGACGCCTGGAGCGCGGAGTTGGTGGTCAAGGTAAAGGAGCCGCAGCCCAGCGAGTACGAGTTCCTGCGGCCCGATTTGACGCTCTTCACCTACCTGCACCTGGCGGCGGACGAGGGGTTGACCCGCGAGATGATGGCGCGAGGGCCGACGGGCATTGCCTACGAGACGGTCGAGCTGCCCAACGGCAGCCTGCCCCTGCTGACGCCGATGAGCGAGGTGGCCGGTCGGATGGCGGTCCAGATCGGCGCGCACTATATGGAGAAGGAAAACGGCGGCCGTGGCAAGCTCCTGAGCGGCGTGCCGGGCGTGCGGCCGGCCGATGTGGTCATCATCGGCGGGGGCGTGGTGGGCACCAACGCAGCCCAGGTAGCGTTGGGAATGGGTGCGCAGGTGTTCGTCTTCGACATCAACCTCGACCGCTTGCGTTACCTGGACAAGGTGATGCACGGGCGGCTGGTCACGCTGAGCTCCAATCCTCTCAGCATCGCCGAGGCGGTGCGGCGGGCCGATCTGTTGATCGGGGCGGTGCTGATCAAGGGGGCGAAGGCGCCCAAGCTCGTGACCCGCGAGATGGTCAACACGATGACGCCCGGCAGCGTGATCGTGGACGTGGCCGTGGACCAGGGCGGCTGCATTGAGACCACGCATCCTACCACGCACTCCGATCCGATATTCTTCGTCGATGGCGTGCTGCATTACTGCGTGGCCAATATGCCCGGCGCGGTGCCACGCACCAGCACCTACGCGTTGAGCAACGCGACCCTGCCCTACGTCGTCAAGCTGACCGAGATGGGCGCCGAGGCAGCGATTCAGGCCGATCCCGCCCTGGCACTGGGGGTGAACACGTACAAAGGCAAGATCACGTACCCCGGTGTCGCCGAGGCGTTCGATCTGGCGTACACGCCGTTGGAGACGTTGCTCTGACTGGACGAAGGATGAGCGACGAATGACCGATGGCCGAGGTGTGTCTATTCGTCCTTCGTCGGTGGCTTTGCTATGACTGCGAAAAGGAGCCCTCAGAAGCCCGACTGGAACACCCTCGCTCCCTACGCCGGCCGTTGGGTGGCGGTGGTGTACGGGCGCGTGGTCGGCGTGGGATGGACGGAAGACGAGGCCCGGCGCGCGGCCAAGCGCAGCCGGCCCAAGGAAGAGCCGCGAGTGACGTTCGTGCCTGCCGTGGAGATGGTCGATGGCGAAGGTTAGCCTGCCTGACTGGCCATGGCAGACCGTGCGTCAGTTGGCCGAGGCGCGCGGCATGCGCGTCTGGCCAGTGGGCGGCGTGGTGCGCGACCTGCTGTTGGGGCGGCCCGTGCACGATTGGGACTTTGCCGTGGATCGGGACGCGCTCAGGCTAGCGCGGGCCGTGGCCGACGCGCTGGGCGGAGCCTACTATCCACTGGATGCGGAGCGGGACACGGGCCGCGTCGTCCTGGCGACCGAGGATGAAACGAGACTCGACCTGGATTTCTCCCTCGTGCGCGGCGATAGCCTGGAGATCGACCTGCTGGCGCGGGACTTTACCATCAACGCGCTGGCGGCGGATGGGACGGGTGCGGTGGTGGACGTGACGGGCGGCCTGGATGACTTGCGGGGCGGGCGCATCCGCGCTGTAAGCGATCAGACGTTCCAGGACGATCCGCTGCGGCTGCTGCGGGCAGTGCGGGTGGAGGCCGAGCTGGGTTTTGCGATCGAACCGCAGACGGCGACCTGGATGCGGCGCGATGCTCCACTGCTGGTTCAGCCGTCGGCGGAGCGGGTGCGGGATGAATTCGTGCGTGTGCTGGCCCTGCCGGGTGCGGCAGCCCTCTTGCAGCGGTTGGACGAGTTTGGCCTGCTGTCTCACGTTGTGCCGGAGCTGCAACCACTCAAAGGAGTCGAGCAATCGCCGCCGCACCGCCACGACGTGTGGCGACACACGCTGGAGACGGTGGATGCACTAGAGGGGATCATCGCTGCCACGACCGGGCGAGAGATCGAATCCCCTGCGCTGGCAGACGTGCCCGCTGTGGCCTGGGGCGATCTGGTGCGGACGCTGGGCCAGTTCGCGGGTGACGTGGCCGCTCACCTGGCCGTCGAGGTCAGTGGCGGGCGGGATCGGGCGCTGGTGCTCAGGCTGGCGGCGTTGCTGCACGACGTGGGCAAGGCCGGGACGCAGTCGCGAGGCGAAGACGGCCTCATCCACTTTTACAACCACGAGTTGGTGGGGGCACAGACGGCGGCGGCGCGGGCCTGGGAGTTGCGCTTCAGCCGCGACGAGGTGGAGCGGGTGCGCACCATCGTCGGTGCACACATGCGACCGGCGCACCTCGCCCGTGCCGATGTCCTCACCCGCCGTGCGATATATCGCTTCTTCCGCACCACATCCTGCGGCGGGGTGGACGTAGTGCTGCTCTGCCTGGCCGACCACCTGGCGACCTGGGGGCCGAACCTGCGGGAGGAACGCTGGGCGCGGCGGCTGGAGGTGGCCCAGATGCTGCTGACCCACTGGTTCGAGCGGTACGATGAGACGGTGTGCCCGCCATCGCTGATCAGCGGTGACGACCTGATGGCCGAACTGGGGCTGGAGTCTGGGCCGAAGGTTGGGCGGCTGCTGAGGGCTCTGCAGGAGGCGCAGGCGGCGGGAGAGGTACGGACGCGGGATGAGGCGCTGGCGCTGCTGAGAAGGATCTCGGCAGGGAGGGGAGGGTCTCCCGATGACGAGTAGTAGGGTGCTATTGGGGGTATGCGGCCTCTACTGCGGGGCGTGCTATCACCACCGTGCTTCTTTCCCAGAAGGCAAACTCCTCCTGAAGGAAGCGGCGCGCCAGGGGCGAGCGCTGGAGGGCTTCACGTGCCAGGGATGTCGGTCGGGTGCCCTGCACGTCCACCCCGGCTGCGCCCAGTGCAAGATCAGGGCGTGCGCCGAAGATCGAGGCGTTCTTCACTGCGGCCTTCGCCGAGTTCCCGTGTGATCGGCTTGAGGCTTTCCAGAGCGATGGCCGGGTTCATCACCTTGACGTGCTAGCCAGCCTGCAGGAACTGAAAGGGAAGGGGCCCGACCGATGGTTGGCGGAGCAAGAGCGGCGATGGATGTGCGAATGCGGGGAGCGTTTCAGTTGGTATGAGACGGTATGCAGCAGGTGCGGTGCGCCATTGGATTCTTACGGCCCCGACCCGGCAAAGCAGTGGCAGTGGCATACGCCGCCATGTCAATTACTTGCAGTTTAGGCCCAAAAGCTCTATAATTGTGCGCACACGAAAGAGGAGTTAAAGCCCCGACATGTCGGCCGAACGAATCGATCCCGAAAGAGATGCAACAGGGTTGGCTGCCAGCGACGCCAACTCTATGGCAGAAATGCTCGAGCATTATCTGCGTTGCCCAGATTTGGAACATGGCCAGGTCATATCGGGGGCGGTCGTGCGGGTCACGCCCAACTCGATTATCGTCGACATCGGCGCCAAGTGCGAGGGCATCGTGCCGGAGCGAGATCTGGAGAGGCTCTCACCAGCCGACCGCGATGCCATCCAGGTGGGCAGCGAGGTATTGGTTTCCATCGTCACCCCGGAAGACGCCAATGGCAACATCATCCTATCCCTCTCGCGGGCCCAACTGGCACAGGACTGGCACAAGGCCCTGCAGATCCTTCAAAGCCAGGAGACTATCGAGAGACAAGTTGCTGCCTGCAACAAGGGTGGCGTGATCGTGCGATTCGGAAGAATACGCGGATTCGTGCCGGGCTCACAACTGGCCGTCGCCCATATCACCGATCAGTCAGCATCCGGCCAGAGCGAGGACAATCGCTGGTCGTCGCTGATCGGCGAGACACTGCAACTCAAGATCATCGAGGTTGACCAGAAACGCAACCGGCTGATTCTCTCCGAGCGGGCCGCTCTGCGCGACCGACGCAAGAACCAGCGCGAGAAACTACTGGGGGATTTGACCGAGGGGGATGTGCGCCGAGGCAAAGTCATCAACCTGGCCGACTTTGGCGCTTTTGTCGATATAGGAGGAGTGGACGGCCTGGTACACCTATCTGAACTCTCCTGGAAGCGCGTCGCGCACCCCCGCGAGGTGGTGGAGATAGGACAGGAAGTAGAGGTCTACGTACTGAAGGTGAACCGGGAGCGCCAGCGGGTGGCCCTGAGCCTCAAGCGCTTGCAGCCCGATCCCTGGGATTCTGCAACGGAGCGGTATCGAGAAGGACAGTTGGTCGAAGGGATCATCACGCGTCTCACCAAGTGGGGAGCCTTTGCCAGCATCGTTGGTGACGAGGGTATCGAAGGACTGATTCACATATCGGAGATAACCGACATGCCCATCGTCCATCCCCGCGAAGCGCTCAAGTCCGATCAAGTAATCACGCTGCGCGTGATTGGGTTGGACGCGGATCACCACCGCCTCTCGTTGAGCATGAAGCAAGTCGCCGAGGGAGAGTTCATGGGAGAAGATTGGAGAAGTGCCCTGGCAACAGATCGCCCTCGGCTTCCAGACTCCCTGTCAGCGTCGCTTTCTGAGGCCATTGAACGCTCAGACAAATTACCAGAGGAGGGTATCTCGGATGTAGGGAGTGACCTCCCCAAACTCTCACAAGGTGGGGATAGCAAATGGACAAGTTAGCCAACTTCAGTGAAGAAGCTCGGCGTGTGCTGAGACTAGCTCAGAATGAGGCCAACCGAATGCGCCACGCCGAGGTTGGCACCGAGCACCTTCTATTGGGGCTTTTACGCGAGCAAGACGGGATCGCCAGTCGCGTGCTGCGAGAGTTGGGACTCCAATCCGGCGATGTGCAGCACTTGGTCGAGCGGCTCAGCACCTTGCGACACAAGCCGAGCCCGAGCCATACGACGACCAATCCTACACCACGCACCAAGCTAGTGCTCACCCTGGCTCAGGAGGAGGCACGACGCCGGGGCGACCTCAAGGTGGATACGCACCACATCTTACTGGGCCTGATCCGGCAAGGAGACGGCACCGCGGTGGAAGTGCTCAACCATCTGGGCATAACAGGCGAGCAAGTCCGTCGTCACACCAACCGCCTGCTGCAGCGACAACCGGCCCTCGTGGGGAGGCAGAGGCGCACGTCCAGGTCCACAAAGACCCGGTTGATCGATCAATTGGCCATCGACCTGACCTCGCTGGCCGAGCAGAACAAGCTCGATCCCGTCATCGGCCGGCAGCAGGAGATCGAGCGCGTGATCCAGATCTTGGCCCGGCGGACGAAGAACAACCCCGCCCTCATCGGCGATCCTGGCGTGGGCAAGACGGCTATCGTCGAAGGGCTGGCCCAGCGCATCGTCGCCGGGGAGACGCCCGAGCCGCTGCTGGAAAAGCGCGTGCTCCAACTGGACGTCGGCTCGCTGGTCGCCGGGACGATGTACCGCGGGCAGTTCGAGGAACGCCTCAAGAAGGTCATCGCCGAGCTCAAGGACTCGAGCAATATCCTATTCATCGACGAGTTCCATATGCTCGTCGGCGCTGGAGCAGCCGGCTCCACGGTAGACGCGGCCAACCTCCTCAAACCCGCCCTGGCCCGAGGCGAGTTGCAGTGCATCGGCGCAACCACACTGGAAGAGTATCGCAAGCACATCGAATCGGACGCGGCGCTGGAGCGGCGCTTCCAGCCGGTGATGGTTGACGAGCCAACTGTCGAGGAGACCATCGATATCCTGCACGGGGTCCGCCCGGCCTACGAGCAGCATCACGCGCTGCGCATCAGCGATGAGGCATTGGAAGCAGCAGTGCGACTCGCGGCCCGCTACATCTCCGACCGCTACCTCCCCGACAAGGCCATCGACGTCATCGACGAAACGTCCTCCCGCGTGCGGATGTACAAGTCCCCCCACGCCCGGGACCTGCAGGGGGCATTCGCCGAACTGAAAGTCACTCAGCAGGCCAAGGAGTCGGCCATTGAGGAGCGTCGATACGAGGACGCCGCCGTGCTGCGGGACAAAGAGATCGAGTTGCAAGAGCGGCTGGAGGCCATGCGCGCCGATTGGGACACGGAGAACGCCGCCGTCGTCACCCCCGAAGACGTCGCCGAGATCGTCTCGATGTGGACCGGCATCCCGCTGACTCAACTGCACGGCAGCGAGTCGGAAAAACTCTTGCACATGGAGGAAGCGATCCACAAGCGCATCGTGGGACAGGACGAGGCCATCACGGCCATTGCCAAGGCGGTGCGCCGGGCGCGGGCCGGGCTCAAGGACCCACGCCGGCCTGTCGGCTCCTTCATCTTCCTCGGACCCACCGGCGTGGGCAAGACGGAACTGGCCAAGGCGCTGGCCGAGTTCATGTTTGGCAGCGAAGATGCGCTCGTGCAACTCGACATGTCCGAGTTCATGGAGCGCCACAGCGTGGCGCGGCTGGTCGGCGCGCCGCCGGGCTATGTGGGGTACGAGGACGCAGGGCAGCTCACCGAAACCATCCGCCGCCGCCCCTTCTCCATCGTCGTCTTTGACGAGATCGAAAAAGCGCACCCCGAGGCCTTCAACATGTTGCTGCAGATCATGGAAGAGGGCAATCTGTCAGATGCTCGCGGGCGGAAGGTGGACTTTCGCAACGCGATCCTCGTTATGACCTCCAACGTCGGAGCAGAGCTGATCAAGCAACAAGGAGGAATGGGGTTCGCCATTCCCCGCGACGAGGAAGAAGACGCCGCGCACGAGTACGAGGAGATGCGCGAGAAGCTGTTGGAGGAACTGAAGCGCACCTTCCGGCCCGAGTTCATCAACCGCGTCGATAGCGTCATCGTTTTCCACGCTCTCAGCCGGGAGGAGATCGCCCAGATTGTGGAGCTGGAGCTGGACAAGGTGCGCGAGCGGCTGGGCGAATGCGGCGCCGCCCTGGAGGTGACGGGCGCGGCCAAGGAACTGCTGGCCGAGGAAGGGTACAGCGACGAGTACGGCGCGCGGCCGCTCAAGCGCGTGATCCAGAACAAGGTCGAGGACGCTCTCTCCGATGCAGTCCTGGCGTGCCGGTTCAGCGAGCATGCGATGATCGTGGTGGATGCCGAGGACGGCGAGATCGTGCTCCGGGAAGAAGAAGAGGAAAAGGCTACCGAGGAACTGGCTCCCGCCTGACCTGCAAGTGATATTGCATGGTTGAGTCCATCTTAGCGCAGCCCTAGGATCGTATTGCGACTTGATGGAGCAATTGTCATTTCAAAGAAACCAGGTCAGGACTACAGGATGCCTTTACGTCAACGAGTGACCCCTCCACATCTACATT
>DAOUDX010000247.1:0-4934 GCA_034430835.1 Anaerolineae bacterium
TCTGTATTCCCCACTGGGGCTGCAAAAAGACATACTTTTGGTGCAACTCGCCCCACTTCGATGCTATGTATGGCGCTATTTAGGGCTGACGCCCCACCAACAACCTATTTCCCCATTTATTGAACAGTCACTCAACCTCAAAATGCTTGACAGGACTGCTCGACTGTGCTACACTTGAACAGGTACTCAAATGTTTACCGGGGAAAATGAAGAAGGATAAGCGCGATGAAGCATGGTGTCATGATATACTCAGCGGTGAAGCAGCGTTGACAAAGGCATCTATGGATGAGGTGGTGGCAGAGCAACTGGCGCAGGTGTTTCGCGCCCTGGCCGACCCCACCCGTGTGCGCATGGTATCGGCGTTGGTGGAGGCAGAGTTGTGCGTGGGCGATCTGGCTGCAACGCTGGGGATGAGCGTCTCAGCCGTCTCGCACCAGTTGAGGCTGCTGCGCGAGCTGCGGGTGGTGCGCAAGCGCCGTGAGGGAAAGCATATTTACTATGCCCTCGCTGACGATCACGTGCGCGATCTGTTCGAGCGGGGGTTGGAGCACGTGCAGCATACGTGAAACTTAAAGCGTAATCTCGCTCCTTGCGTCTCACGCTTTACGCATTATGTCTCTTCGCTATGGCTTGAGGTGTCTTTAATGGGCGAAACACGGAGCACGAGTTTTTCTGTCAAAGGCCTCGACTGCGCCGAGTGCGCGCGCACGTTGGAGCAGGGCGTGGCGGCTATGGGTGGCGTCCGCAAGGCCGAGGTCAATTTCACGCTGGCGCGGTTGACGCTGGACTTTGACCCGCATGTGACCGACGAGCGGTCGGTCGTTGCACGGGTGCGCGAGTTGGGATATGACGTGGAGACGCCTGAACAGGAGCAGCGTGGCTTCGTGGCGGCTGTGCGCCAGCACCTGCATGAAGTACTGGCTGGCGCGGCTGGCGTGTTGATCGCGCTGGCCTTCGGGCTGCATCTGGTGGGCGTGCCGGACTTTATCAGTCACGTTCTCTATGTCGTCGCCACGGTCGCCGCAGGCTACCGCGGCGCGCGGGCCGCGTGGGCAGCTCTGCGCACTGTGCGCACGCTGGATATGAACGTGCTGATGACGCTGGCGGCGGTGGGTGCTTTGGCCATCGGCGCGTTCGAGGAAGGTGCGGTGGTGACCTTCCTCTTCGCGCTGGGCAATCTGTTGGAGGGCTACACCCTCGACCGTGCGCGCAACGCCATCCGCGCGCTGATGGATCTCACGCCCCTGCAAGCAACCCGCCTGCCCTCCCTCCCCATGGGGGGAACAGAGGGAGGGCAAGAGGAGATTGTCCCTGTGGAAGCCCTGGCTGTCGGCGACCGCATCGTGGTGCGGCCCGGCGAGCGGATTCCTATGGATGGCAAGGTGCTGGAGGGCGCGTCCGCCGTGAACCAGGCGCCCATCACCGGCGAGAGCCTGCCGGTGGAGAAAGCCCTCGGCGACGAGGTGTTCGCCGGGACGGTCAACGGCAACGGGGCGCTCGTCATCAAGGTGACCCGTCTGGCAAAGGACAACACCCTGGCCCGCATCATCCAGATGGTGGAACAGGCGCAAGCACAGAAGGCCCCATCACAGCGTTTCGTGGATCGCTTCGCACGCGTCTACACCCCCGTGGTCGTCGTTGGCGCGCTGCTGATCGCCGCCGTGCCGCCGTTGGTCGGCCTGGGCGCGTTTGTCGATTGGCTTTACCAGGCGCTGGTGTTGCTCGTCATCGCCTGCCCCTGCGCGCTCGTCATCTCCACGCCGGTGACCATCGTCAGCGGCATCGCCCGCGCCGCGCGGGCCGGTGTGCTGATCAAGGGTGGGGCGTACCTGGAGCAAGCCGGTGCGCTGTGCGTCGTCGCCTTCGATAAGACCGGCACACTGACGCAGGGGCAGCCGGTGGTTGTCTCAGGCCGTTGTGGCGACCACGACGATGGTGCGAGTCCTCAGGTGTGCCCGAACTGCCGCGATCTGCTGGCGATGGCGGCCGCGGTCGAGGCCCGCTCGGCCCACCCGCTGGCGCAGGCCATCGTCGAGCAGGCGCGCGCTTTTGGCCTCGACGACACTTATGCACCCGCCGAGTCGGTGGAGGCGTTGGCGGGCTTGGGCATGCACGGACGCGTGGCCGGTCACGATGTCGCCGTCGGCAGCCACGCCCACATCCACGGCGACACGCACGCCGCTTCTTTCTGCGACGAGGTAGCCGAGGCGACGGCCAAGGGGCAGATGATCGTGCTGGTGGAGGACGCCTGCTGCGGGCGGCAGGGGTACGTGGCTATTGCCGACGCGCTGCGCGAGACGGCTCCTCAGGTCGTCGTTGAGCTGCATCGCGCGGGCATCCAGCGCACAGTGATGCTCACCGGCGACAATGAGGATACCGCCCGCGCCATCGCCGCTCAGGTGGGTGTGGACGAGTTCCATGCCGGGCTGTTGCCGGAGCAAAAGGTCGAGGCGGTGGAGGAGTTGCTGGCGCGGTACGGCCAGGTGGCGATGGTGGGCGACGGCATCAACGACGCACCGGCCCTGGCGCGGGCCACCGTCGGCATCGTGATGGGGGCCGCCGGGAGCGACGCGGCGCTGGAAACCGCCGACATCGCCCTGATGGCCGACGACCTGACTAAGCTGCCTTTCACCATGCGGCTGAGCCGCCGGGCGCTCTCCATCATCCGCCAGAACATTGCCTTCTCGCTGGTCATCAAAGCGGTGTTTTTGGCGATGGCCCTGGCAGGTGCGGCGACGTTGTGGATGGCCGTCTTTGCCGACATGGGCGCCTCGCTGCTGGTCACCCTCAACGGCATGCGGGTGTTGGGGCATAAAAGTAGGACGCAGGTGAACGCTGATGAACGCTGATTCTTATTCTTGCGTAAGGAGGGGGGTATGGATTTCAAGCACACGGATATCACGGAGTTAGTCATCAAGGCCTTCCATACAGTTTACAGCGTACTGGGTTATGGCTTTTTGGAAAAGGTTTACAGGAATGCGATGGCGATCGAGTTGCGCAAGTTGGGACTAGACGTAGTGCAAGAAGCACGTATCACAGTTTACTACGCTGAAGAGGTGGTGGGAGAGTATCTTGCCGACTTGTTGGTGGCTGACTCTGATCGTTGAATTAAAGGCTGTGAAAAGGCTACTTGAAGAACACGAGGCTCAGTTGCTCAATTACCTCAAGGCGACGCCCTATGAGGTCGGGCTGTTACTCAACTTTGGCCCCAAACCTGAGATCAAACGCAAAGCATTTGACAATGCCCGTAAAGGTTCAATGGACTGGGTCAAAAGATCGACCGTCTGAGAAATCGAACGAATCTGCGCCATCTGCGTCCCAACCTACGGCTGGCATCTGCGTCCAAAACGATTATGCTATACCTAGTAGCCACACCCATCGGGAACCTGAGCGACATCACCCTGCGCGCACTGGAGATGCTGCGCCAGGTGGACGTGATCGCCTGCGAGGATACGCGTAAGACGGGACGGCTACTCAAACATTTCGACATCGAAAAACCAAAGATCGCCTTTCACGAGCACAACGAGAGGCAGGCGACGGGCAGGGTCATGTCGATGATCGAGCAGGGCAAGTCGGTGGCGCTGGTAACCAACGCCGGCACCCCTGGCATCTCTGACCCCGGATTCACGCTGGTACGCCGCGCCGTTGAGGAGAGCGTGCCGGTGGTGATGATCCCCGGTCCCAGCGCGCTGGTTATGGGATTGGTGCTTTCGGGGCTGCCCTCCCACAGCTTTACCTTCCGCGGGTTCCCGCCGCGTAAGCCCGGCCCCCGCAGGCGCTTCCTCGAAGTGGACAAGGACTCGCCCCATACGTTGATCTTTTACGAAAGCCCCTACCGGCTGAAGGCGTTTCTCCAAGATGCTATCGCGGTGTTCGGCGACCGGCAGGCGGCGCTGGCCAACGAGCTGACCAAGCTATACGAGGAGGTGCAGCGCGGGGCGCTTTCCGAGCTTTTGACCCTCTTCGACGATGAGGAGCCTCGGGGTGAGTACACCGTCGTGATCGCGGGGGCGTCGTGAACGTCTTACAGTTGCCCCACGGTCAGTTGCGGCTCCCTGTCTTTTTGCCCGACGCGACGATGGGCGTCGTTCGCTCGGTCGATAGCGCCGATCTGGCCCGCTGCGGCGTTCAGGGCGTGGTGATGAACGTCTTCCACCTGATGCGGCACCCTGGCTCCTCGACGGTGCAGGCGTTGGGTGGCTTGCACCAGATGAGCGGATGGCAGCGGCCCATCGTCACCGATTCGGGCGGCTTCCAGGCCTATTCTCTGATCCGGCAGAATCCCAAGAACGGCAGTTTGACCAACAATGGCATCACCTTTCGGCCCGGCCAATCCCGCCGCCGATTTACCCTCACCCCGGAAAAGAGCATCCGGTTGCAGGTGAGCTATGGCGCCGATGTCGTCGTCTGCCTGGACGACTGCACGCACGTGGACGCTCCGCTGGAGACGCAGCGGGAGTCGGTCGAGCGCACCATCGCCTGGGCGCGCCGCTGCAAGCGCGAGTTCGAGCGCCTGGTCGATCAGAAGGAGCTGCCGCGGGAACAGCGCCCCCTGCTGCTCGCCGTCATCCAGGGTGGAGGCTCGCGTGACCTACGCAAGCGATGCGCCAACGAGCTGTTGGAGATCGGCTTCGACGGCTTCGGCTACGGCGGCTGGCCGCTCGACGGCGAGGGGAATCTGCTGGTCGATATCCTGGCCTACGTCCGCGAGCTGGTGCCGGCCGAGTTCCCGACGCACGCGCTGGGGGTGGGCCATCCGGCTTACGTCGTGGCCTGCACGCGGATGGGATACGACCTTTTTGACAGCTCGATGCCCACGCGCGACGCCCGGCACGGGCGGCTGTATGCGTTTACGAGTGAGGCCCCTCCCTCTATCCCCCCCATTGGGGGGGAGGTTCCTTCCTCTATCCCCCCCCATTGGGGGGGGAGGAAGG
>DAOUDX010000248.1:0-22654 GCA_034430835.1 Anaerolineae bacterium
GGCCACTTCCGGCGCGCCCTGGAGGTCTACACGCGCCAGGACTTCCCTGAAGATTGGGCGATGACCCACAACAACCTGGGCAACGCCTACGCCGACCGCATCCGCGGCGAACGCGCCGAAAACATCGAGCAGGCCATCGCGTGCCTCAACAACGCACTGACCGTGTGGACTGCCGAGGCGTTTCCCCACGATCACGCGGTCGCCGCCCGTAACCTGCAACGGGCACTGGCTGAGTCCAGGCCACCGTCCATCCGCGAGCGCGTCCAGGCCGCCCTGCGCCGCTTCAGACTTGGGAAGTCTGGGAGACTTCCGAAGTCTCGACCCTGAAGGAGGCCGTCATGACATCCATCACCGAATTCGCCGCCCGCGTCATCGACAACGTCGAAACCGTCATCGTCGGCAAGCGGGAACAGATCGAGTTGCTGATGGTCGCCCTGCTGTGCCAGGGCCACGTGCTGATCGAGGACGTGCCCGGCACCGGCAAGACGATGCTGGCCCGCGCCGTCGCCGCCAGTATGGGCATCGGCTTCAAACGGTTGCAGTGCACGCCCGATCTGCTGCCCAACGACATCACCGGCGTGAGCGTGTTCAACCAGCAGACCAACAGGTTCGAGTTCCAGCCTGGCCCGGTTTTCGCCAACATCCTGCTGGCCGACGAGATCAACCGCGCCACGCCCCGCACCCAGGCCGCGCTGCTGGAGGCGATGCAGGAGCAACAGGTCACAGTCGACGGCGTCACCCGTCCGCTGCCCGCGCCGTTCCTGGTGCTGGCGACGCAGAATCCCATCGAATACGAGGGCACCTTCCCTCTGCCCGAGGCGCAACTCGACCGCTTCCTGATGCGCCTCTCGTTGGGTTACCCCGAGGCTGACGACGAAGTGCAGATGGTGCGTAACCTGCGCAAGCAGCACCCCATCGAAACCATCGGCCAGGTGGTAGATGGGACGGAGCTGCTGGCGCTGCACGATCCGATCACCGACGTACACGTAGACCAGTCTCTGGAGCGCTACATCCTGACCATCGTGCAGGCCACCCGCGCCCACCCCGACCTGGCGCTGGGCGCCAGCCCGCGCGGCTCGCTGGCGCTGTACAAGACGGCCCAGGCGTTGGCAGCGCTGCACGAGCGCGACTATGTCATCCCAGACGACGTCAAGACCCTGGCGCCCCTGACGCTTGCCCACCGGCTGATCGTCAAACCGGAGAGCCAGCTACGGGGACACACCGCCACGGGCATTCTGGAGGGGATATTGGAGGACGCCGAGTTGAATATCGGCGAGCTCAGGTAACAGCCCGGAACGATGCGACGCTTTACACCCTTTCTATTGCTCCTGTTTGCCATCGCCGTCATCCTGCGCATAGATTTCTTCTTCACTATCGTCTACCTCCTCTTCGCCGTCTACTTCCTGTCGCGCCTGTGGATGAGACACGCGACAAGCCGCCTGGACGTCCAGCGGCGCTTTGCCGATCACGCTTTCTGCGGCGACTTGGTGAAGGTGGACGTGAGAGTGCGCAACACGAGCCTGCTCCCCATCCCCTGGCTGGAGATACACGAGTCGCTGCCCATAGATCTCACCGCTCCCCCTTTTTATCGCGAAGTGGCCAGCCTGGGCCCACGCGAGCACCAGAGCTTCCAGTACCTCCTCAACTGTCGCAAACGAGGCTACTATCTCATCGGCCCGCTGACGATGCAGTCCGGCGATCTGTTGGGCATCACGCCTCGCAGCACGTCAGAGACAGCGCCGGCACACATCGTCGTCTACCCCCGTATCCTCCCCCTTCAGAAGCTGGGGTTGCCGACACATTCGCCGCTGGTGGCGCTGCCCGCGCGCACGCCCCTGTTCGAGGACCCGGCACGCATCATGGGCGTGCGCGACTACCAGCGCGGCGATAGCCCTCGTCGCATCCACTGGACGGCGACGGCTCGACTGAGCTCGCCGAAGTCGGCCAGCACCGGCCGCCTCCTGGTCAAGCGATACCAGCCCGCCATCGCCCGCGAGACCCTGATCTGCCTCGACCTGAACCGGGACGCCTACGGGCAGCGCCAGCGATACATGGCCACGGAGCTGGCCATCGTCGTCGCTGCTTCCGTCGCCAGTCACGTCGCCACCCGGGAAAGACTGCCCGTTGGACTGGCTACCGAGGCGTTCGATCCACTGCTGAACACCCAGTCCCGGCTCACGCTCCCTCCATGTCGGGAACGCGCGCACCTGATGAGCCTGCTAGAAATCCTGGCCCGCGTGCAGATCGCAGACACGACGCAGTTCGAGGAACTGCTGCGCCGAGAATGTATGAACCTCTCGTGGGGAACCACCATTCTAGCCATCACCGGCGGCGAAAGCGCAGGCCTCTTCGACACCCTGGCCCATCTGCGGCAAACCGGGTTCGCCGTCGCGCTGATCCTGGTGCAGCCAGATCGCCCGTCAGCCGAGCTTCAGGGACGGGCTGACCTGCTTGGCCTGGGGGTGCACCGGGTCTGGCAGGAGCGCGACCTGGAGGCAGTGTTGCCATGAGACGCGACGCGCGGCTGAGACACTGGTTCCATCCGCTGCTGATCAGCGCGATGATCGGTTGCATTGCCGTGGCAGCGACAGACCTAATACGTCTCATCATCCCCACCTGGAGCAGGACGTACTTTGTCGCGGGATGCGTGCTGGCGGCACTGGAGGCCAGCGGCTCGTACTGGGTGATCAAAGCCAGAAACCTGCGGTGGGGAGACCTCCGGCGATTCCGGTTAACCGAGATTCTGACCATCCTCATCCTACTCAAGATCGGCAGCTTCGTTGGCGACAGTTGGGGCAGTGTGCTGGCAGAGATAGCAGCTTGGCCCAGCCAACCCCTGGGCATCCTCGATCCCAAAACAGTGATCGCTTCCTTCCTCGCGCTGGCCTCCTGGCTGCTCTCCACGCTGACGATACGCGACCTGGAACGCCTCGACGACCCTCCTGAGTACTACTCCGACGAGTCTCCTCCGGGCGAGGCCATCGCCAACCGTTTTCTCGGGGGAGGCGCCGTGCTCTTGGCGATCATCGGGATCACCCACCGGATTCTCGAAAGCCTGCCGAACCAGAGCCACCCGCCACTGCCTAGATTGGCGTTTAACGTCTTGATCTACTTCCTGTTGGGGTTCGTGCTGTTGGGGCAGGTGCGGTACGCCACACTGCGCAGACAGTGGCGCACGAACGAAACGAAAGTCTCTGAAAAGCTAACCAGCCGCTGGGTGCGCTACAGCTTCATGCTCCTCGGGCTGGCAGCAATAGCGGCTTTCTTGATCCCCACCGGCCACACGATGGGGCTGCTGGAGTTAGTGGCAAGCCTGTCGGTCCTATTCAAGTACGTCGCACAGTTGATTGCCCTTCTCGTGGCAATTGCCGTCTGGCCGCTGACGTTTCTACTCCCGTCAGATAGCGAGGCTCCCCCCCCGCCCCCGGAACCAGAGGATATCGAAATGATCCTCCCCGCCGCCGCCAACTGGATCGAGGTGCTGCGCTCGCTCCTCTTCTGGGCCGCCGCACTGGGGGCGGCTTTCTACGTGGCCCGCAACTACCTGCGAGACTACCCGGAGGTTCTGCGCGCCTTACTCTCACTCGGACCAATCCGCGCGCTACGCGCACTCCTGGCCGGCCTGTGGCGTCGGCTGGCAGGAATGGCGGCAGCCATCGGCGAACGGGTGCCACGCCGCCTGTCTCTGCGGCGACGGCCAGGTCCCAAACAACCCCGCGAACCCTTCCGCTTTCTCCGACTGGGCGCGCTTTCGCCCCGCGAGCGCACGCTCTACTACTATCTCAGCGTCCTGCGGCGTGCCGGCCGGCAAGGCTTTCCCCGCAGACACTCCCAGACACCCTACGAGTATGACGACACGCTAGCGCCCCACCTGCCGCAAGCGCGGCAGGAGATGGATCAACTCACCGAGGATTTCGTGGAAGCGCGCTACAGCCCACACCCCATCGACCGCGAAAGGGAAAGAGAAGTGCGCACGCGCTGGAAACGGGTAAGAGACGCAGTGAGGGCGCTCAAGCGGGCCGAATAGCCGATGCTGCTCACACATCGACACCCAGGAAAGAGCGGACGGCGAAACCGATGAAAAAGCTCAACGTCGCCACTCCCAGGCTCAGCCCTGCCATTTCAAGGAAACGCCGCTTGAAAGGCTCGTCTTTTGCGACAGAGACGTAGTAGTTGAAGAAGCCTATGATCACAACAGCGGCGAGCAGCGTGCACGCCAAACAGACGTAATAGTTGTTCAATGTCAGGTACGGCAGGATGAGGATGAACACCGTCACGATGTACGCGATACCCGTGTAGACTGAGGCTCGCACAGGGCTCTTGGCGGTCTCCTCCGACCTGGTGGAAAGATACTCCGATGCTGCCATAGACAGAGCCGCGGCCACGCCCGTGATCAGGCCGGTGAGCGCGATCAGCCTTGTGTTCTGGAGCGCCAGCGTGAAGCCGGCAAGCGCGCCGGTCAACTCCACGAGGGCGTCGTTCAGCCCCAGCACGATCGAGCCCGTGTAGCGCAATCGCTCCTCGTCCAACAACTCGATCAAGGCATCCTCGTGCTCATGCTCGTCGCGGATGATCGCCTCAGCCTCGGAGATCGTCTCCTGAAGTTGCGCATAGTTGTCCTGCGCCCCTGCCTCGCCCCTTTCCATGAGCTTGACCCCGAACGTGAATCCGAAAACACGGCTGATCAGGTAGTACTTCCATATCGCCAGCCGGTTGGGCTTCACGTCCTGCTGCGTATATTCTCGCCACTGGCGATAGTGCCGCAGCTCGTCGTCGGCGATGTGCTCCAGGATCTGCCTGTTCTGCGGCGACTTGACCGTGTTTGCCAGCATCCTGTAGATATGATGCTCGGTGATCTCGCATTTCTGATAGGCAAGTAGTTTCTCACACATCTCCGGGTCGATGGCCATCTTGTACCTCCATGATAGCAAGACCCGCGCAATCGGGCCGCAAGCCATTATAGTCCAGCGATGACAGATGCACAAACCCCTGTGTGCTGCCCTCGCCAGATGGCACTGCCGCCAAGATCGGCAAAGAGCGTTGACTTGATCGAGCAACCAGGCTATAATCCCGCCGTGTTTTTTGAAAGGCCAAAAAGGGAGGGAGAATCCATGCGAATCGCACAGATCGCCCCAGGCGTGCTCGCCTTTCTCGACATCGACGGTGGGCCAAACGCAGGCCTCGTTCGCACGTCCAAGGGCATTGTGGTTGTGGACACCACCATCAGCCCGCTGGACATGCAGGAACGCTTGGATGCTGCTGGCGCAGCGGCTTCAGATGCAAGCCTTGTGATCAACACCCACTTCCACAGCGATCACACCTGGGGCAACCAGCTCTTCGCCTGCCCCATCCTGGCACACCAGGTGTGCCGGGACGAGATGGAGGCGCGACTCGCCGAGGACTGGTCACCAAAGGAGATCGCAGCGTACATCGAAGAGCGCGGAAAGAGCGAGCCTGCCTGGGCTGAGGATATGCGGAGAAAGTGGGCAGACCTGCGCATCACCCTGCCGACAGAGACCTTCGAAGAGCGCCGCGAGGCAGAAATCGGCGGCGTGCGGATCGAGGTCATTCACTTTGATGCACACACGCCCGACTCTTCGGTCGTGTGGCTGCCGGAGGCCGAAGTGCTCTTTGCTGGCGACCTCATCTTCGAAGGGCGCTATCCGTTCCTGTACGACGCCGACGTGCCCGCCCTCATCGACGCGCTCAAGCGACTGCCCGATTTAGGCGCACAGGCCATCGTGCCCGGTCACGGAGCCCTGTGCGGCGAGAGGGAGATCGATGGGCTGGTCGGCTACCTGGAGGAGACCTGGACACGCACCGCCGATCACGTGACCGAAGGGCACAGCGAAGACGAGGCCGTGGCAGACCCTGATTATCCCCGCTACGCGGAGCGCGGCGTCGAGCGGTACCACGAAGCCAACATTCGACTCATATACACCCGACTCAAGGAACAGGCCGCGAATCGCTTATGACAGGGACCCGAACAACGCAGCGCGGATGGCTTACCGGCGTATCGCAAGCGATGCCCATCGTGCTGGGCTACGTACCCATCGGTCTGGCGTATGGCGTTCTTGCCCGGAAGGCCAGCCTTTCGCCCCTCAACACCCTGCTCATGTCGCTGCTCGTCTACGCCGGGTCGGCGCAACTCATCGCCGTCGGGTTGATTGCGGCGGGCGCGCCGCCTCTATCCATCACCCTCACCACGTTCGTGGTCAACCTGCGCCACCTGCTGATGTCGGCGGCGGTTTCGCCGTTCCTGAAGCGATGGAACAGGCTGGCTTTGGCTGCTTTTGCCTACGAACTGACCGATGAGACCTTTGCCGTCCACTCTGCGCGGTTTGCCGCCGTGGGCCCGAACCGGACAGAGGCTTTCGCAACCAACGTCACATCTCAGGCAGCGTGGGTGACTGGGACGGGGTTGGGCATCCTGGTGGGGAACATCATCAGCGACGTCGAACCATTGGGGCTGGATTACGCGCTGTCGGCGATGTTCATCGCACTATTGGTCCTGCAGATCACGGATCGCATCCAGATCGCCGTCGCCGTGCTGACAGGGGCGCTATCGGTAGGGCTTGCGCTGGCGGGTCTTGAGCAATGGAGCGTGATCGTCGCCACGCTGATAGGCGCAACCATCGGAGTGATGATCGAGCAATGGATCAAGCAACCATCTTCTTGACCATCGTGGGCATGATGCTGGTGACGTACACGCCACGGCTGCTGCCCATCTGGGTACTTGCGTCCAAGTCACTTCCAAAGCCGATTGTGGCGTGGCTACGCTACGTGCCTGTGGCCGTGCTCGCTGCCATGCTGCTGCCCTCGCTGCTCATCAACGAGGGGCATATTGACCCCGGCTTGAGCAATCTGTTCCTGTGGGCCGCCATCCCGACCTTTGTGGTGGCCTGGAAGAGGCGCAGCTTCTTTGGCTCGGTGATCGTGGGAATCATCGTGATCGCAGCAGCGCGGCTCGTACTGGCGGCGTGAACCGAACTTCAGATCCCTGCACGGAGGAAAACACGCCCACGAGCTCGTCCATCGCCCGTCAGTTCCCATCCCCCACCTCGCTCATAGCGCCGCCAGGACGCGCCAGGCACCCACTTACCCTCCAACCAGCCCAAGCCGCCAAACCTGCCCACGTCGCCACGCTCACCGCCAGTCCCACGGTCCACGTCCACGGCGCAAACCATACCCTGACTGTATGCTCCCCCGGTTCAAGCCGCACGGCGCGGAACGTATAATCCACCCGCAGCACCTCCGTCTGCTCACCGTCCACCGCGGCTCGCCAACCCGGGTAGTACACCTCGCTCAGCACCAACCACCCATCCCGCGGTATCTCCACCGCCAACTCGATCTCGTTCAGACCGTATCGCACGAACTCAATCCTACCGCCTTCAGTGCTCAATCCTCGATCCCCGAGACCGGGCAGATCCCCGGCTTGACGCTCCTCCAGGATCACCACCTGCGTCGGGTCAAAGTCGTCAAAGAGCGCTGCCCAAGCCGCCCCGTGATCCGACACCACCCGCGCATTATAGACCAGCAGCGCCATCGGCAGCGCCTGCGTGTTCAGGTACACATCCATCTCCGAGTTCTCGGTGTAGACCGGCACCAGGCGCTCGTCGCCCGGCGGCTTGCCCTTATCCGCCAGCACGTACTTGACCCCCAGCAGGTTGTAGAGCGGCGCGCCACGCTCCCCCACTGCCCAGCGATAGGCGTGGTACAGCGCGACACCCAACGGGTTGAAAACCCCGTCGATGTCGTGCAGGCCGTGCACCAGCGCCGCATCCGGCTGCCAGGCCCTCGCTGGCGACGATTCTATGCGGAACAGGTTCGCATCCCGGCGCAGAAAGGCCACCACGTCCTGATGCTGGAACCCCAGCGTGGGGTCGTTCACCTCCACCTCCAGCACCGATCCCAGCGCGATCAAATCGGCCGCCAGCAGCGCCACCGGCAGCCACGCGCTCCAGCGATATCGACGAGCCAGCCACACCAGGACCCCGCTCAAGACCAGAAGCATCGAGGCGACGACGATGCTATTCGTCGCCTGCGCCACCCGTGCGGACGGCACCGCCTGCGCCTGCCACAACCCGATGGTCAGCAGCCCCACCGCGGCTATGACCGCCCCCAGGCCCACCCACCGGGAGATGCGGCTCAAACGCACCCTATCCAACCCATAGGCCGCCAGCGCCGCCAACCCCAGGTCCGCCAGCACGACCAGACGCGCCGGAACTCGCACCTGATCGAACGTCGGCACGTAGCGATACAGCACCCAATACACCGGCGTGTACTGCCCCATCGCCAGCACGAAACCCACCACTACCAACAGCGCAAAGAACCCGCCGGGAAACCCCTCCCCCACAGCCCCACACTCCCTACCTTCGACGCCCTTCCCCACTCGCCACCTGCATACTTGCGCGCTTGCACACGCGCATACCCCCAGCACCGCCAGCACCAGTGTCACTACGCCCGCGTACCCCACCTCCACCCGTGCCCACCTGCCCCAGAAGGTCACCCCTCCCCGCCCGTAGAATCCTGGCGCGAGCAGACCCGCGAGCGCCTGCGGTGGCAGCGAGGATGCTGTCGCCTCCTCGTAGGCCAAATGACCCCGTCCCGTATGGCCCGCCATCTCCCAGGCCGGAAACAGCGTCAGCGCCGCCCCCCCCACCCCAACCATCACGATCGTCGTCCCCAACAAGCACACCAGCAGCAGCCGCCTGTATGCTGCTATCTGCCACCTGCGATTTGCCACCTCCAACGCCAGCCGGTACACGACATACCCCGCCAACATCAACCCTGCGTAGAGCAGCATCTGCCCGTGTCCCGCCAGCGCCGCCAGCGCCAACACCGCCCCCGTGCCGGCTGCCCATCCCACGCTCCGCCGGATCAAGGCCCTGTGCGCCAGCAGCAACATCAGCGGCAGCCAAGCCGCCGTCGCGTTCAGATTGAGGTTGCCGATGTGCGTGACGAACAGGTCCGATAGCGCAAAAGCCACGCCGCCAAAGACTGCCGCCGGCCGCCGCAGCCCCACCCCTCGCAGCAACGCGAACATCCCTGCCCCGGCCAGCCACACGTGAAACACAACCAGTCCCTCCACTACCTCGTAGGACGGTTCGCCGAACAGCACGAAAACCAGCAAGTTGATCGGATAGAAAACGCCGGACTGATTGTCGGCCACGAAGGGCGCGCCGCCGTAGACGTAGGGATCCCAGAGAGGGATTTGGCCCGACCGCAGGCTGTGCGCAGCGAAGCGATACATTGGCCAGATGAAAGAGACCAGATCGCCGCCGCCGCGCGGGATCCAGTGACCGCCGAGCATCAGCGGCCAGAAGAAAGCGACCACCACCAACGCCAGGATCGCCAACCCACCCAGATCGAGGAACAGCGAACGCCGTTGCATCAGCTCCCTCAGCAAAAAGAGTAGGAAGCAAGCGACTTCCTACTCCTTACTCCCCACTTCCAACGAACCGAATGCAGGACCCCAACTCAAAGCAACTGGAACGCCCCCAACTCACACCCGTTGGGCTCAGTCGGAATCCAACCCCACCAGCCGCGCCCACTCCCCGTGGATACCGTCTTCCGTCACTCCGTAGTAAACGCGCAGCCTATCCCCCTCCCGTTGCACCAAGTCATAACGCGCCTGGTTCGCATGCGTCCGCCGCTTCAGCAGGCCGATGTCGCCGTGCAAATTCACCTTGCCCACATCCACGGGGTGCTCCTCTGCCTGGACGATGGCATAGTGCCACAGCCGCCGCGCCGACTTGCGAGTGACATTCTGCACCACGTTGCTGTTGCGCAGGTCGCGCAGTGTGTGATACATCGTCCCCGTGCGCTCATCTGACTTCACCACCTCGACGCCTGTACGGGGCGGCTCGATGTGGCCTATGGCCACCGCCTCTGTCACCTCTCGTGCCTCATCCTTTCTCCGTCTCACCAAGCCGACGATCTCGTCCCGCACCGCTAACTCCGTCTCCGCTTCGCTGCGCACATAGATCTTGCTGTCGTCGATAGCGTAGGGTGGATCGCTACCCCGGGGCACCGTCACCCGCACCACTTTTGCCCCCTGCGTCTCCTGCACGTCCACCGTCACGTCAAGGGGTGGTGTGATGCGGCGCTCGATCTCTTCCTGCAACGCCTTGATCACCCGCGAGGGAGTGCTCACTCCGGCAGGCGGCTGCTTCGGATCGGCGCTCACGCCGACATAGATCATGCCGCCGTTCGTGTTGGCGAACGCGCACGTATCGGCTAGGATGGCATACAACCTCCCGCCCCGCTGCGTGTAGCCGGCGTGGAAATCCTGCACGATGGAGGCCCCCTCCTCCCGCACCGCCTGGATGTAGTCGACCGGCGCTACTGCCGGGTGATAAGGGCGCGTCCGGGCGAAATCATCCCCCAAGAGCGCCTCTCGCAGCGCTTCGAAACTGACCTCCGGCAGAAGCACTTCCGTCACCCGGTCGCCCACGCCCAGATTCTTGGGATTGTTGGGGTCTCGATGGAGCTGATGCGTGTCCGAGCCCTGGATGCACCGCATCCGGCGCGGATACTCCGGCCGCGAGCCGTCGAAGAAGCGGACCGTCGCCCCCCGCCCCTTCCTCTCCAGATCGGTCACCTCCAGCACGTGCAAGTGAGGGTCCTGCGTGTAGGCGATGCGCGTCTGCCCGCCAAAACCCAATCCCCGCATCGCGACCCCGTGATGTGAGTTGACGTGAGCCGCAATGACGATACCGCCCGCTTCGTCGATCACGCGGTAAGCCGTCAGCACGTCCGTCGTCGCACCCACCTCGCCGCTGCCAGCATCGAGCTTGTCCGGCGGGATGTTGAGCCGCCGCAGAATGAACTCTAACTCGCGCACGTTGGTGTCTGGCGAAAAGACCCCCAGGATGTGAAAGCCCAACGTGGCCGTGAACTCGAACCCCGGCAATACCAACACCTTCTTCAGCAGCCGACGATACTCCTGCAGTCTCGTCTTCTCCTCATTACGAAGTCGCCCCAACTGTTCCAGCAACCCGAGTTGCTGAACCTCCTCCATCATCTCCCGATACCCGGCCACCGTATTGTGATCGGTGAACGCGATGATATCGAGCCCCTTCTGCTCAGCGACCCGCAATATGTCCAGGTACGAAACGCCTCGCTCCTCATAATCAGTAGAGACGGGGGTATGTAGATGCAGATCGACCCGCCTCCACTCAGAATTACGTTTTCCTTTACTTCGCCTTCCCATATTCTCATCCTTGTTTGTAATAGCGCGGCCTTGTGCCGCGACCGAACCTATTCGAAGAACACCAAGGGGCTGCTGAGAATGACTTCCTGCCTGCCCTTGCTAAACTTGACCCGGCAAGAGCGGAAGTCATTCTTTTGCGAATCCCTCGAGTTCTGATCTTTGACTCACCCCCACCTTCTCGCCTATACATCCGCATCGCGACTGCCAAGCACTTTTTTGACGACAGTCAGCAGCTCAACCGGACGGAAAGGTTTGAGAATGAAAGCGTTGGCACCGGCCTCCAGACACTCAGCACGGTGATCCATCCCCGACGTCATCAACACAAGCACCGTTTTCGCCTCCACGTCCGCCCGCAGCGCCCGCACGACGCCCAGCGTATCCCCCTCACCGGCGTGCACGTCCATCAGAACCAGAGCAGGGTTGATCTCGCGCGCCGTAGGGATCACATCATCGGGCCGGCTCAGAACCACTGCCCGATAGCCTTCCATCTCGAACACCGTCTTCAGAAGGCTTGTGAACGTCCGATCATCGTCCAGCACAAGAATAGTGTCCACAGCCCATCCCCCTAGCGAACTATGCGCTCCCCACAGGCACCAACGCCGTGTCAAACACGTCGTCTACCCGCTCGGCCAGAATGAACTCGAGGCTCCTGCGCGCCTCGCTGGGGATATCTTCCAGATCCTTCTCGTTCTGCTTGGGGATGATGACCGTCTTGAGACCGGCCCGGTGGGCGGCCAGCACTTTCTCCTTGATACCGCCCACAGGGAGCACCTGGCCGCGCAGTGTGATCTCCCCCGTCATCCCCACGTCGTCGCGCACTCTGCGTCCTGTCAGGAGGGAGGCCAGCGCAGCCGCCATCGTGACCCCGGCTGACGGTCCATCCTTGGGCACCGCGCCCGCCGGCACGTGCAGATGGATGTCATTCTGCTCAAAAACCTTGGCCGGGATACCCATCTCTTCTGCCTTGGCACGCACGTAGCTCAGCGCCGCCTGTGCCGACTCCTTCATCACATCACCCAACTGGCCGGTGACCATGAACCCTTTCTCGCCGGGCATCTTGGTCGCCTCGAAGAACATCAGGTCACCGCCGGCGACTGTAACGCCCAGACCGGTCGCGACGCCGGGCAACTGTGTCCGCAATGCCGTCTCTGGGAAGTAACGTGGCTTTTTCAGGAATTTGGCCACGCTGCTCTTCGTCACTCTGATCACCGCCCCGTTTCCCGATCCGCCGGCATTCTCGGCAATGCTGGTCACCACCTTCCGGCACACCTTCCCGATCTCCCGCTCCAGGTTGCGCACACCTGCCTCATGAGTGTAGTCACGGATGATCTGCCGCAGTGCGCCATCGGTGAAGCTCAACTCCTGCTTCCGCAACCCGTTCTCTCGCAGTTGGCGCGGGATGAGGTATCCCTGGGAAATACGCACTTTCTCCGTCTCCATGTAGCCCGAGAGATTCAGGATCTCCATCCTATCCCTCAATGGGGCCGGGATCGGATCGAGCAAGTTAGCCGTGGTGATGAACATCACCCGCGAGAGATCGAAGGGCACGTCCAAGTAATGATCGCGGAACTCGCGATTCTGCTCAGGATCCAGCACCTCCAAGAGCGCCGCCGCCGGATCGCCACGAAAGTCCATCCCCAGCTTATCGATCTCGTCGAGCATAAAGACCGGATTCTTCGATTCCACCCGCCGCAGCGCCTGGATGATGCGCCCTGGCAGCGCGCCGATGTATGTGCGACGATGGCCGCGAATCTCGGCCTCGTCGCGCACGCCACCCAGCGACTGGCGGATGAACTTGCGCCCCAACGCCCGCGCGATAGACTGCCCAAGGCTGGTTTTGCCCGTTCCGGGCGGCCCCACGAAGCACAGAATAACCCCTTCCCTCTCGCGACGGATCAAGTCGGTCGGTTCTTCGGTTTCGAGCTCCTCCCTGCGCTCCTCTCGCAACTTGCGCACCGCCAAATACTCGAGAATGCGCTCCTTGATCTCGTCTAGATCGTAATGATCCTCGTCCAGCACCTCCCGTGCGTGGGCGATATCCAGGTTATCGTCCGTCTCAATGCTCCATGGCAGGCTGGTCAGCCAATCCAGATAGGTACGAATCACACCGTACTCTGCAGCTGCGGTAGGAAGCTTGCTTAATCGATCCAGCTCGCGCCGGGCCTCTTTCTCCGCCTCCTCAGGCATGCCTGATTTTTCGATCTTTTCGCGGAACTCTTCCACCTCCATCTGCTGCTCGTCCGCCTCGCCCAATTCCCGCTGAATGGCCTTGAGCTGCTCGCGCAAAAAGTACTCGCGCTGCATCTTTTCCATCTCGGACTGAGCCTCGCTCTGTATCTTGCTCCGCAGTTCGAGAACCTCTATCTCCTTCATCAGCACACCCAGCAGCATGTGCATCTTCTCGGACACACCATCAAGCTCCAAGAGCTGCTGTGCTTCCTCCAACTCCATCCGCCTGATCTGGTGAGCAACGTTGTAAACGAGCTGCAACGGATCAGTCATGTCAGAGATCACCGTGACCATCTCATCCGCCACCGTGGGCGACAGCTCGTTCAGGCGACGGAACCCATCCACGATGTTTCGCCGCAACGCTTCGATCTCTGGCGAGTCTCCAGCCCATTCCGGCGCTGCAGACACGCGCGCCGTCAGATAGGGCGTCTCGCCGGTGAACTCCTCCACCCGAATGCGCATCAACCCGTGCGCGATCAGCGTGATCGTCCCATCCGGCGACTTGAACAGCCTTTGGACCGCCGCGACCGTCCCGACGCGGTAGACATCGTCAGGCCCAGGCTCTTCCAGGTTCGCATCGCGGCTGGTCACCAAGCCGACCAGCCGCTTCCCGCTCACCGCGTCATCCACCAGCCGCACCGAGCGGGGTTTTCCGACCCGCAGCGGCATCGCCGTCATCGGAAAAACAACCACGCCGCTCAACGGCAGGATCGGGAGGTGCGAGGGCAATCGGGGCAACCCGCTGTCTGTGGAATCGCCCAGCGAACCCTCTTTGCCCCCCCCTCCTGCCGGGTAGCTCAAGAGCTTTAGGAACTCGCCCGCGTTTTCTCGATCCGACATCCGCTTGCTACAGTCCTCCTCCGTACGGATACTATCACCAGCCTGTCCGTGGCCCAATTGTACCACAATTACACGTCTGGCTCAACACACCCACGGAGACAGACGTGACCGTTCGGCAACCAGTAAAATTGGTGTAGGATAGGAGCCAGACCCATCTTTGTCTATCCCAGGATTCACCCCTCCCCCGCAAGCAGGTCACGCCTCGTTCGAACAGTCACTCATCACACATTGGCTGCAATTCGCTAATCGTGTTATACTGATCCGCACGCATCAAGAGTGCCTCAGCGACAAGCTCACTGTCCGGAGCGGCCCCTGTTTCGCGGTGGCAGTCCGAGCCAAGCACGAAGGAGAGAAAAATGAGCACCCAAGAACGCAAATCGGGCACCCGATTGTCAATGTTGGTCTCCGCTCTCTGTGTCGCAGTGGCTATCACGTTCCTGGCACAGCCGGCGCTCGCACAACTGCCGCCACGCCCTGAGCCCGAGTCCCCGAACAGGCCCGCGTCCGCGGGCGGGCAGGTGACGTTGCGCGTCCAGTTCCCCCAGGACTGGCCGTGGGAGAGCGTGCACTGGCAGGATTTGTGGACCGTGGTCCAGTGGCAGGATGAGTGGAGCGCCTGGCACGACGTGGAGGGATGGCAGGGGACGCTGGATACAGTCGAGATTGGCAAGGACGGGGCCGTCGTGGGTCAGAAGGCCTGGTGGGTCGGCCCAGGCGAACTGGGCAAGGGGCCGTTTCGCTGGCTGGTTTATCAGGGTGAGAGCGGCGCGCTGCTGGCCGCGGGCGAGCCATTCAACCTGCCGGCTTTCAAAGGCGGAACTGTGAAGGTTGAAGTGTGGCTCAAGTAGAGGTGCGGGTCTATCTAATCCCTCTGCTTCTTTCATATCAGATTGATCCAAGTTTCAGAGAGCTCTTGGTTCCGGCGTCTCGCTTACAGTATAGCCGATTTTCCCAAAAAGAAAAAGGAGCAGGCTCACCTGCTCCAATCTCGTTGCCCCGGACTGGATTCGAACCAGCACGCCTAGAAAGGCACAGGCCCTCAACCTGCTGCGTATGCCTATTCCGCCACCGGGGCTCGGCGGATATTATACCCGCCCCACCCCACTTGTCAACCCAAATGCGCCCATCGACCTTGCAGAGGCGGAAAGACCAGGATAGAATCATCCAAGGGCATACCACCGGAAGGTGTGACGTTTGGGTGGAACCATCCGCCGCTCTCCAACGTCGTAGATGTATCTATCGGCACATAGCCAAACCAGGATGCAGACACTGGACGGAAAGGAGACAGATGGTGCGCAAGTCGATGCGGCTGCTGGTCGGCTTGATGGGAATCGCGATCTTGACCGGATGTAGCCAGGTAGAATCCATGCCACAAGCCACGACGGCTCCCCAGGCACTGACGGCGGAAACGCCGTCCTCCCCCACGACCACACCCACACCGCAATGGACCCCCGTCCCGATCTCACCCACGCAGGTGATACACAAAGATTCACCCACCACGCCTGCGATCCTGACGCCAGCCAATCCAGCCTGGCAAGAGCAGATCGCGCAAGCCAAGCACGATCTGGCGCAGCGGCTCTCTATCGACGTAGACCAAATCGAACTCGTCGAGGTTCAGACAGTCGTATGGCCGGACGGCAGTTTGGGCTGTCCTCAGCCGGGCATGGCCTACATCCAGGTGCAGCAGGACGGCTTGCTAATCCACCTGCGCGTTGGCAAGCACACGTACAACTACCACAGCGGCGGCAATCGCGGGCCATTCCTCTGCGAGGACTTCCCCGGTGGCGACAGCCCGCTCCCCCCTCCTGGATCGGGGAGCAAGTAAACCAAACGGCGGGCCGGATTGCCCAGCCCACCGTTTGGATTCCGCACTGCTCGCGGATTTCGATCCTGCGAGCAGATTGGCTCGATTGGAGCGACTACTTCTTGGTCACCTCACCACTGAAGCAGGCGATGTTGGTGCCGAAGAAGACGTCGCCCGTCATCTGGGCACAGTTCTTCCACGCACCGCGATACTTGCCCGCAGCGGTGAAGGTGATGACGTGGGTCTCACCCGGCAAACCGGGGACGGAACTGACCCGCACCTCGGAACCGACGGCTACGGGCGTGCCGGTTCCATTGACGTACCAGTTCTGGCCGGAATTGCCGTAGGCGTTCTCAGCCCCCACCGTCAGCCATCCACCGTCTCCGTCAGAGACGTCGCCGTAGGTGAAGCTGATATCCTCCACACCATTGACCCCGATCCATATCTGGAACGAGTTGGGTTCCCCATCGCCATAGTTCTGCACGGCCTCCCAGTCGAGAATCAGCCAAGTGCTGACGCCATCGGTCAGCGTTGCAGCACGCAACTCGCCGCCGAACTCGGGATTGAGATCGGTCCAGAAAGGTGCCAGCACGTTGTTAGGTCGCGCCGGGTCGGGGAGCACTTGGTTGACATAGTCTATGTCGGCTCCGTCGCCACCGCCCACGACGGCATAACCATTGCTGACCATGCCGATGGCGGTATAGGTCTCGCCAGCATAGGCAAAGGGCGGTACGCTAAAGTTGACGATGGTCTCGTCGCCAACACCCGCGATCGGGTCCACGCCAAAGATCGAAAGCGGCAGGTATCCAGCAGGCGTCGTATCTGTACCGTCCACTACCGTCACCTCCGGTGGTGCGGCACCATACAACGTGCCCTTGAAGCTGATCCACCGTGGGCGCTCGTCTGCACCGACGACACTACCCTTCACCAGTCTATGCTGGAACGGCAGGACATCGATCATTCTGATATTGGCATCGTCAAAGCTGTTGTTCGAGATCGTGATGGTGCAGTCCGTTGTCTCACCCTTGGCGAACACAGCCGGGTCGCAGGTCTTTTCCATCGTCACCACCGGCTGCCGGCGCACGATGGTGATCGGGAACCTGAGCGTATAGTAGCCATACTTCAGGTACAACGTGGCGTGGCGAACCTCTCCTAGCGGCACGTCGCGCGCATCGATGATGATGGGGAACGTCGTGTCCTTGCCGGCGCGCACAAAGACCTTACTCGGCACAAAGACGGTGACGTCCGATGGACTGTCCACCCGCGTTGACCATACGCTGTTTCTGGACAGCTCACTGTGTACCGTGCGCTTGACCATGACCCTGCCCGGCATCACCGGCACGTAGAGGCTGGGGTAGTTGGCGTTCCACAGGTCATCTTCGTGATCGACATAGTCCTGTGCCGTGGTCGAGATCGTCAGACCCGGGTTGCCGGCCCTTTTCAGGTTGATTCGGCCGGAGCCAACGTCGAAGGGATCGGCTGGCGTCACGCCATCCTCCTTGACCACGCCAGCGTAGGCGGTGGTCATGAGCGCCGATTTGATCTGCCCTGGTGTCCAATCAGGATGCAGAGCTCTCAGCAAGGCTGCCGCGCCTGCCACGTGCGGGCTGGACATCGAAGTCCCCTGGATGGACTGGAACAACTCGCCGGGCCTGCCGCCGATTGCCGTAGCCGGCATTGGCGAGTGACCCGCCAGGATCTGGATGCCGGGAGCAGTCACATCGGGTTTGCTGATGCCCAGAGTTTGTCCCGGCCCACCGCGCGAGCTGAAGGACGCCATCACATCGCCTGGCACTGCGCTGGCGACACCCTGGGTGAAGGTAGCCACGACGCCAGTATGGCTGTCCATAAAGGTCTGCAGCGCTGTCCCTTCAGACGCTTCAATGTGAACGCTGGGGATAAAGTGGTTATCGGTGTCCAGGCCCTGGGGAACTGTGTTGCGCATGATCATCCCACTGCCGCCGGCGTTGGCCACGTTAAAGCTCTTTTCTACCCGGGCGATTCCCCCGCGATCGCAGATGACGATCTCTCCGCTGAACGTGCCCGGAGGCTGTGGGGTGCACAGAGCAACAGGCGAAAAGACGACGGGTGTGGGAGTATAAATGCCCTCGGTAACCGTCGCGCCGATCAGCTCCAACGTATCACCATTGTCAGCAGCGAGGGTGATGGTGCTCAGGAAATGGCGATCGGTGGTGCTGGCGGCCACGGTTGTCGTCCAAGGCTCACGGTGACCCGTCGTATCGGAGGTCGGGCCAGAGTTGCCGGCTGAAGCAGCCACGAACACACCGTTCTCGTAGGCGCTCAGGAAGGCCAAACTGACGAGGTCGGAATAGGGAGAGCCCCCACCGCCGATGGAAAAGTTGATCACGTCTACTTCGTCGAGGATCGCCTGCTCGACCGCGGCTGCCGAGTCGCTGGTGTAGCAGCCCTCGTCACCGCACACTTTGTACATGATGACGTGGGCTCGTGGCGCTACGCCGGAGATAGTGCCGCGCGGGATCCCAAAGATGCTGGCTTCTACGCCACCGTTGCCGGCAGCCGTGCTAGCCGTGTGCGTGCCGTGGCCATCGGCATCTCGGGCCGAGTCGAACTCGCCGGGAAGGAGGCCGACGAGCACCTTGTACGTATCGTGAAAGTCGTAGGCACCGATGAGTTTGCTGTTGCAGGTGAAGGGTACATCGTTGGGGTTGTAGGCCGTATCGCCAAAGTCACACGTGCTACGAGGCTCGCCGGATGCAAACCCATTGGAGCCGGGCACGACCGGCGGTGGTGCATACGCCTTGCCGGAAGGATCCGGGTCAGAGAACGAGGGGTGCTCCGGCCAGATGCCGGTGTCGAGCACACCGACGACGATGCCCTCCCCTGCATTCTCCTGCCCGCCCAACTGTGCCCACGCAGTCGGGGAGCCGATGAACTCATTGCTCACCTCGGTGTTGACCTGTCGCCGCTCATCCAGATAGACGCCGGTCACGCCATCCAAAGAAGCCACACTGGCCACCTTGCTTCCCGCCACAACCATCGAAACGCCCCTAAAGACTTTGTCGTAGCGGTGAACGATCTGGCCGCCGGAGGCGGCCACCAACGTGTCTTCGTCAAATGATTCGTCGTAGATAACAATGATGCTGACCACCTCCAGATCCTCAGGTTTGACGATCCGGGAAGTGGAATCACTCTCGGCAAGAATGCCGTCCTTCTGAGCCGTAGAGGTGTAGCTGGAATCGGGCGCCAACGGAGTCGCAGTAAATAGGCTGTCCGGTCCCTGCGACGATACTGGCAGCGCTGACAGACTCACCAGCACGATCAGTACGGCGATTAGTGAAACAGTCTTCTTTCGCATTTCTTACTAGCCCTCCTATAGGTATCACCTGGATGTTGTAGGTTACCACCTCTCCTTCCGGCATGTGATTGTTGCCTTATCTTCGCACCACCCCCTTTTCGACTGAGCTTTCCCAGCAAGGCGGAGAATAATGCCACGCTCAATTGGCCGCTGCATAGTATACAGCAAAACAGGCAAGCGGCCAAATCACCCAAGCAATCGCCTTGCGCAGGCAGGCACCAGATACACCTAGATGAACAGCGTCACTGTCGAGTTACGCGCCTCCCGAATGAACGAGCCCACCGCGCAATACTCCTTGATGAGGTCCTGGCGCAGATCCTCTGGCTTGATCCCCATGATCTCCATCGTCATATCGCAGGCCATGATCTTGCCGCCGAGTTCCTTGAAATCCAGCAGCATTCTCTCCAAGGAAGCTACGTTAGCCTTCTTCATCCGCAGCTTGACCATCAGCTTGCCCAGACCCAGCATGTGCATTTTCGAAAGAGGCCCCTTCTCCAATCCACCCTTCTTGAGCCGTTGCAGGCCCCAGAAAGTGAAAAAGATGCTGGCCTCCATGCCCATCGCCAGCGCACCGTTGCCGATGATCAGCGCGCTATAGAGCTTGTCCATATCGCCGCTGTGCGCAACGATGGTCACCCGCTCGACTTTTCCATCCTGTTCCATCTCGCCTGCTCCTACCGCCGAATGCGGATCGTCCAATCGTCGTCCGCCCCCTCGACGCTCAACAGCGTCAGCCCCAGGGCCTCCACCGCCATCGGGACCTCCTTCTTCGACGCCGGATGCGTGCCGACCACCTCGACCACGTCCCCCGGCGAGGCTTTGCGCAGCGCTTTGCGCACCTCCACCAGCGGCACCGGGCAGGTCTCCCCCCGGCAGTCCACTTTGACGCTGGCCGCCTCCAGGGGGCACTCGCCGCTCGTCGTATCCACTCTGATGTCAGCCATCTCTCACTCCCTACTCCGCAAACTGCACGACCACTTCGTCCACGTCCCACAGCGGCTCGATCTTTTCTACGATCTCCTCGCGGATATTGCTCGCAAACTGGTGATCGGCGGGCAGATCGACGACGACGCGCACCTTGCCGTCGGCGACCTCGATATCCTCGACCAAGTTGGTGCGCACCAGATCCAGCCCAACCACCGGGTTCATCACCCGCTTGAGCCGCTTGCGCACCACCTCGACCGTGGTCGGCTCGCGCTCCTTGATCAGGCCGTGGCGCTCCTCATAGTTCTCGATGGCCGCCCGCAGCCCGTCCACCGCCAGCACCGAGCAGTGGATCTTGATCGGCGGCAGCCCGCCCAGCGCCTCGGAAGCCTCCTTCCAGGTGATTTTCTTGGCCTCCTCCAGCGTCTTGCCCTTGGCCAGCTCGGTGATGATCGAGCCGGTGGCGATGTTGGAGGCGCAGCCGTAGGACTCGAACTTGATGTCGGTGATCGTCTGCGTTTTCTCGTCCACCTGCAAATAGACGGCCACCATGTCGCCACAGGCCGGGCTGCCCTCGATCGACTTGGCGTCGGGATCCTCCAGCCGCCCGACGTTGCGCGGGTTGCGGAAATGCTCCATGACAAGCTCACTATATGGCAGCGGCATAACACACCTCCTGAAGCGTGTCTGCGAATCGGCGAATTCACCGATTCACAGACACGTCGATTCGATTACTCGCCTCTACTGGCCAAAGCGTGATCCATCATGATGAGCGCCTGGCCCTTGTCGCCGGTCATCTTCAGCGTCTCCAGGATTTGGGTGGCGTTGCTCTCCTCCTCGACCTGCTCGTTGATGTACCATTGCAGCAGCACCTGGCTGGGGTAGTCCTTCTCTGCCAGTGCGAGCTCGTACAGATCGTGGATCAACCCCGTCACCTTCTTCTCGTGCTCCAGCGTCAGCTCAAAGAGAGCGGTCGGCGACTCGAACTCGACCGGCGGCTGGTCGATAGCCTTCAGCTCCACCCGCCCGCCGCGCTCGACAATGAAGTCAAAGAACTTCATCGCGTGCTCGACCTCTTCCTGGCACTGCGCCTTCATCCAGTGCCCAAAGCCGGGAAGGTTCCGCTCCTCGGCGTAGGCCGCCATGGCCAGGTACAGATAGCCGGAATAGAGCTCGTTCTTGATCTGCTCGTTGATTGCATCCTGCATCTTTTTGCTTAACATGACCTTGCCCCTTTCGTGTTCTCTTGATATATGACAGCCCTGCTCACAGCTACGGCAGAAACTGATAATCCCAACCAAAGTTCACATCCGGAATCTCTTCACCCTCGCCCACAGCGACCGTGGCCCGCCCCTCCTCATTCGGGTACTTCCAACCACCTGGGATGAGGATAGTCTCGTTCGTGGCGTCCAGCGCATCGACCGAGACGCAGTAGGTCCCCGCATCCAGCCCGGGGAACGAGTACAGCCCATTTGCATCTGTGGCCGCCGTCGCCAGGCCGGTGGAGGGACAAGCACCCGATCCCAGCATCACCACTACCCCCTCAATGCCAGGCTCGCCAGCTTCGAGCACCCCGTTCGCCACAAGGCCACCGCCCGGCAGCTTGACGCATCCCTCAGGCGGCTCGGCCACCGTCTCGTAGGGCACCTTGCACAGATCGTGCCACACCTTGCCGCCGATCGCGCCAAGAGCAAGCTCTGCGGTCGGCTCTTCGGGCGGCACGTTGTCCACCGCCAACTCGAAGGTGCCAGTCACGCCGTTGACGTCCACCGTGTAGGTCCCCGCCGGCAGGCCATAGACATCCAGCGAGATGACCTCCTCGAACGGCACCACTTCATCGGTACAGACCACATCAGCCGACTGGACGGTCGTGATGGTCACCCGGAACGTGTTGCCATCCCGCTCCTGCAAAACCTGGTCAATCGCGATACACACACCATTCGGGAAACCGCCCCGCGCCACGACGTTGACCTGCACCGGAAACGATTCCAGGATCAGAATGTCGATGCTCCCGACAGGAGCCAGATCCCCGATCACGCCATCGTCAGATGGCGGTGACGTGCGAGCCTGCGTTGGCGGCGCGTATGCCGTCGGCATGCCTCCCACCGTCGGCGTGACCCCGATGCCTGAACACCCCAGGGTCATCAACGCCAGGAACGCCACGATGGCCAACACCCAATAGTGTTCAATTGTTTCACGAAGAGCCCTCCGCAGTAGCAGCACCAGCGAGGGCAAGTTGGGCAAGTGCATCGCGCTGCCCCTGTTCGTAGCCTAGTTGATACAGGCGCTCGTGCATCTGAAAGCG
>DAOUDX010000249.1:0-10838 GCA_034430835.1 Anaerolineae bacterium
ACAGTCATCCGGAGTACAACGATCTGTTTGCTCATCCGTTTCAGTGGTCTTGGACACGCTCTGCTTTTCGTGAATGGATAGCCAAGAAGTCAGCAGGAATTCCTTGCAACACTTCGACTACAGTCCACTAGGACATCTGGGGACCTTCCGCCAGCGGATGACCATCAACTTCACTGCCGACGACACCGGCTACACCAGCATCCTCAACTACAATGCCGAGGTCAACACCAGCCAGCAGGCCGTACATGTTGCCCTCAGCACCGAGGGACCGGCTGCGGCAGAGCTTCCGGCGAACACAATCGAGGTGATCTGGATTGGCACCAGTGTTTGGGTCAAGATCGGCAACCAAGCCTGGTTCCCGGTTCCAGAGGCAGTGGAGGAGCTCCCGTTTGACGAGCAAGCCCTGGCGGTCGGCGACTTTATCCCCTATGTGCAGTACTTCCAGCGGGTGGACGAGCGGGCGATGAACGGGATTCCCTGCGCGTACTACACCTATACTGCCGACAACGTGCCGACCGAGTACGGCACCGTGAGCGGCACTGGCGATATCTGCGTCGCGCTGGATGGTGGCTACGTGGTGCACTATACGTTTGACGGCCACGGCACGTTCACGGATGAGGAGTTCTTCCAGGGCAGCGGTGCACTGGAGTTGGTGTACGACACCTATGACGTGGATGCCCTCATCGACATCAAGCCCCCACGCGGGCGTTGATCGACGCAGGGTTTGAGGCACGAAAGGGCGGCGCATCTTAGCGATGCGCCGCCTTTGTCATTTTTTAAGATTCTCATCACCGCAAACCAACCCCCAACCCTTAGAATAGGAATGCTCTGGGCAATTAGAGGTTACAATATCGTTTGAAAAGTTGTCCAATATGGACGCCTGGCAAAATTCCAAGCATCCCGATTTTGCCAAGAATTCAGATTCCCACCAGTAACAAGTTAACAACTGAGGCCAAAGTATGTTTATTTGGAAACGAAGGATAACTTGTTTGCTACTTGCAGTGTTCATAATCTCTATCGCCGCTTGCCAGGGCCAGCAATCCGCGGTAACCGAACGATGGCTACCACCCTACCTGCGACTACAACTGCGCGAAGGCAAAGTGCAAGTGCAATGGCCAGGCTCCTCGGAGTGGACAACCATGGAAGGCAAGGCCAGCATCGCCGTCGAGGATGAAATCGGCATGATCGCAGATGCGGTGGAGGGTGTCCAATTCCTTCTGGGCGATGGCAGTACCCTTGAACTAGCACCCCAAGCTGCGATGCAATTGCAGAATCTTCGCACCTTTCCGCGCTTGCATGTGGTACTACAAGAGGGGGCGCTGCTGTTTGTTGCCCAGGAGACTACGTACGAATTTGTCGTGCCTGCCTGCCTGGTGACGATTTTGAGAGTGCCTGCACGCCTGAGCATCGAAGTTAACGACGAAGGAACGCATCTGATCGTCAAGGAAGGGGTCGCAGCCTGTGCGACAGATACGGAAACCATTGCACTCACGTCAGGTCAAGAGATGCACATGGCATCATCAGATGCCGAGCCAGAAATCACCGAATACACTGATGCAGGCGCAACGGCCACCGTCTTGGCCGTGACGCCATCTCCGGAACCAACGACGACACCCACACCGCCTCCTACCAGCACTCCCACGCCAACGCCTACAGTCTTCATACCGACTCTCACACAAACTTCATCGCCGCCGACCGAGCCCCCGCCACCACCGCCGGCCAAGCCGCGGCCGACCAACCCGCCGCCACCGCCGCCGACCGAGCCACCACCGCCACCACCAACCGAGCCGCCACCAGTGCGACCTACGCCTACCCCTTCGGGATAGACCAGGACTTACTGCATGGCGGGCCCACAAGTCACCATCAGTGGGCACAGATCGACTGGAACAAAAGGCGGGACAAATATAACCCAAACTGCCCAACGGATCCTTGGACTGGTTCATATCCGTTGGGCAGGTGCGAAAGTGAGATGGATACACGATGATGAAAAGTGACAAGAAATCCCTTGCTCAACTGTTGGCTGCGTCGTTGATCGGACTTGTCAGTCTAATTGGCACGCTGTTACTACTGTCCCAAACAGCTAGCGCTAGACCGACGCTCAACGGCACAGGTCTATGGATCTCAAAGAACGCAAGTACTGACCACGTCCAACTTGGATCTCAACTCATCTACACCATCACGTATCAGAACACAAGCACCGATACTGTAGCAGGAGTGGTCATCACCGACACATTGGACAACAACGTTGTCTTCCTCAGCGCTTCTCCACCGGCCAGTGAGACGGGGAACATTCGCTACTGGCCCCTCGGCACTTTGTCACCGTCAGTCTCGGGAACAATCGTACTGACCGTTGAGGTCGTTCATCCTCTTCCCAATGGAACAATCCTCACGAATACCGCCACCATCGTCGGCAGCGGAGCTACATCCAGCACCACTCAAATCACTACCACCGTCACCGCGGTGAACGACCCGCCGGTGGTGAGCAACAGCCCCGACCAGACCATCGACGAGGGCCAGACCTTCGCCACCATCAACCTGGACGACTACGTCAGCGACGTGGAAGACCCCGATGCGGATATCAGCTGGGATTACAGCGGCAATGTGGAGCTGACCGTGGTCATCACCGACCGGGTGGCGACGATCACGACGTCCGACCCCGACTGGAATGGGGCCGAGACGATCACCTTTACAGCGACGGACACCGACCTGGAATCCGACAGCGACGCCGCAACCTTCACCGTCACCGCGGTGAACGACCCGCCGGTGGTGAGCAACATCCCCGACCAGACCATCGACGAGGGCCAGACCTTCGCCACCATCAACCTGGACGACTATGTCAGCGACGTGGACAACACCGACGCCGAGATGACGTGGACCTATGCCGGGAACACCCAGCTCACGGTGGACATCACGAACCGCGTGGCGACCATCACCGTTCCGGCATCGGGTTGGAACGGTAGCGAGACCATCACCTTCACGGCCACCGATCCAGGGCTATTGAGTGACAGCGACGCGGCGACCTTCACCGTGAACAATGTCGCCCCCACCATCACCAGCGTGACCAACACCGGTCCCGTGGCCGAGGGCTCTCCCGTCACCGTCACCATCAACGCCACCGACCCTGGCGCTGGCGACACCCTAACCTACGGCTTTGACTGGGACGGCAACGGCGTGTTCACCGATCCCGGCGACATCTTCAGCCAGAGTTCCAATCAGGCCAGCCACACCTGGACCGACGACGGCGCCTATGCCGTCACCGTCCGCGTCTCTGACGGTACCGCCGTCGTCACCGACACCACCACCGTCACGGTGAATAACGTCGCGCCCACCGTGGATGCCGGCCCTGACCAGCGCAGGTACGAGGGCGAGATCGTCTATTTCAGTGGTGTGTTCACCGACACCAGCGCTGACACTCACGAGATCTTGTGGGACTTTGGGGATGGGACCTTCGCTGCCGGCGCTCTCACCCCCACACATGTTTACTCCGAACCGGCCGATTTCACAGTGACACTGACTGTCACCGACGACGATGGCGCGGTCGGCTCGGATGTGATGACGGTGACGGTGGATAACTTGGCACCCAGCGCCGATGCAGGCGGGCCGTACACGGGGACGGCGGGCATACCAGTGACCATGACCGCCTCCACGTCGTCGGACCCCGGCGGAGGACCACTGACCTACACGTGGGACTTGGACGATGACGGAGACTTTGACGATGCCACCGGCGACGTCGTCACCTACACCTGGACCGTGGCCGGCGTACACACAGTGACTGTACGAGTAGCCGACGCTCAGCAGGCCACGGACGTTGACTCTGCGCAGGTTTCCATCGGTCCGGCAGAACTGAACTATATCACCCTCTCCCCGCCAACGGCGACCATCTTTGCCTGGGAGAACCAAGCCTACACAGTGGAAGCCTTTGATGTGTATAGCAACAGCCGTGGCGACGTCACCACGCAGACCACATTTAGCATCATGGAGACCGGCCACGGTGGCTACTGGGCAGACAACAATGTCTATGTCCCTCGGAACCACGGCGAATGGACGGTGCAGGCCATATACACTGGCACGCGCGTGACGACCGACACCGCCTCTCTTACAGTTCTATCTCCTGTCATGCACATTGAGAAAAGCGGGGATCCTGACACTGTAGAGGCCGGTGCAACGCTTACCTACACGTTGACCTATTCCAACACCGGCAATCTGACGGCCACCAACGTCATCATCACCGATACCCTTGATCCCAACACATCCTTTGTCAGCGCAACGCTAACACCAATCGGGGGACTGCCGAACGCACCCGTCTGGTCCGTCGGCTCCATCGCCCCAGGTGAAATTGGCCAGATTACTCTGACGGTTGCCGTTGGCAGGCCCCTGCCCAACAACACCATATTGACCAACACCGCCTGGCTGGACACCCAGCAAACAGCGCCTGTTTCCGCCACATCACAAACAACCGTTAGCTCCCGTCCAGTGCTGACGATCACCAAGTCGGACAATCCCGACCCCGTTACCGTGGGTCAGAATCTGGTTTACACCATAATCATCACAAACACTGGCAACGAAGACGCCTCTTCCGTCACTATCGTCGAGAACTATGATCCCAACATTTCGTTCATCTACGCCAGCCGCCTTCCCGATCCAGGCAGTGGTGACACGCAATGGACTCTTGGAACTCTGGCGGTAGATACTTCCACAAGTCTACAAGTTGTGGTTCGGGTGACCGACACCCTGCCGGTGGGGACAATCCTCACCAACGAGGTTACTCTGGATAGCGACCAGACCACACCCATTAGTACCACCGAGGACACCCAGGCCCTTTCGGTGTCCGATCTAGAAATGACTCAAATAGACAGCCCTGATCCGGTCCCTGCTGGCGACCCGCTCACATACGTCATCTGGTATGGGAACACAGGCACTGCTCCCGCAACGAACGTCGTGATCACCGTCACTTGCGACAGCCGAGTGACTTACACCGGAGACAACGTGTGGCACGTCGGCACCGTGGACGCTGGCGAGAGCGGTCACATAGTGGTGAACGTACAGGTGCACACCCCCCTGCCAAATGGCAGCGTGCTGCAGAACCTGGTAACGATTGACAGCGATCAAACATCTCCAACAGGCTACATCGAGACCACAACGATTACCTCCTCGCCCGATCTGTCGTTCAGCATCACTCAACAGCCAGAGACCACCGTCGAGGCTGGCGCGCCCTTGACGTACACCCTGTACTACACGAACACCGGCAACGCCGATGCCACGCAAGTTGTTGTCACGGTTACTACCACCACCCCTGATGGTTTCGTCTACCCTGTCAGTGCAACCCCTGCGCCAACCGGTGGCGGATATGATGCAGTCTATTGGGAGGTTGCCACCATTCCGGGGGTGAATGGCTACGGACAAATCACCATCTATGCAGATGTGACACTTCCTTTCACAAATGGTGCAACTCTGGAGCTTACAGCGCAACTGGAGGATGCGGAGGGAGACTTCCTGGAGGACATCGCCCAAATCACGGTCACCAGTGCCCCAGCCCTATCCATGAGCCAAGGTGATGGTGTTTCGACCGTTTATGCAGGTGACGTACTGACTTACACGCTTACCTACGCCAACAACGGCAACGAGAATGCCTACGATATCCTCATCACCGACACGCTACCCATCAACTACACACAATACCAACGTTGTGAAGTTTCTGGTGGAACTTGCGGATACATATCGGCCACCAACGTAGTGACCTTTCACATCCCGGCTCTCATTGCCCCAACCAGTGGCCAAGCCCAACTGGCTGTGCAAGTTGACGATCCACTTCCGTCAGGGGCTGACTCTGTGACCAACCGTGTCACGATGACACATTCTTCCCTTTCAACACCTATCGTGAGACAAGACGTAAACGTTATCGGCACGTTGCCAGATCTTACCGTCTCCGCTACACACGAGCCCAGCCTCTTTTCCCCCGACCGACCGATGACCTATACCCTGACCTATGGCAACGCAGGGCGGATGCACGCAGAAGGTGTCGTTATCACTACGACTTTGCCATCGGGCACTACATACGAGGGATCCGGCTGGAGTTCAACCGATGGGCAGACTTATACCTATGCAGTCGGCGATCTACTCGCCGGCGACACGGGGAATACGGCGACGTTTATAGTCAGACATCCCCCGGGGTTAATCGACACATCAGAGTTCGACACCTCATTCACCATCGCTGAGACAGGGGGCACCGGAGGAGATGCCGATCCCGGCGACAACTCTGCTGGAGCTTACATCGGGGTACCTGATTTGGTCGTAGTGGATTTTACCGTCGCGCCCATGCCATTGCAGGCTGATACCCCAGCCACCTTCACCATCGTGATCGAAAACCAGGGTACTGGAATGGCTTGGAATCCAGACAACGAAGCAGGCTTTTGGGTAGACTTGTTCTTTGCCCCTATTGAATCTTATCCGTCCCAAGGATATGGCGTGGACTACACAGGTGTTCCTCCCCTTGCCCCTGGCCAGCAAATCACCGCCACCATACACTATACCTTTACCGAGCAGGAGATTCTAGACATCACGGCGTTCTATGTCAGAGTAGACGGCGGAGCGGAAGAAGACTACGGACTGGTGCCGGAATCCAACGAAATGAATAATCTCGGAGGACCTATCCGCCCATTCAATTACATCTACCTGCCGCTGGTACAAAAACAAACCACTGATATAGGTAGGGTGTCACCAGAATCGTTTGATCGCTCTCAAGCGGCATGGAAAGAGTCGAAAGGATGGCGACTATCCGCCTTGCTCGCAGTGTTCCCAGCGGGCGGACGAGCGGGCGCTGAACGGGGTTCTCTGCGCGTACTACATCTGCACCGCCGACAACGTTCCGACCGAGTACGGTGCCGTGAGCGGTACCGGCGATTTCTGCGTCGTGCCTGATGGTGGCTACGTGGTGCCGTGCGTTCAACGGCCACGCCACGTTCGCGGATGAGTTCTTGCAGAGCAGCGGTGCGCTGGCGCTGGTGTGCAGCATCTACGTCGGCGCTGCCATCGACATTATGCCCTCACGAGGGCGTCGATCGACGGAGTCTGAGTGAAGCAAGGGCGGTGCACCTCCAAGGTGCGCCGCCCTTGGCATTGTCTATCGAGCGACCATGGAAGCAGGTACCCACGGGCCGATGTCGAGGTGCGCCTCCTCCGTCTACAGACTGTGTGGGTGGGTTCTCATTTGTGTTCCCCGACAAACAGTTGTATAGTTCTGGCGGCAAGCACAAAACGAAACGTAAGCGACGTCTCACGTTTGGTCTTTGGGAGGTTACTACGCATGATCATCCAGATACAGGATTTGGCGAAACGCTACGGCGACGTCGTCGCCGTTGATGGCCTCTCCTTCGAGGTCGAGCAGGGGGAGATATTCGGCCTGCTGGGACCCAATGGGGCCGGGAAGACGACGATCATCCGCATCATCATGGACATCCTCCAGCCCGACGCGGGGAGTGTGACCGTGCTGGGCCAGCCGCCAAACCAGGCCAAGGCTCGCGTGGGCTACCTGCCGGAGGAGCGAGGGCTCTTCCGCAACCTGAAGGTGCTTGATACGCTGGTCTACCTGGGGGAGCTGAAGGGCATGCCCCGGCCGGCAGCGCGGGAGCGGGCGGCGACCCTGCTGGAGCGGGTGCAGTTGCAGGACTGGGCCAAGCGCAAGGTGCGCGACCTGAGCCAGGGCATGCAGCAGCGGCTCCAGTTCGTCGCCAGCCTGGTGCACGACCCGGCGGTGCTCTTCCTCGATGAACCCTTCCAGGGGCTCGACCCGGTCAACACAGAGCGGCTCAAGCGCTTTGTCGCTGAGCTACACGGGGAGGGCAAGACCATCGTCTTTAGCACGCACCAGATGAACATGGTGGAGGCGCTGTGCGAGCGCATCCTGCTCATCGATCACGGGCGGGCAGTGCTCTACGGCAAGCTGGCGGACATCAAGCGGCAGTACGCCCCCCACGCCATCCGCGTCCAGGCCCCCCAGATCCCCGGCGACCTGCCCGGCGTGGAGGCGGTGGAACCGGACGACGGAGCGTTCAACCTGGCGCTGGCGGAGGGAGCAGCGCCGCAGGCAGTGCTGCGTGCGCTGCTGGATCGCGGCGTGGAGGTGCAGGCGTTCGAGGTGGCCCCGGTGCCACTGGAGGACATCTTTGTAGCTGCGGTAGGCGGCGTGGAGGTGTAGCGATGGATTGGCGCAAGGTGTGGGTGGTCGCCCGCCACGAGTTCCTGACCAACGTGCGGCGGGCCGGGTTCATCATCATGACAGCGATCGTACCGGCACTGGGGATCGTCACCCTCCTGATCGGCGCGCTCTTCGCGGGCCAGGCGAAGCAAGCCCTAGAGTCCTTTGCGCAGCAGTTCGACGTCGGCAACAAGCCCATCGGCGTGGTGGACGAATCGGGCACCTTTTCCCCCATCCTGCCGGAATATCAGAAGGACTTTATCCCCTACGAGAGTGAGGAAGCTGCAGAGGCGGCCCTGCAGGCCGAGGAGATTTCGAAGGTGCTGCTGATCGGGGAGGATTACCTGGAGACAGGGCGAGTCGTCGTGATCAGCCTGGGCAGCGCTTTCAGCGCAGCAGCGGTGAGCGACTCGGTGACAGTGCGCGCCTTCTTCGTCGATCAACTGCTGGTCGGAAAGGTCGATCCAGCGCTACAGCGGCGGGCCGCTGATCCCATGAACGTAGACACGCGCGTGCTCTCCTCCGGCGGTGAGACCCAGGGCGAGGGGGCGTGGGGGTTCGTCTTTACCTTCGTCGTGCCGTACCTCCTGTCCATCTTTCTGGTGACGACCGTCTTCGTCTCCTCCGGCTACCTGCTGCAGAGCGTGGCCGAGGAGAAGGAGAGCCGCGTGATCGAGATCATCGTCTCCTCCATCCGGCCGGTGGAGTTGATGGCGGGCAAGGTGATCGGGCTGGGGGCGCTGGGGCTGGCGCAGGTGGTGATCTGGATAGCCAGCTCAATGGCGTTCAGCGGCGGGGCGGTGGCCCTTCTGGCTATTGCCGGGGCAGCCTCCATCCCCGCGCGCGTCCTGATCCTGGGCGCGGTCTACTACGTGCTGGGCTACGCACTGTACTCCATTCTAATGGCTAGCGTGGGCGCGCTGGGGACGACGACGCAGGAGAGCCAGAAGCTGGCGGGCGTTTTCTCCTTCTTCGCTGCCGTGCCGTATATGCTCAGCGGATTCCTTTTCGCCAACCCGAACATGACCTTTGCGCGGGTGCTGAGCTTTTTCCCGCTCACCGCGCCGACGATGATGATGCTGCGGCTGCCGCTGGCGGAGGTGCCATGGGTGGACGTCGTGGGCAGCATCGTTGTGCTGCTGCTCTCCATCCCGGCGGCACTGTGGGCGGGATCGAAGCTGTTCCAGGTGGGGCTGCTCATCTATGGCAAGCGGCCCACGTTGCGGGAGATCTGGCTGATCTTGCGGAGCAAATGATGAACTCCTTGAAATCGGTCTCCTTTCATGTTATCATTATCGCCGTTCGGAATCGAGCAGAACGGCGAGAAAGATGTATCCAGACAGCGAAATTCTCTTCCCGTCCCGCTGCATCCCGCAACTGCGCAATATGCGCGGCCCCAGGTGGGCCGAACTGGTCGACCACGTGGCCTCGCTGCCCGATGGGCACGAGGACGTGCTGGCCTTTGCGTCGCTGGTGATCAAGCTGGCGAGCTGCCTCACCTGCGACCTGGATAGCTATCGCGCTTCGTTGGGCTGCTGCACCTGCGCCAAGCGCACCGTCGGCGGCTTCAAGGGCTCCGACAGGGAAATCGTCTGCAGGTTCGAGGAAGCCCGCCAGGAGGTACGGCAATACCTGACATCTGACGAGATCCCTGACGCCATAGCGGTGCTGGTCGATAAAACGGCCTGACGCAGAAATGACTGAGGCCCGATCGGTATACATCGGGTTCTCTGCCCTTGGAAGCAATCAAAACCTACGCCTGAGAAGCCAGGTTTGCAGAACCTGGTTTCTGTCTTGATGGAGGTGAGCGATGCCTTTCGTGAGCAGCCTCATCGGTAAGCCGGTTGCAGATGTGGATGGTAAACCCGTCGGTCGTTTGACGGACATCGTTGCTTCTGTCCGTGGCGAGATGCCTCACCCTCAAGTCATGGCCATTGCCGTCAAATGTGCGGGCGGCTCTGTGACCATCCCGATCTCGGACGTGGCCGTGCTGATCGCTCCGGCGATTCCCCTCACGCGGCATCTCAAGGATATCGCCCCTTATACGGCAGGGGAGCACGATCTGTACCTGATGCAGAACGTGCTCGACAAACAGATCATCGACACCGAGGGCATGCGTGCGGTGCGGGTCAACGATCTGGAGCTGGCGCGCGTCGGCGACCGCTTTTACGTTGCCAACGTGGATATCGGCGGGTTGGGACTCCTGAGGCGGTTGGGGCTGGAGAGGATCACGGGGTGGCTCACGCACCGCTCCCGGCGAGAATTGCCACCGGGTGTCATTTCCTGGGACAACGTGGAGTTGCTGCCGGGCGATCAGTCGATACGGTTGAAAGTCTCCTCCGAAAAGATCGCCGAACTGCACCCGGCCGATCTGGCTGAAATCCTCAGCGACCTCAATCGTATCGAGGGCGGCCGGCTCCTGGAATCGCTCGATCTGAAGACTGCTGCCAGCGCCCTGGAGGAGATCGAGCCGGACTTTCAGGCCAGCCTGGTCGAGCGCATGCCCGACGAAAAGGTAGCCGACGTCCTGGAGGAGATGGCCCCCGACGAGGCTGCCGACCTGCTGGCCGAGCTGCCCGAAGACCGCAGCCAGGAAATTCTCAACCTGATGGCAGCCGATGAGGCCAGAGACGTGCGCAAGCTG
>DAOUDX010000250.1:0-17853 GCA_034430835.1 Anaerolineae bacterium
TCCATCACATCTACAGAATACGCCAGATAGCACGTCTTTTCAATCACCAATATTCGCTATTGACATCGGCCGCCGGTCTCAGCTACGATAAGGGTCGGTCCGACGGCAATTGTCAGACGCTAAACAAGTACGGCTGATGAATGCAGTGAATGTGATAAACGAACTCAACGAACTCAGCTTCGAAGCACAAGGGAGAGGTGATGTGGAGGAATGGAAAAGGAGACCACAGTGGAGCATCGACCGACTGTATGGGAGCACCTACGAGGCAGCCCTAGCCATCGTGGACCGAACGCCCCAGGATGTTCTATATGATTCTGGCTGTACACCCGTTTACCTGGACAGGGAAGAAGAGGCAGCCCACATGACCCTCATCGTTCTCGCCGAGTACATCTACAGCCAAAGAGCCGGTCTCCATACCGAAAGTAATCCACCACAGGAGGGATTCTACACAAACTTCCCAAGCTCGTTCGGGACAGAGCCTGACCGCACCGGGCATTTCTTCATGCATGCATTCTGTTCTTTCGAGTCGCTGTACGTGAACAAGTACCGCGCTATGGGGCTGGGCACACCGTTTGACGAGTATGGTCGAGCTTACGCATCCTACACGTCGTTGACGGGCCTGGGGCCTTGGAAAATCGCGCGCGCCCGGTTCGCGAAACGCTATCGTTCCCATCTGGACGATTCTCCAATCGAGCGAGAGACGCTAGCATCCATTGCCAACGAACTGGGCGAGCTTTCGCCGGAGGAATGGGATGCCCTACAACTCGCCTTCTGGCATGGGGTAGATATCGAAGTGGGATTTGGGCTGATGCAGGGCATGGATTGGGAAGAGTCGCTGCAGGATACCACCGTGGATATGATGGGAGGATACGCTGGCATCTACGTCTTTCGCAATCCCGCACAAGGGACGCTGCCTCATTGGGAGGGGAAATAGGGAATCAAGATGAGCGATATCCGGTGTTGTTGGTCTGCGCGCGTTCTAGTGCTTGTCAGTGCACCTTTGCTTCTGTTGAGCGCGTCGTGCTGCCCTGTCGAACCCATGGATGTTGAACCCGGTTTGCTGGCCTTTGCCGTCAGTGACGACGAAAACAGCCTCCGGGTAATCAAGACTGATGGTGAGTTGGTGAAAGCGTACTCGATTCCTGGCTTCATTCCACAATGGTCCCCAGACGGCTGGCTGATGTTAGACCGCGATACCTTGGACCTGGAGGGTAAACAGACACTGGAGTGGGAAACGGGGCAATTGAAAACCATTGAACCTCCCTTGCCGGGGTACTGGGATGCGACGTGGGGGCCGGACGGGGAGACGTTTGTGTTTGTCGGGGACGAAGGGTTGTACTTGGCGTACACAGGGAACACCGGTTTTGCCCTGTTGCTGGAATGTACTTGGCAGTGTAGATACGTCGCCTGGTCACCCGATGGAGAGAAGATAGCTTTCGTCGAGAAAGACTATGGTCATACACACCGCGCCGAGGATGATGTGTATTACTTGAAGATTCTCGACGTGGTAGATAAAACAGTCGAAGTGCCGTTGACTTTGCGCTCAGGAGAAGATAGATGGGCTCCTCAACCGTACGTGGCGAAACCCGATTGGTCGCCTGATTCCACGAAGCTGGCCTTCCTTGGGGCTCTGAGCCAAGAGAACCGGGGGGGTGTGTACACACTCGACATCGACAGCGGAGAGTTGCGCCTGGTTGTTCCAGACCCCGGACCTACTGGACTGACAAGGATAACCCATATGCAAAGAGAGGCGAGTTGGTCACCTGAAGGCTCACAAATCGCATACGCATGGATCGTGGAGGATAGTAGCGACATTTTCTACAATGAGATCCGCGTGGTCGATATCGAGACACTGAAAAGCGTGACAGTGTGGAGACATGATGGCAACCCTCGTCTCTCTTCGGGGCCAGATTGGCGTGGACAGCCATAGGTGGCCTCTTTGTGTCAGTGGCTCTCCGCCGGTACGGACTACACCGACGGTGAGTATCGCGGCGAGAGTGTCACGACGCTCGCGTATGGCCCGCGCAGCGGCGGCGTCATTGCCCGCACCATCACCCACACCTACAACCCCCTGAGGCGACTCGCCGCTGCCAACTACCTCTCGACTTCGAACCTCCGGTTCGCGCTCACGGCAGGCTCCACCGGCGAGTCCTACGAATACACCTACGACGCAGGCGACCGTTCCGGTCGCACGGCAACCGCCTCATCACCAGCGGCCCCGACGGCTCCCACACCTACCAGTACGACGCCGCCAACGGCAAAAAGCCTGTGGTTTTTTGCTTAACGAAACCAGGCGTTTGCGCCTGGTTTCGCCTTGACATCCGTGGACAGCGTGACGTATACTTGGGATGACCGTGGCAACCTGACGAGCAATGGCACGTTACATACACCACCAACGGGGCCGGGCGGCTGGTGCAGGCGGAGAGCGTCACGTCCACGCTGGTGTACACCTATACGGCAGGTGGCTTGCGCGTGGCGCAATCGGTCGATGGCGACGCGAGCATCTACGCCTGGGACTGGGCCTCCGGGCTGCCGGAGCTACTCAGCGAGGGTGGCAATCTGTACCTGGTGGGCCACGAGACGCTAGGCTGGTGGGACGGGAACCAGTGGGCCTACATCCTGCCCGACGGGCTGGGCAGTGTGCGCCAGGTGACCGATGCCACCGGCGCGGTGACGGATGCCCGCGAATGGACGCCGTACGGCGAGGAGCTTGATGGTGCGCAGGCGGGTCTGGGCTACACCGGTGAGTGGCAGGACGCGGCGCTGGGGCTGACGTACTTGAGGGCGAGGTGGTATGATGGGAGGACGGGGAGGTTTACGCGGAGGGATGTGTGGGAAGGAGAACTCTCACAACCTCAGTCCCTGCACTACTATGTCTACGTGCAGAACGACTCGATCGATTCCACAGATCCGACGGGATTATGTACAATGTGCACGCAAGGTTCCAGCGTCACCGTGTACGGCCCAGGAGGAATTGCCCTGCGTACCAAGCCGTCGCTGGATGCGCCAGTCATACACCAAATCCCCGATCTTACGAGAGTGATGATCCGTGAAGATGCACCGGTGCTCGATAGTGGGCTTGACTGGCATAGCAGCATCGTCTCTCTGCATGCCTTGGACCCTGGCGCTCCCTATAACGTGGTGGGATGGTTGCCAAACAAGAGCCTGCTTGATGATCCAGACCCCTCTGCACAGCCGGTTGCGCCCAATGACTTCGGCCTCTGGTTCCCCACGCTGCCGGTAGCAATAGGAAGCCTGACTGGTGTGCAAGGGTTTGGGGCCACGCAGCATGCTTTTAACACATGTGGTGATGCATGTGAGCCGGAGGGAGAAGAATCGGATTGCGACTATAGACTGGTTCGTGGTTTGCACAATGGGTTAGATCTCATTGTGCCGAACGGAACTATTGTCTACTGGACAGGCAGCGCAAATGGAATTTTGGTAGACATGTTCCCAGGTGATGCCGGCTATCCTCATAACCTGGTGATTCAAGTCGGAAATTACTATGTGCTTTTCGGTCACCTTCAAGAGATACTGATCCCTTTTAACCCACACCTGGAGGAACCGGGACTGCATCCATTTGTCTGGACCGGCATGCCAATAGGTATAACAGGGGAGGGTCACCTGCACCTAGGGATCAGGACCACTTCAAAATTCTACAATCCCTTGTATTTCTTCGAGCGTACTCTTGCTGCCACACTTGAGGATAAGACGGGAGAATATATTGAGGATGAAGGACCTTGGAGCATGCTGGCCTATGAGTATAATACTGCTGGGTACTGCGGGCGGTATTTCTGGGACTGCAATGGATGCAATTCGGATAGAACAGGAATCGACCGTCCATAGAGGAATGCCAACAACTATGCCTCGTACTAGATTCTGTTTGGTTTTCCTGGTTCTTGCTGGCCTTGTCCTGAGTGCTTGTTCAGGAAATTGGGGGAATGAGCAAGCTATTTCCTCTACGCCTTCACCTTATTCTAAGCCTACAAGCAGTTTGGTCGCTGTTGGGCCTACACACGCGATAGGGAAATCCACCCCTACATCGACAAGGCAATCGGCAATGCCAACAGCAACTTCTGCCCCTGGGAGGTTCAGGATAGTGAAAATAAGTGAGCAGGGGCAAGGAATTGCCGGAGCATGGTGGTCTGAAGATGGTCGGTCAGTAGTGTTCGCTACGTGGGGAGAAAGCTATGAGATAATCGAAGCATGGTGGCGTTATACAATCTCGACAGGTAAGCGTCAACCCATTGAATCGCCGCTTGATCTGAATCCAGAGATATGGACTCAACTGGAAGCCAGCGACGTTGACGACGTATTCGTATGGTTCGGTGGAGGGCTCTCACCTAGTGGTGCGCGAGTCGTGTATAATCGCTTGCCAGCAGGATACACCTACACACCTGCTCCCGACGAGGTATATTTAACTCCCTACGAGGCCTGGACAGCCCGATCCGATGGCAGCGATGCGGTGAAACTACAGTGTTACTGCCGGCACATCGTTCAGGCCATTTGGCTCGACCAGGAAAGAAAGGTGATCTTGATCTGTGGTGACGAAGGTGGAAATGGTGTCCTTGTGGCAGATGTAGACGGGAATTCGTGTGTGCCCCCTCTGGATGGACTGGGCGTTTCTCATCGAGTAGCCCTGTCGCCCGATGAAACGAAACTGGCTTTTCCCGGTTTAATTGGTATGCTTCAGATTGTCTCTCTGGATGGCAGTGAAATCCAGCCGGTTGCACGGTGGGGTTATATGCCCAACTGGTCTCCTGACGGTCGCAGATTGTACTACTTGCATGTGGTGGAAGAGTTCGATCTCCTCGCAGACGTCCGCGTCTACGACTTGGACACAGGAGTAAACTCTCTACTGATCCCTTCACCTTTGCATACTTCCAAAGACACAGTTAGTATCCCCATAGGGACCTTTGTGGTTTCACCTTTGGAAAATGCAGCGGTTTTCAAGTGCGGAGGGTTGTGTCTCGTAACTTGGGCTCCATAGTTGCGCAGAACGTGGATAACGACGCGACTATCTTGCCTGGGACTGGGCCGCCGGCCTTCCCGAGATGCTGCCCACTGCAATCCGCAATCCCTCTACCTGCTGGGCCACGAGACGCTGGGTTGGTGGGACGGCGCGTCTCCTGGCGGAGCCGACGACTGGGCCTACTATCTGCCAGATGCGCTAGGCTCCGTGCGCCAGGTGACCGACGAAACCGGCGCGGTGACGGACGCCCGCGAGTGGACGCCGTATGGGATGGAAATCAGTGACACGCAAGCAGGCCTGGGCTACACCGGCGAGTCCTACGAGCACTTACGACGCAGGCGGCCGTAACGGCCGCACGACGACCGCGCAGCTTTCACCTCCACCGCACCCCTCAGCGGCACCCCCGTCACCGCCTGCACCTTCGATGCGGCGAACCGCCTCACTGCACGCTCGGTGAGCGACGGACGCAGCTACACGTACGAGTGGTCGGACCGGGGGCAGTTGCTGGCGGAAACGACGCAGGGTGTGGACGTGCGTACCCTCACCTACATCCTTCGATAGGCTCCGTTGGCTCCACCCCACCCCCTGGCTTCCCATGCGTCACTCCTTGACATCTTCCCCTTTCTGCCTATAATGTGACCCTGGTCATTTTTGTTCTGCGGTCACGAATAGGGAAAACAGCATGAGACGCACAATCCTGTACATTGTTCTGGGCGTCGCGCTCGTCGCGGCGGTCGTAGCCATCGTCCTCTGGCGCATCCAACAGGCCCAGACGCCCGAAGCAGAAACACACACTGCTACGGTCGAGCGCGGCACACTGCTCGTCGCCGTCTCCGCCAGCGGCAGCATCGAGCCGCAAACCAGCGCGAACCTGACCTTTGAGATGCCCGGCCGCGTCGCCGAGGTGCACGTCAAAGTGGGAGACGAGGTCGAGGCCGGAGATGTATTGGCCCGACTCGACACCCGGCAACTGTCGCTGCAAGTACAGCAGGCCAAGTCGGCCCTGGCGATGGCCGAGGCCCAACTGACCCAGCTCGAAGCCGGACCGAGGCCGGAAGAGATCGCCGCAGCGGAGGCCGACCTGCACGGAGCGCAGGCTCAGGTAAGCAGCGCCACGGCCGCTCTTGATCAGATCGAGGATGGCCCCACTGGCGCGCAGATCGCCGCAGCCGAAGCCCAGGTCGCACAGGCAGAGATGCAGTACAAGCTCGCCCAGATGGAATACGATCGCGTCAGGAACACCACCGATGACGAGGACCGGATCGAGCAGGCGGGCTACGATCTTTACACCGCCGAAAAATCCCTGGCCGCCGCCCAGGCTGCGCTGGACGACCTGCAGGCCGGGGCCAACGCCGACGACCTCCGCGCCGGCCGGGCCAACGTCGAAGCGGCCCTGGCGCAGCAGGACGCAACCCAGGCCCGGCTCGACCTGTTGCTGGCCGGAGCCACCGAGGAGCAGATCGCCGACGCCGAGGCCCAGGTAGAGCGGGCCAGGGCCGCCGTGGAGCAGGTGGAGCTGATTCTGGAGCGCGCCACGTTGCGCGCCCCCTTCGACGGCACCGTCGCCAAGGTGAACGTCTCCGCCGGCGAGATGGCCCCCGTGACCGCTCCGGCCGTCACCCTTTTGGGAATCACCGGCTTCCGGGTGGACATCAGCGTGGACGAGATCGACGTGGGCCGGCTGGCCGTGGGCCAGGCCGCCCAGGTGACGCTCGACGCCCTCCCCGACACCATCCTCGACGGCGCCGTCAAGCACATCGCGCCGGCAGCGACACTTGCCCAGGGCGGCGTCGTCTACTACAACGTGATCGTCGTACTGGCGCCCACCGACGCGCCCATCCGCGCCGACATGAGCGCCAACGTGATCGTCGTGGTGGACGAACTCGCCGACGTGCTGACCATCCCCACCTGGGTGGTGCGCGTGGATCGCACGACGGGCCAGACCTACGTTCACCAGGAGATCGGGGGCAAGATCGAGCGCGTGGACGTGACGCTGGGCGTGCGGTACGAGGGGGTTGCCGAGGTGATCGGCGGACTCCACGAGGGAGACAAAGTCATCTGGGTGCAGGAAAGCTTCCTCGAGAGCCTTGGAGGAGAGCAATGAAGCGCAGAACGCTCTACGTGATCTTGGGTGCGGTCGCCATCGTGGCCGTGATCGGCGCGAGCATCATCATCCGGCATACCCGGCAGGCAGCGCAGTCAACGGAAGAGACCCGTTCGGCTGTAGTCGAGCGGGGCACGCTACTGGTGGCCGTCTCTGCCAGCGGCACGATCGAGCCACAGAACAGAGTGAACCTGACCTTTGAACAACCCGGATTGGTCGGCGAGGTGATGGTGGAACTCGGAGACGAGGTCAAGGCCGGCGACGTGCTGGCACGGCTGGACACCGGACAGCTAGCCCTGCAGGTGCGTCAGGCCGAGGCCGCCCTGACCTCGGCCGAGGCGCAACTGGCGCAGCTTGAGGCCGGCGCGCGACCGGAGGAGGTCGCTGCAGCGGAGGCCAGCCTGCGCGCAGCGGAGGCCCAGGCGAGCAGCACCGCCGCCCAGCTCGACCGGACCGAGGGCGGCTCCACAGCGGCGGAGATCGCCGCCGCGGAGGCCGAGCTCGCCGCAGCCCAGGCGGAGCAGAAAAAGGCCGAGGAATTTCACGATATGACGATGAAATGCTTCGAGGTCGAATGGGGCGGCCAGACCAGGACGATCTGCCCTGGCCTGGGCGCGCCGGAGGAGCAGGCACGCTACAGGCTCGAAGCTGCCGAGAAATCGCTCGCCGCCGCCCAAGCGCGGTATGATGACGTCGTTGGCGGGGCAGACACCGCCCAGGTCCGCGCCGCCGAAGCCAGCTTCATGGCCGCCAGCGCACAGCGTGACGCCGCGCAGGCCCAGCTCGACCTGATGCTGGCCGGGGCCACCGACGAACAGATCGCAACCATTGAGACGCAGGTTGAACAGGCGCGGGCCGCGCTCGGAGAGGCAGAGCTGGCACTGGAACTCGCCACGCTGCGCGCCCCCTTCGCTGGCGTCGTCGCCGCGGTCAACGTCAAAGCAAACGAGATGGCGCCGACGGCGCTGCCGGCCGTCACTGTGCTCGACGTCTCTCAGTTCCACGTCACCGTCAGTGTGGATGAGACAGACGTGGCCCGGCTATTGGAGGGACAGGCTGCCCAGGTGACCGTCGAACCGTTCCCGGACGCCGTCCTCGACGGCGCGGTCGAAAGCATCGCGCCCGCGGCCACTTTCGAGGGCGGCGTCGTCTACTATGAAGTGAGCATCACCCTCGGCCCCACCGATGTCCCCATCCGCGCTGACATGACGGCCAACGCGACCATCGTGGTGAAGGAGTTGACCGATGTCCTGCTGATCCCCACCTGGGTGGTGCACGTCGATCGCACGACGGGCCAGACCTATGTGGACAAGCAGGTCGGGAATCAGACGGAGCGGGTGAATGTGATGCTAGGCGTGAAGTACGAGGGCTACACAGAGGTGCGCGCCGGCCTTTCCGAGGGGGACGTGGTTGTATGGATCCCAGCCGACCGGTTCGGGCTGCAATAGGTGGAGAAAAGACTCCGATGGCATTACCGGCAATTGAACTGCAGGACATCTGCAAAGTCTACCGGATGGGCGAGGTCGAGGTACGCGCCCTGTGCGGCGTCACGTTGGCGGTAGAAACAGGAGAGATGATGGCCGTCATGGGACCATCGGGCTCCGGCAAATCCACGATGATGAACATCCTGGGCTGCCTAGACCAGCCGAGCACGGGCACGTACGCGCTGGATGGAAAGGACGTCAGCCGCCTCGACGACGATCAACTGGCCGAGATCCGCAACCGCAAGATTGGTTTCGTGTTCCAGACGTTTAATCTGCTGGCGCGCACGACGGCCCTCGAGAACGTGATGCTGCCGCTGATCTATGCCGGCTTGAGTTGGACGGAACGTCAGAAACGCGCGCGGGAAGCACTGGAATCCGTGGACCTGGCCGATCGCATGGGGCACACGCCGAACGAGCTCTCCGGCGGCCAGCAGCAGCGCGTGGCCATCGCCCGGGCGCTGGTCAACAACCCATCCATCATCCTGGCCGACGAGCCAACGGGAAACCTGGACAGCAAGTCGGGCGCAGAGGTGATGGCGATCCTGCAATGGTTGAATCGATATCGAGGGATCACGGTCGTGCTGGTGACACACGACCCCAGGATCGCACAGCACACCAACCGGATCATTCACCTGTACGACGGCCTGATCACCGAAGAGGAAACAGTTGCAGAACCCCTGATAGCCGATGCAGGAGGTGCAGGGCTGTGAGGATCTGGGAAAGCGTACGCCTGGCCTTCCGTGCCTTGACCGCCAACAAGCTGCGGGCCACCCTGACGATGCTGGGTATCATCATCGGCGTCGGCGCGGTCATCACCCTGATGTCGGCGGGAGAAGGCGTCTCTGTCTACATCGCTGAGCAATTCCAGGGCATCGGTAGCAATCTGCTTTTCGTCGCGCCCGGCTCGCGGGAGGAGTACCGATCAGGCGGTGGCCCACCCGGGACAAGCGGCTCCCTGGCAGAGCTGACCAACGGAGATGCCGACGCCCTGCGCGACTCCATCCGCGCCCCCGACGTGGCCGCCGTCTCCCCGCAGACGTACAGTGTGGCCACCATCGCCACGGGACGGCGCGACATGATCGCCCAGATACAAGGTGTCGCGCCCGATTACGCCGAAGTGCGCAACTGGTACCCGGAGGTCGGCGCGTTCATCGACCAGGAGGATATGAACAGCCGGGCTCGGGTCGCCGTCATAGGGAAGGATGTCGTCAAGGAGCTCTTCCCCGACAACCCCTACCCCCTGGATCAGCCGATCAAGATCAACGACGTTCCCTTCCGTGTCATCGGTATATTGGAGAGCAAGGGAGGCTCCCAGTTCAGCAACGAGGACGAGAGTGTTCTGGTTCCCCTGACGACAGCACAGACCCGCCTCTTCCCATCCCGTAGCAAATCGGGCGATTACCTGGTCGGCGCCATCATCATCCAGGCAGTCAGTGAAGATCGCATGGACGCAGCGGCTGAGGAGGTCTCTGCCATCCTGCGCGAGCGGCACGGCATCGACTTTCGGGACGAGGATGACTTTGCCCTCATCAGCCAGGAGGACATCATCGCCGTGTTCGGCCAGATCACGGACGTGCTGACCATCTTCCTGGGTGCCATCGCGGGGATCAGCCTGCTGGTGGGCGGCATCGGGATCATGAACATCATGCTAGTCTCGGTGACCGAACGCACGCGCGAGATCGGCTTGCGCAAGGCAGTAGGCGCGCGCCGGCGAGACATCCTGTACCAGTTCCTGGTCGAAGCAGTCGCGCTCTCGCTCGTCGGCGGTATTGTGGGCATCATCCTGGGAGCCACTGGCGCGGAGATCATCTCTGCGCTGGTCGCAGGCTTTCGTGCCATCGTCACCCTCCAATCCGTTCTGCTGGCCACGACCTTCTCGGCGGCGGTAGGGCTCTTCTTCGGCATCTACCCCGCCCGACGGGCCTCGCTCCTCAACCCGATCGACGCGCTGCGGTATGAGTGATCACACAGTCTATCAGGTCTCGCGCGGCGAGCGGATCAGGGCAGATCTGATCCTGCTCGCCGTCGCCGCTATATGGGGCAGCGCTTTCGTCGCCCAACGCGCCGGCAACGAGCAAGTCGGGCCGTTCACCTTCAACGCCGTCCGTTTCCTCGTAGGCGGCTTGGTCCTGCTACCCATGCTGGCATGGCAGCGGGTTCGCAGCAAACGCACACCGGACTCTGCCGTCCCTCAGAAGAGCAGCCCGTGGCGCGGCGGGGCACTGCTAGGACTGATCCTCTTCGGTGGCGCTTCTTTCCAGCAACTCGGCCTGGTCACCACCACCGCGGGAAAGGGCGGCTTCATCACCGGCCTGTACGTCGTCATCGTGCCGCTGTTGCTGGCGCTGTTCTGGCGCGCCCGGATCAAGTGGAGCAACTGGGTCGGAGCCTTGCTGGCGGTGGCGGGGCTGTTCTTGCTCAGCATCGGCATAGGGGAAGAGCTCGAACTGAACTCCGGGGATGGCTGGGTGCTGCTCGGCTCGTTCATGTGGGCATTCCACGTCATCGCCATGGGGCGGATCGCACCGCGACACGATCCGGTGCGGCTTGCGCTCACCCAGTACGTCGTCTGCGCGCTGCTCTGCACTGTGTCGGCCGCTGTGTTGGAATGGGGGATGTGGGACGGCATCCTCGAAGCCGCGCCCTCGATCCTGTACGCCGGCGTGCTCTCCACCGGGCTGGCCTACACTGGCCAGATCGTGGGGCAGCGACACGCCCCGCCTGCCGACGCGGCCATCATCATGAGCATGGAGGCCGTCTTCGCCGCCCTCTGCGGATGGCTACTGCTAGGCGAAACACTGGCAGCATGGCAAGTCGCAGGGTGTGCGCTGATGTTGGGAGGCATGCTGTTGGCACAGATCTCCTCGCTCGCCCTATCCCGCCGGAGCTAATCTGAAGCGGCGTAGCCTGCAGCGGTTAGTCGCCCTCTTCATCCAAGGAAGCGCCGAGCTTTTCTTCCCACTTGGCGAATTCTTCTGGATGGCGCTGGCGCAATCTGCGCATCATCGACGATCTGAAAGGTGATGGTCGAAACAGCGAGGGCACGAGTCTGTGCAGCACTGGCTGAATGACGGCGATGGCAAGAGTGACCACAGCCGCGATCAGCAAGGACAGTCCCAAGCGCTGTGCTAGGGGCACATCCCGGTACTTGGGATCGAGGCTGTATCCAAAGAATGCAAACAGAAAGAAAGCCGAGCCGATTGCGCCAAGTGACGCAATCCAGAGAAGCCACCTGCTTCTTATCTTGCTCTGAAACCAAGCAAGTAGGAAAAGCGGCAGCAAGAAGACGATGCCAAGCAGAAGAAACCTTCCAACGATTGTGAGAAGCCCCCACACAGCGCAACCCTCTTTCTTCTAGTAGGCCTACGAGCATCTGAAGCTGTCTAACGGCGCGGCGGAGAATCCGCTGCCCGCTGCTGCAGTGCTTCCTGCCGCTGAGATAGCCCCTTGCGCACGCTCTCGCGCAGCTCGGCGATCCGGCAGGGTTTGAACAGATAGTCGTAGGCCCCCTGCCTCACCGCTTCGAACACAGTCTCCAACGTGGGGTGGCCGGTGAGCACGATGGCAACCGTCTCGGGCCACTGCTGGCGCACGGCGGCAAGCACTTCCATGCCGCCGACCCCGTCCATCTTCAGGTCGATGAACGTCAGGTCAAACTCCTGGTCGGCAACGCACGCCAGCGCAGCCTCCCCGCTCTCCACAGCCAGCACCTTGTGCCCTTCGTGCGTGAGCACCTTGGTCAAGTAACTGCGCACCAACGCATCGTCATCCACGACCAGTATGTCAGCCATAGCAGCGGCTCCTTTCCCACCATGCACGAGGTCAAACAAGGACACCCCAGAGATGGCCTCCAGTTTAGCACAGATTCCGCCGCAGAACAAATCCCGCTTTTCTTGACATCCTACCCGTTTGCGGTATCCTTGCCTGCGATGTCGCGAACTGCGTTCTACGACGAGGCCGATATCTACGTCAAGGCAGGTAACGGCGGCGATGGGTGTGTCGCCTTCCGCCGCGAGAAATACGTCCCCTTCGGCGGACCGGCCGGCGGCGACGGCGGCAAGGGCGGTGACGTTCTGCTCTACGTCGATCCCCACCTCAACACGCTCCACCGCTTCAGCAGGCGCCGCCACTTTAAAGCCGAGAGCGGCAAGCACGGGAGCGGCAAGAATCAGCACGGCGCATCCGGAGCCGAGATACGCATCCCTGTGCCGCCTGGCACCCTCGTATCGGACGATGGTACCGGCGAATTGTTGGGCGACCTGACCGAGCCGGGTCAGGAGCTGATCGTGGCACATGGCGGGTGCGGGGGACGGGGAAACGCGCGCTTCGCCACCTCCACCAACCAGGCGCCCCGCATCGCCGAGCACGGCGAGCCCGGTCAGGAGCGAAACTTGCACCTGGAGCTCAAGCTGCTGGCCGACGTCGGAGTGGTGGGAATGCCCAACACGGGCAAATCGACGCTGCTGACAGCGGTGACTGCCGCACGCCCCAAGATCGCCCCCTACCCCTTCACCACCCTGCAACCCAACCTCGGCGTCGTCGTTCTCGACAACGAAACGGAATTCGTCCTAGCCGACATCCCTGGCCTGATCGAGGGCGCGTCAGAGGGCAAGGGCCTAGGCCACGAGTTCCTGCGCCACGTCGAGCGCACCCGCGTGCTGATCCACCTCCTCGACGGCCTCTCCGCCGACCCGCTGGCCGACTTTGCCACCATCAACCGCGAGCTGGCCGCCTTCGACCACGGCCTGGCAGAAAAGCCCCAACTGGTCGTCCTCAACAAGATAGACGAACCGCAAGTGCGAGAGCGCTGGCCGGAGATAGAGGCGGCGCTCAAGGCCCAAGGGCACAAGCCAGTGGCCATTTCTGCCCTGGCGCGGGAGGGCACGCGAGACCTCCTCTATCGCGCTGCGCAGATGCTGGCGGAGGTGCCGGAGCAACCTCCCGCCCGGGAACTGCCCGTCTTCCGCCCCGCCGAGGACGAGACAGCGTTCTCCGTCGAGCGCGAGAAGGAAGACGTATGGCAGGTACACGGCGTGCAGGTGGAGCGTCTGGCAACGATGACCGTGTGGAACCTGGACGAGGCGGTATACCGCTTCCAGCGGGCATTGGACCGCATGGGGATCACGGAAGCGCTGAAGGAAGCAGGTATAAAGCCTGGCGACACCGTCCGCATCGGCGATAGGGAGATGGTGTGGGAGGAGTAAGCGACGTGACGGTCATGGTGCGCCAAGCAACGGTTGAAGACCTGCCCTGGATGAGCGAGATTCTGCTCAGAGGCTTTGACGACAAGTTCGGGCGCATGCTTGGGCGGCGGTTCGACCGAGCGCCCCAGACCCTGACAGAGATGGGCAGGAAATGGCTCGAATGGGAGCTGTGCACCATGCTCGCCGCCGAAGCCGACGGCCAACCGGTCGGTATATTGCTGATAATGGAACGGGACGAGAGGCTGGGAGAACTGTGGCAAGAAGCCCGGATCATACAGCAGGAACTCGGTCTGATCCGCACGGCTGCATGCGTCATCGGGTTGGCGCTGCCACACCACGGAATAAACGAGAAAGTGGCCTACATCAGCAACTTTACCGTCGATGCGCCTTTTAGAAGACACGGGATCGGCTGGGGGCTGCTCGCCAGCGCCGAGGAATGGGCGCGAAACCAGGGCAAGGAGGCGCTATCCCTCCACGTGGCCGAGCCGAACCCGGCCCGGCGGCTGTACGAGCGCTTCGGGTTTCGACTGGAGAGAACCATAAACTCGCGGCTGAGCCAGTGGATCTTTGACATCCGCACCTGGTTGTACATGGTGAAACCCCTGACAGAGACACAATGAGTGCACAGAGACTAGGCATTTTGGGCGGCACCTTCGACCCGCCCCACTACGGCCACCTGGCCCTGGCGGAGAATGGACGCGCGCAGTTGAAGCTCGACCGCGTGCTCTTCGTCCCGGCCGGCCAGCAGCCCCTCAAGCGCGACCGGTCGATTTCCCTGGCCCATCACCGCGTGGCCATGGTGGAGGCGGCCATCGCCGATAACGCTGCCTTCGCCCTCTCCCGCGTGGACGTGGATCGGCTCGGCCCGCACTATACCGCCGACACACTGACCCTGCTGCACGAGACTTATCCACAGGCAGAGATGTTCTTCCTGATCGGCAGCGACAGCCTGGCCCAGATCCCAGAGTGGCGCGTGCCGGAAGAGATCGTGCAACAGGCCCAACTGGCCGTGATGCCACGACCGGGATGGAAAATCGACCTGACAGCGCTGAAGCAAGCCGTCCCCGGAATCGAGGGGCGTTTGATCTGGCTCGACACGCCGTGCCTCGACATTGCCGCCTCCGACCTGAGGCAACGCGCCAGCCGGGGGTTGCCGCTGCGCTACCTCGTTCCGCCACCGGTCGAAGCGTACATCCGCACACATCACTTGTACACAGGAGAATCGGAATGAAGCGCCACATCTGTTGGCTCTTGCCTGCCATCTTGCTCCTGGCCGCCTGCACCACCGGAGGCTCGGAGAGCACCGAGGTCCCCTTCCCCACAGCGACGCCAGTACCCACGCCGGCTTATCTGCCGGAGAAAGCCACGACGGGCGCGCGCATCCGCGCTCGCGGCTATCTCCTCGTCGGCATCCGCTACGACCTGCCGCCCTTTGGCTACATCACCGACGACGGCGTGCCCGCCGGATTCGGGGTGGATATGGGCCGCGAGCTGGCCCGCCGCTGGCTGGGAGATGCCCAAGCAGTCCAGTTCCGCCAGGTGCGCACCGATACTGCCGTCGAGCACCTGCTGGCTGGCGATGTGGACATCGTCATCACGGCCCTGCCCCACACCCAGGACGGGGAGGCAGGGGCCGACTTTACGCTGACCTATTTCATCGACGGCCAAGCCCTGCTGGTGCGGGCTGCCGACGAGGGCATTATCAATGGCCCGAACGACCTGGCAGGCCGGCCGGTCGGCGTCGTGGCGTGGAGCGGGGCTGACGATGCGCTGCGGGCTGCCGTTACGTTCACGCCCACGATCCAGACCTACGAGCGCTTCGACGAGGCAGTGGACGCGCTGGGCTGGGGCGGCGTGGACGCCGTCGCCGACCTGCGCCACCGGCTGTTCTGGGGCAAGACCATGCTCCCCGACGCGGCCATCGTTGGGCAGTACACCGCGCTCCCCATTGCCATTGCCTATCCGCAGAACGACCCCTTCTTCGCCGACTTGGTCAAGCTGACCTTCCAGGAGATGGTCGCCGATGCCACGTACGGGGAGCTATACAGGGATTGGTTCAGCCCCGAGTTCCCGCCCGTCGTCGAGCGCTGGCCCGGTGACGAGCTCCCCAACTTGGCGGACACCCCCCTCTCGACGAGCGTTCCCGACACCATCGCCGCCATCCAGGCCCGGGGCCGGCTGGTTGTCGGGCTTGCAGAGCGCATCCCCTTTGCCTACTACGATGAAAGCGGCGCGCCGGTGGGCTACGAAGCCGGCCTGGTGCGGCAGATGACCGGGTTCTGGCTGGGCGACACCACAGCGGTTGACTTTGTGGCCGTATCGGAAGAGACAGGAAGGGAGATGCTGCGCACCGGCCAGGTCGATATGCTGATAGGCGGCCTGGCCCACACCCGCGCCGCCGAGCTGCAAATCGACTTCAGCGTGACGACTTACATGGCGGGCGAGGGGCTGATGGTGCAGGCAGGGACGGTCATCACCGACGTGACGAGTCTGAACGGGCAGAGGGTAGCCGTCGTGGAAGGGAGCGGGAGCGGCGAGGTGCTGCTGGAGGAGGCCCAGATCATGGGCGTTTCAGTGACAATAGTGCCGCGACCGACGATGGAAAGCGCCCTCGCGCTGCTTAGCGAGGGGCAGGTGATCGCGATCGCAAGCGACCGGGCCGATCTACTGGGACCAGCTACCCTCACACCAGGGCTGGGCGTGCTCCCACTGCGCCTGACTCAGGTGCCGCTGGCGCTGGGGTTGCCGCCCGGTGACTCTGCCTTCCGCGACCTGGTCAACATGACGCTACTACAGATGAGGGCCGAGGGGCAGTTCGTCACCCTCTACGCCACCTGGTTCGACGACACGCCCATAGCGCTAGAGATCTGGCCCGGCGCGCCCTACCGGCCCTTGAGCTTGAGATAGTGCCCAAGGCAGCGCCTACCGAGGTAGGGTCTACCGAGGTAGTGGCAGCGAAAGCTGTCAGTCATTTCGCTTGCGCCGGCGCAACCCTCGCAGCCACTCCTCCACCCTCTCGACCAACCCCTCGTCCGGCGGCTCGGGGCGGTAGGCAGCCACGTCCACAGCAGCGGCCAGCTCGGCCAGGTCGGGCTGGATAACGGCATGCTCCTGCACAGTCTGGGTCGGAATGCGACGGGAGCGCAGGCGGCGCTGCGCACAGTGGTACACGGCAAAGACGCGCTGCCGGTTTGGATGGCCATACAGGCCCCGCGGTCGGGTCGGATGGGCCATTCGCCACCAGCGCCACAAAGCCCACCCTCCCCACCCCAGCACGGTCCCCATACCCAACATGCCGACCAGCGCCAGCACCGGACCGATGGCGGACAAGAGTCGAGCCCCCACCGCGCCAATCTCACCCAAGGGCAGCGCAATCCCCTGAAAGTCGATCCGGTCGGTCATGCCGGAAAAGAGCCACCGCCGCACCGGGCCGGTCCGCGGGTCGCCTTCCCAACCCGGCGTAGGGTCGAAAGGCACCCAGTCGTGGCCGGGGAAATAGACCTCCACCCAGGCGTGAGCATCCTGAGCGCGCACCTCGTAGTAACCGGTGACGAGATTGTACTGGCCAACTCCGTACCCCGTGGCCAGGCGGGCCGGGACTCCCAGACTACGCAGCATAACGACCATCGCCGACCCGTAGTGCTCGCACACGCCGCGCCTATCTACGAACAAGAACTGATCGACGGCGTCGGTATCGAGCGCCTGCGGCGGCGGGAAGTAGTCGTAGGGGTACGTCTCCTTTAAGTAATCGCGGATCGCCGCGGCTTTGTCGTACGGCGTGGGCGCTTCGCGCGTTATCTCGCGCGACAGATTTCGAGTGCGCTCGGTGACCGTATCGGGCAGTTGCAGGTAAGTATCGGTGACGTCAGTCGGGTAATCCATCCCGGCGGCCCGCAGCTCGGCGGGGTCGAATTCCTGGACCAGCGACCAAGCGGCGTAGGCCGTCTCCGGCTGCAACGGCTCGGGAGCGCGAATGCCATCCGTGAGATCGAACGAGAGCAGATCGGCCGGAAAGATAATATCGGTGGGCAACCCTCCGGCAAAGACCAGGTTGGGCATCTGTTGCGCGACGAAGAACGTCTGGACAAA
>DAOUDX010000251.1:0-1885 GCA_034430835.1 Anaerolineae bacterium
AGCCACTCCGTGATGGCCAGGAGGGCGGCCGTGGCCAGCAGGAACCCGGCGGCTGCCACAGGCCGCGAGAACATTCCTTCGAAGAAATCCTCCAAGAAATAGCCGATCAGCGCGGCTGGAACTGTGCCCAGAATGATGAGCGTGGCAAGCCGGGCTCGTGGATCGGCGATGGATCGCTGGCGTATGGCACGCAGGATGGCCTGGGCAAGGCCGACCCAATCGCGCCAGAAGTAGGCCACGACGGCCAGAGCGGTGCCCCAGTGAACGACGGCGTCGAAAGCGAGTGAGGGCTTGGTCCATCCCAGAAGCCAAGGCACGAGCACCAAGTGCCCCGAGCTGCTGACAGGTAGGAACTCGGTCGCTCCCTGGAGAACGCCGAGGACGAGCGCCTGGAAGAGGTTCATAGGTCTCCTAAAATGGGCTGCCGACAGATCCTGTCTGCTGTGAGTGACATCATATCAGAAGTGGCGCTCGCTGTCAAAGCGGCACTATGCGCGTGATTTGCGGGCAATCCCCCCCCCAAAAAAAGGGTGAAATCTTGACTTCTGACGGGGTTGAGTTATACTGTGCGCGTGCCAGGTGAATAGTGACTTTGTGGCTGTATACATAGCCGGAGGCGGTGGGATCCCCTCGATCAGAGACTCGCAAGGAGTTCCCGCCGCTAACGTATGTTTGGATCAAGGCCATTCAACGCGCTTGGCGTGGCAAGAAGCTTAGCTTAGTTGGAGGGTTATGATGAGAGGAAGTGCAGGGTTTGGGCAGGAGCGTACGATCTGGCTGATCGTTGGGGTCATTGTCGTGGCATTGATCGGCATCGGACTGCTCTGGCTGGGCTTTACGTTGGGCCAGGGTGGGCGTGGGACCGAGGTGGCTCAGGCGACGACCACGGTGACGTCTTTGGCGCCTTTGCCGACGTCGCTCGCAGTGGTTTCTACAAACACCCCGTTGCCGTCGGATACGTTGCCCCCTGCTCCGACGGCGACGGAGACGCCAATTCCTGAGCCGATGATCGTGGCCCAGGAGGGTGGCGTGAACCTCCGTTCTGGGCCGGGCACCAGTTTCTCGACAGTGGGGCGCCTGGAGGGGGGCGTCTCGGCCAGGGTGACCGGCCGCTATGGGGAGTGGTGGCAGGTCGACTATGGTGGTGTATCGGCCTGGGTGGCTGATTGGGTCGTTACTGCTTCCAATACAGACGGTGTGCCGGAGGTGGTGCCGCCGCCTTCTCCGATTCCGCCCACACGGATTCCGCCCACGGCAATCCCGCCGACCGCAGCTCCAACGGTAATACCGCCGACCGCAGCCCCTGACACGCGCGGGATCAAGGCGAACACGTTTGTCGTGGGGAACAAGAGTGGTGAAAACGTAAAGCCCAATACCGTCTTTGGCAATGCTGGCGACATTTGGTTCAAGTTCGAAGTCGTCAACACCACGGGAGGCAGCATCAAGTACACCAAGCTTGGATGCTGGGTGCAGGAAAATGGGCACTTTCAGGTGAGCTGGGGTGATGCGGGTACCGAGACACTGGAAGCTGGGCAGGTGCTTACCTGGCTCGACCATATATACAACGAAAAGGCCAATATGGGGAGTGGCACGTACCATCTGTGGCTGCGGATCTGCTTCGAGGATGGCTATTGTGTCAATCTGGCCGGCCCTGCCGAGGTCAGGATTCCGTGAGCCGGTGATTCTGGGTGGGCCGGTAGTGGGCTGCAAAGGCGCCGGGGCAGTGAGAGCTGCCCCGGATCTCTTTCTAACGTGTTAGGAAAAGTTGAAAAGTGGACAGTTTTGGCGATGTTTAAAGTTCAAAGGTGGACTCTGAATCCGTGCAGAGGCAGCGAGACAGAGTGGACCATCTTGTCGTTCCACCAGATGCGGATCTCCATGACCT
>DAOUDX010000252.1:0-5962 GCA_034430835.1 Anaerolineae bacterium
TTCTATCGCAGAATGAAAGATCACATGATACAAATACTGGGAGGAAACTATCGCATCTGCGACGCTGAGCAGTTGTTGAAGGGCAGGAAGGAAATACTGTGGAATGGCATGTGGCGTAAGGGGACTCGCGATCTCATGCCGGTATTCGTTGATGAGAAATATGTGGAGCTAGCTCCTCGAATAAGGAACTTTTTGAGGGTCCTTGATATCTTCATCGCTCCCATTGAAACTGATAGACGAACCCGACGTCGGATCGAAGGTGCCATTGCCTTTTCGTTGCGAGAGCAAGCCGATCCAGTCGGTAGTATTGTCACTGAGGATGTAAGATACACCGGCAGGAAACAAGGTGAAACACCGATTCAAGTTACCATCGCTTCTAGCGCCGAGTTGTTTGGCTTGGACCGCAAATTACTCGTGTGAGGGAACTCCTCAGATATTTTGAATGAGCAACTGCTAAGGAGGTCTCGTATGCAAGAAAAAACACATCCGTTCGTAGAATATCTCGAAGGCCTGCGCGACAATCGCGCCGCACTGGCGGCGCTGCGGCGCGGCCTGGGCCGGCCGCCAGGCACTGTGCCCGATATGTACCGCTACGTCGAGCCCTGGCTGCCGGCCGAAGCACCCCCTTGGGTGGAGGACGCTTACTACCTCATCGCCGCTCTCTTTGCCTACCACCCTGCCGAAGGTGGAAAGGGGAACATGGGCGATCACTTTGCTCGGGCGCGCGATCCTCAAGGGGATAACACGGCCATCGAGCGCCGCTTCACCGCGCTCCTGGCTGCGCACTCTGATGACCTGCCCTTCTACCTGCGCCAGGCGATTAGCTTCCTCAGGTCCAAGGGAACTGGCGGGATTCCCGTCAACTGGCACACCCTGTTCCAGGACTTGCGGGGATGGGGCTATGAGAGCCGTTCCGTCCAAAAGCGCTGGGCACGTTCCTTTTGGGGACGCGTTGCCCAGGAAACAGAACAAGATCAAACAACAGAGGAGGAATAGACTATGTTTATCGAACTACACATGATCCAGAATTTCGCGCCTGCGAACCTCAACCGGGACGACACCAACAATCCCAAGGATTGCGAGTTCGGCGGCGTGCGCCGTGCCCGCATCTCGTCCCAGTGCATCAAGCGTGCTATCCGTACCTCGCCTATCTTCGAGAAGACCACTGGTGTGGACATAGGAAAGCGTACCAAGTGGCTCGTTGACTTGCTGCGCAAGGAACTGGTCGCCGAAGGCACGTCGGATGAGGAGCAAGAGCAAATCACTGCTGTTCTGACAGCCTTCGTTCCCCAGTACGCCAGCAAACTGGAGAGCAGCGGCGAAAAGACCGCCGTCTTGCTCTATCTCGGCCAGGCCGAGGTTGACAACGTCGTGCAGGCTTTGCGCGAGAACTGGGAAGATTTGTCCAATGACAAGACCCAAGAAAAGACTGTCAAACAATTGGCCAAAACCCTCGTCAAAGCGCACAAGGGGCAGACCAGTGCCCCCGATATTGCCCTCTTTGGCCGTATGCTAGCCGAGCAGCCAGAGCTGGGTTTGGAGGCCGCCTGCCAGGTGGCTCACGCCATTTCTACGCATCGCGTCACGATGGAGATGGATTTCTACACCGCCGTCGATGACCTCAATCCCGAGGATACGGCCGGTGCCGGCATGATGGGCTTCACCGGATTCGATAGCGCCTGCTTCTACCGCTATGCCCGCATCGACTGGAAGCAGTTGGTCTCCAACCTCAACAACGACGTCGACTTGGCCCGCCGCACCGTCGAGGGCTTTCTCCGCGCCGCCACTGCTGCCGTTCCCAGCGGCAAGCAGAACAGCTTTGCCGCTAACAACCCGCCTGACTTTGCGCTGGCGGTCGTGCGGCAGGATGGTATGGGTTGGTCTCTGGCCAATGCCTTCGAGCAACCTGTCAGCGCCCGCGGTAACGATGGCCTGATTGCGCCTTCCGTCGCCGCTCTCGACACCTACTGGGGCAATCTGTGCCGGGCTTATGGCAAAGACACCATATCCCGCGAGGCGGCGTTGGCGCTGAACCCCGATCTGCCACTGGAAGCTCTCGCTGAAGCGAAGGTGGACACGATGGAAAGCTGGATCAGAGCAGTAGTGGAGGCGCTTCCTGCCGGGGAGGCGTGAGCAATGAGCGTGTTACTGCTGCGTCTCTCTGGCCCAATGCAATCCTGGGGTGTGCAGAGTCGCTTCGCTGTACGCGATACGGGACTGGAACCCTCCAAGAGCGGTGTCGTGGGGCTCCTGTGCGCTGCGTTGGGGCGGCGGCGGGATGAGCCGATAGACGATCTGGCTGCGGTCGCGGTGGGCGTGCGCGTGGATCAGGAGGGTACCCTGGCCCGCGATTTCCACACGGCGACGGATGTCCTGAAGGCTTCGGGCGGTATCAAAGCGACCGAGCCCTCCAACCGCTACTACCTCGCCGACGCCCGCTTCCTGGTCGGATTGGAGGGAGACGACGTTGATCTGCTCGTGCGGCTCCAAGACGCCCTGCGCGACCCTTTCTGGCCGCTCTACCTGGGCCGTAAAGCCTTCGTGCCCGGTGAGCCGGTTTGGTTGGAAGACGGGTTGCGTGCTGATCTCACGTTGATCGAAGCGCTTGAAGAGTATCCCTGGTTGGGGTGCAGCCCTGACAGGCTTCCAGAGCAAGTGCGCCTGGTGATCGAGGATAGGAACGGCTCCGAGGTGCGCCCCGATCAACCGCTTTCGTTCGCCGAGCGGCGCTTTGCGCCCCGACGTGTATCTACTACCTTCATTCCGGTACCACCGTTAAGATAGGAGGCTGATCCATGTACCTCTCCCGATTGATCCTCAACCCACGCAATCGCCGCGTGCAGCGGGAGATTGCCGGGCCATACCAGATGCACGAATCCCTGATGCGCAGCTTTCCCTCTGGCATAGACCGCGAAAAAGACCGCGTTCTGTTCCGCGTCGATACAGACTCGCGCACTGGCGTTCCCACCATCTTGCTCCAATCTACCCTCGAGCCCGGATGGGGCTGGCTTGAGGGCAACGGCGCGCGTGGCTACTTGCTCCAACCGCCAGAGGCCAAATCTTTTGACCTACGTCTCACGCCAAGGCAGGTGCTTGCCTTTCGCTTGCTCGCCAATCCCACCGTCAAGCGCCGGTTCGAGGATGGCGCGCACAAGCGAGTTGGCCTCTATCGAGAAGAAGAACAGATTGCCTGGCTGAAGCGCAAGGGGGAACAAGGCGGTTTTCGTGTGCTCTCTGTCCGCATCGTCGGTAGGGATACCATCCACAGCACAATCCACCGCGATGATGCGACTCACAAGCTCAAACTGCTGGCTGTTCAGTTTGATGGTCTACTGCAGGTGATCGATCCGAATCGGCTGCAAGAGACAGTCAGACGAGGCATCGGCAGCGGCAAGGGACTGGGCTTTGGCCTCTTATCCCTTGCCCGCCCATTGTAAACCATGCGAGATTGGTTGTACGCAATTCAGTGTTCGTCCGATCATTGATTCGCTCATTCGCTGATTCGTGTAGACCCGGGTTTGCACCTTAACAACTCAATATGGAGGTTGTATGATGCGTGACTTGCACGAGTTACCTAAACTGCGTGATAGCCTATCCTATCTCTACCTGGAACACTGTCGTATCGAGCAGAAACACAAAGCCGTCGAGTTCATAGATCAAGAGGGATGTACGATGATCCCCGTTGCAGCTCTATCGGTGTTGATGTTAGGCCCTGGCACGTCTGTTACTCACGCCGCGATCAAGGCCTTGGCCGATAACGGCTGTCTGGCCGTCTGGGTCGGCGAGGATGGCATCCGCTGTTATGCCCAAGGCGGCGGAGAGACGCGCCGGGCCTATCATCTGCTCCAGCAGGCCGAGTTGGTTAGCGATCCAGAAAGACGGCTTCAAGTGGTCAAACGAATGTATCAGCACCGCTTTGGCGACAAGTTGGCCCCGGGTTTGAGCCTGGAACAGGTGCGGGGCCTGGAGGGCCAGCGGGTACGCCATGCCTACGCGCGTGCCAGCGCCGAATACGGCGTACCGTGGCATGGCCGGCGATACGATCGCAGCAGTTGGAACAGCAGCGACCCGATCAACCGGGCGCTCTCGGCGGCCAACGCGCTGCTCAACGGGCTGTGCCACGCAGCAGTCGTCTCCGGTGGTTACTCGCCTGCATTGGGCTTCATCCACACCGGTAAGCAGCTTTCCTTCGTCTACGACATCGCCGACCTATACAAGGCCGAGATCACCATCCCGCTGGCCTTCCGCGTCGTGGCTGAATCGACCGACCAACTGCACAGTCGCGTCCGGCTGGCCTGCCGCGAGGCGTTCAAGGAGCAACAACTGCTCAAGCGTATTCTGCCGGATATCGACAACCTGCTGGACCTTTCAGCAGAGGTGCTCCTGGCCGGGCAGGAGGCCGACAGCGACCCGGCCCGGCCTGAACCCCTGTGGACGCCGCCGGATCACGTGGCCCGAACGGCCACACCCGCAGATGTTGCGGAAAGCGAGGCGCGCCAACGGCGCCGCCAGCGCGCCCAGGAGGGCTTGCGCAATGACTGGACAGTGCGCCCGTGTGCGCCCGGCGTGTGGAACGTCGTTACCCGCCCCGGCAGCCCGGGCTACACCGTCCACCAGATCGAAGGAGCCCGCCCTGAGGCCGACCGCAGCCGGTCGGATGCCGAAGGAGCCTGGCAGTGTGATTGCCCTGATTTTGCCAAAAACGGGTTGGGTATATGCAAACACACAGCAGCGGTCGAATTGACGCAAGCGGCACGGGAGTCCGAGCGAGGTACATGATGATCGTGATGATATTGGAAAAAGTGCCCGCCTCGCTGCGCGGCGAACTGACCCGCTGGCTGATCGAACCTCACCCTGGTGTTTTCGTCGGCCACGTTAACGCGATGGTGCGCGACCGGCTGTGGGACAAGTGCCGCGAGGCCAAGCGAACTGGCGGTGTTGTCCAGGCGTGGTCGACCAACACCGAGCAGCGGTTTCAAATCCGTATGGATGGCGCGACCAAGCGGGACGTGGTAGAGTTGGACGGGTTACAGTTGATCTGTGTGCCTCTCACAGAGAATGGCAAAGAGGCCCAATGCAAACTGGATTGAGTTCGAAGCACAAAATCGCAAGGAGGGTTTTTAGTATCGTCCCCACACACGTGGGGGTGAACCAGACCAGACAGCAAATCTCCGCTACGCAAGTCGGATCGTCCCCACACACGTGGGGGTGAACCGAGGGCCAGCGGTGCAAGCATCATGGCGGGGCTGTATCGTCCCCACACACGTGGGGGTGAACCGTGCAACGACTGCCAGAGCCGTGGTGATCAAAAAATCGTCCCCACACACGTGGGGGTGAACCGGCTGCGCCAATGTCCGGCCAGTCATAGCCCACCATCGTCCCCACACACGTGGGGGTGAACCGAGACGAGTCCTACTGAGTTACAGCCCTACCACATCGTCCCCACACACGTGGGGGTGAACCGAATCCACGTCCGCATTGGGCCGATGCTCTAGAATCGTCCCCACACACGTGGGGGTGAACCGGCTGCGGTATCTGATACGGATTGTGTAGAGTTCATCGTCCCCACACACGTGGGGGTGAACCGTCGAAGAGGTGAGGGCGGCTGTCGAGGCGAAGAATCGTCCCCACACACGTGGGGGTGAACCGCGGCATTCCACCCCTCTCTGGCCCAACCCTCTCATCGTCCCCACACACGTGGGGGTGAACCGGCAGCCTTCCAGATTGTGTCAAGTTGGCACAGATCGTCCCCACACACGTGGGGGTGAACCGTACTCGAGAAGGCGCAACCGGCAAGGAAAAAGAATCGTCCCCACACACGTGGGGGTGAACCGTTTACACGGTTGAGTTCATACGAGAGCGCGGCAATCGTCCCCACACACGTGGGGGTGAACCGCCATGAAAGTACATAATGCCAAGCATGGCCCAATCGTCCCCACACACGTGGGGGTGAACCGAACTC
>DAOUDX010000253.1:0-2759 GCA_034430835.1 Anaerolineae bacterium
CCGTCAATGTGCTGTCGCTGGTCATCATCGGTGGCATGGGTAGCATTCCGGGCATTATTCTGGGAGCTTTGGTGCTGAAGGGTTTGCCAGAGATCCTGCGCCAGTTGGAGGATTATCGCATGTTGGCCTTTGGCGCTTTGCTCATCGTCATGATGATCCTGCGTCCAGAGGGCCTGTGGCCATCCCAGCGCAGGGCGATGGAACTGCACGAGCCTGTGGAATAGCCTGGGCGAACGTCGCCGGGCTTTCGGCGGGAGTTGGATTGTGAGTATCCTGGAAGCAAATCAAGTCACCAAGCGGTTTGGCGGGCTGACTGCCGTCAGCACGGTGGATATCAGCGTACCTGAACGCATTATCGCCAGCATCATCGGTCCCAACGGCGCTGGCAAGACGACCTTTTTCAACTGCATCACCGGTGCCTACCGACCCGATGAGGGCTTGCTGGTTTTCGACGGTGTATTGCTCAACGACCGCCGCCCGGACCAGATCACCGCGTTGGGGATCGGGCGCACGTTCCAGAACATCCGCCTGTTCGGCGAGATGACGGCCATCGAGAACGTCCTGGTGGGACAGCACCATCGGCTCCACTCGGGGGTTTTCGGGGCGGTCGTCCAACCCTCACGCACCCGGCGCGAGGAGCGACAGGCCCTGGATGAAGCCCTGGAGCTACTAGAGTTCGTGGGACTTCAGGGCAGCGGTTATGTGTTTGCCAAGAACCTGCCCTACGGCGCCCAGAGGCGCTTGGAGGTCGCCCGCGCGCTGGCCGTCAAGCCGCGGCTGCTGCTCCTCGACGAGCCCACTGCCGGCATGAACCCGGCAGAGACGCAGGAGATGATCGCCTTCATCCGGCGGCTGCGCGACGAGTTGGGCATCACCGTCCTCCTCATAGAGCACGACATGAAAGTGGTGATGAGTATCTCGGAGCAGATATCGGTCTTGGATTATGGGGTCAAGATCGCCGAGGGGACGCCGGACGCGATCCAAAAGAACCCCAAGGTGATCGAGGCCTACCTGGGGCGCAGTGTGGCCGGATTTATGGACGTGGAGGTGTAAGGGCAATGGCGATGCTAGAGGTAAACGACGTCCACGCCTATTACGGCAACATCCACGCGCTAAAGGGGGTCTCGCTGACGGTCGAGGAGAGCGAGATCGTCACCCTGATCGGGGCCAACGGCGCGGGCAAGAGTACAACGCTGAACACGATCTGCGGGCTGCTGCATCCTCAGTCGGGCACGATCCGACTGGAGGGGCAAGAGATCCACGGCCTGCCGCCTCACATGGTCGTGGCGCGGGGTGTGTCACAGGCACCCGAAGGGCGGCGCATCTTTGGCCGGCTGACGGTGCAGGAGAACCTGGAGATGGGCGCTTTCCTGCGCAATAACCCTGAGGGCATCCAGCGGGATATGCGGCGCGTTTTTGACCTGTTTCCCCGGCTGGAGGAGCGCCGCAGGCAGTTGGGCGGCACCCTCTCTGGTGGGGAGCAGCAGATGCTGGCCATCGGCCGCGCGCTGATGGCGCATCCCCGCGTGCTCCTGCTCGACGAGCCCTCGATGGGCTTGGCCCCTCTGCTGGTCGAGGACATCTTTCGCGTCATCCGCCAGTTGAACGAGGAGGGGACGACGATCCTGCTGGTGGAGCAAAACGCGCTGATGGCCCTCTCTGTTGCCCAAAGGGGGTACGTGTTGGAAACAGGGCAGGTGGTGCTGGCAGGCATGGCCGATGAACTGCAGGAGAACCCGCAGGTACAAGAAGCATACCTGGGAGGGAGGTAGTGGTCGGGTAGTTGGACAGGTAGTTGAACCTCTTGCTGGTTTGTGGCGAGAGGTTTTTTGTTTGTGATGAGGCCGGGTTACCGCTCTCCTTGCACCTCGGCATCCATTCGCTCGAAGAAACCCACCATATAGACGTGGTGCTCCTCGGCGATGGCACGGCCGGTGGGGGTGAAGAGGCAGTCCTTGAGGCGTGAGAGCTTGACGAACTCGTGAAGAGATGGACATAGGGGGCACCGGAACGGCTACCGGGAGCAGAACTGGGAGACGCGAGTAAGCGATATCCTGGTGCAGATCCCCAAACCGCGCCGCGGGTCCTACTTTCCCAGCTTTCTGGAGCCCAGACGACGAGTGGAGAGAGCGCTGATAGCTGTGATCCAGTCCGCGCATATCGAATCAGTTGCGCTGACCGGCCCGCCATGCTACAATCTATCCGAAGCCAACAATCACTATCGAGCACAAAAGGAGGTGCATCATGCCAGAGATGTTGGGTGTAGGCGGCTGCATACTGGGTGCGATCATCCTGATATTCTTTGGACTGCTCCTCAGATCGATCAGGCTGCTGTACGAGTACGAGCGCGGCGTGATCTTTACCTGGGGCAAGTACTCGGGCACGCGCGGCCCCGGCCTGACGATCGTCGTCCCCATCATGCAGTCGATGCGCAAGGTGGACATGCGCATCAAGACAGCCGAGATCCCCCGCCAGGAGGTGATGACCAAGGATAACATCCCCATGCTCGTCAACGCCGTGGTCTATTTCAAGGTCATCAGCCCGGAGGACGTGATCAACAAGATCGAGAACCACGTGTACGCCGTCCGCCAGTACACGCAGGCGGCGCTGCGCGACGTGATCGGCAACGGCGAGATGGACTTTGTCCTCACCGAGCGGGAGCAGATCGCCGAGAGCATCAAAAAGATCGTGGACGCCGAGACGAGTGGCTGGGGCGTGGACGTCGAGTCGATCAAGATCCAGGAGGTGGAGTTGCCGGC
>DAOUDX010000254.1:0-4670 GCA_034430835.1 Anaerolineae bacterium
AGGGTGCGTGTTGGGCGGGGGGTGGGCGTGGATGTCGAGGAGCCTGAGTGCGATGTAGGTGCCGGTGTGTGGGTAGCGGTGGGAGTTCCCGGAGGTGGCAGCGGCGGGATGGGGCGGGGGGTGGGGGTGGGGGTGCGCGTTGGTGTCGGGGTTGCCGTGGGTGGGAACGTGAGTGTGACCGAGATAGGGCCATAGAAGGCCGTGTCTCCATCGTACTCCACTGCTGCCAGGCGGTAGTAATAAGTCTGTTCGAGTACCACCTCTGTGTCGGTATACACGTAGGTCCAACGGACAATGTCCCCGCGGGCTTCGATGTATCCGGAGACGCGCTGATATTCTCCTTCCTCGTGATCGGCCCGCTCGACGTAGAAGTAGGACATCTCTGTCTCGCTGGCCGTCACCCAGATGACGCGGATTCTTCCTGCCTCAGGTTCGGGGATAGCTTCGAAGGAAACCAGGTCCACGGCAGCCATGACTACCTCGGGGTTTGTGATCAGCAGCAATATGAGCAGGAGAAAGCCAACGCGATGCAGGAAAGACCATGCTGCTGCCATGAGCCAGTGCGCGGCAGTCCGCACTCTTCCGCAAGGTGAAAAAGGCGAAATGGGAATCGCCCGCCCCTGACGGGATAGGGTAATGACCCGCCCGCGCAGAGCCTCGGGGGGCCAGGGAGGATCCGGGGCGCGATGGCCGTCTCCCTTGGTCAGAAGCAGTCCCTCACGGGTGCGGCCCAGGAGGCGGTGGAGGAAAAGCCCGCTTTGCCCCTTCAGAAGCACCCAATCACCTGGATGCAACTCGTTCAATGCTACCGGTTCTACCGTTACTTGATCGCCGGGGCGCAGCGTGGGCCACATGCTGCGCCCCCGCACGCTCAATTGCAGTGGACCGGACAGGTCTCCATCCAATATCTCGATCCAGCCAGGCTCTCCGCTCATACACGTGCATTATACCTGCTTTCGGCGGGATTGTCACTCCCATGAGGGTTGGTGATTACCCACATGTCCGACACAGGCCATTAGGACCATTGTTTTTTCACCGCAGAGCTCGCAGAGGGCGCGGAGAAAGGCTATTTTGTTTTCTCTGCGCCCTCTGCGAGCTCTGCGGTGAGATGTGGGTAATCACCAGCATGAGGGGGAAAGGCAAGCAGTTCAGCCGTTTCGTACGACGAGCGGGAGAAAGACCGGCAGCGGCAGTATCCGAAGCTTCATCGCCGGGTCACCGAGGAGGGTGTAGGTGCGCGCCAAGTAGGATCCAGAGAACGCTTCTCGCCCCGCTTGGGTCAGCTCCCCCAGGCGGTACTCTCTTTCTTCGAACAGCGCCTGGTACATGGCTTGCGCCATTCTTTCTTCGTCTCCAACGTAGCCCAATCCCGCCGGGCCGAAGGCGGCGATAGCCCCCCGGTCGGTCAGGATGGTTGTCGCCCACTCACCGATAGAGCGAACGTCGTCGTTGAGCCCGACAGGGTATTTGGAAGGAAACATCCAGTAGCCGTCCCAGCAGTCCAGGGAGAGGAGGAAGGGGAGGCCGGTCGTGTTGGTCAGTTGTGCCATCTGCGTGTTGATCAGGAATCTCTCATGCCCCCAGCTATCGACCGCACCGTGCCCGACGTAGGTGAGCATCGCTGCTCCCTGGCTCCACGTCTGGGTGAGGGCCAGCGTGGCTGAGGGACAGGGGGTGAGCCAGTTCCCTGACGTTGCTGCTCCGCAGTAATCCCTGAGATGGATGGTGCGGACGTCCATCTGGCTTGGAACATAGTCTGCTACCAAGTCGTCCGCTACGTCTTCGAATCCCTCCGGCCCGGTCTTGCCGTTATCCGTGACCATGACGACCCGCGTCATCCACAGGGCTGCAGGGCTGCTTTCGTAGGCCAGGATCTTGGCCACCACGCCTTCGGCCTGCATCACCGTCTCCGCCGGGATGCGCCCGACCATCACCTCCGGCATCCCGCCCCAGTCCACGTCCCCAAAACGGGCGTCCACGGGCACCTCTCCCTGATCGGGATCGGCGAACTCCAGATAAGGGGGAATCAGGGTAGGGACGAACTCTCCGTAGACTGCCGGATTGTAGCCCTTGGGGTTAAAGTTCCCGTCGCCGAACAGGAGCAGGTACTTGGGCGGGTCGCCGGGCCAGTTGGCGTAGGCGTAGGCCACGAAGGAGCGGATCGCCTCCGGGTGGACGACCCCGCCGTTGAACAGGGCGTAGACGTCGTTCACGTCCACCACCCGCACCCGCAGTCCCTGGGAGCTCCGTCGGTCGGCCAGGGGCTGGACGGCGGTGATGAATTGAGTGGGGACGACGATGATCTCGTCGGCCCCCTCGGTGGGGTCGGGCAGGTCCGCCGGTGGATAGGTGACGGTCAGAGATACTACGTCTGAGACTTGGCTCTCCGCCACGGCCAGGTAGGTCGTCCCTGCCGGGGCGGTGTCGCTCAAGGTCAGGGTGTATGTTGTTCCAGAGAGCTGCGCGGTATAGCTGACCAGCCGCGTAGATGTCAGCGGGTGCGTGATGTCGTACAGGTGGACGGTGGGTGTAGAGAAGCCGGTAAGCGTCATCGCCGTAGCGCCGGAGATGGGTGTCATCCACGTCAGGCTGTCTCGTTCAGCGACGGGGGCGCGGCGATAAGATAGCTCGAATCTGTCCACATAGATCCTCTGCTGCTCATCCAGAGCAGTTGTAGTTGTCAATACGGCCACTTTCAAATCGTTGACCCCAGACACCAACGCCGTGGAGGGAACGGGGAGAGTGTAGACGGCTCCCACCTTGCCACTCCAGGCGACTTCACCGATTGCCGTGTTATTGATGGTCAACCTAAGGCGATGACTGGGGGGCGCTGTGGTGCGGGCGGCTACTTCAAAGACCAGGGTGGCGGTGTAGGAATGGGCGGCTGGCTCGGTCAGAGTGATGGGATAGGTATGAGTGGCAGGAGCGGCTACGGTGAAGATGTAATCCCAGAACCAGGTCGTATCTGTCCCGGGCATGTTGTGGTGGCGCGCCCAGTAGACCAAGTTCTCTTCAGCGTGCACCGTGGCCGTATACCATTCCAACGGCTGCCCGCCCCCGCTGGGGGCAACGGAGCGTTCGCCCATCCGCAGCCCCGACGTGGCATCGTCCACATACAGCCAATACACGTTTTCATCGGTGTACTTTTCGTCCTGGACCGAGCCGTGGAACTTGACAGCGTAGAACAGAAAGGACTCACCGGCTTCGAAGGTGGGGTCGCCGTCGCCGACCGTCTGCAGCGCCACCTCCTGGCCGCGCCAGAGGAGGTGGAAGTCGGCGGGGTTCGTGTCGCTGACCGGCACGCCGGCGCCGTCCATCGTCTCGTAGGAGAGACGGTAGAGGCCGTCGGCGGTGACACCGATGCGCCAGCACGGGGAGGGGAGGGGGATGGGATCGGCGGCGGCCAGATGCACGGACGCACTCGAGGGTTTGGAGGCAGTCACGACGGTGGCGAACAGGGCCAGCAACGCCCCTGCTCCCAATATGGCCAGTGTCAACGTGACGTAGCGTGTGGGGTTCTTGTTCAGTTTGCTTCACCCTTCATTGGCAAAACCTCCGAGGTCTTATCAGAGACCTCGGAGGCCTCGTCGGCGTGACGTGGAGCGATTGTAACACGTTCTTGAGAAGGGCGCAAACAAAACGGCAGGCCCCGTTATGCTGTGGAGCCTGCCGTTGCCTATCGGAGGGGAAGGCCGATCGCGCCTCAGTAGTCTCGCAGGGCCAGGGGCATGTAGGCACGCGGGCTTAGGTTTACTTTCAGGTACATCGCCGGGTCGCCGAGGAGGGTATATGTGCGCGACGCATAGGTATCGGAGATCGCCTCCCGTCCCACCTGGGTCAGTTCTCCCAGGCGGTACACACCTCTTCCAAACAGCGCCTGGTACATGGCCTGCGCCATCACTTCCTCGTCTTCGGGAGGGGCCAGCCCTGCCGGGCCAAAGGCGGCGATGGCTCCCCGGTCGGTCAGGACGGTCGTGGCCCACTCCCCGATGGAGCGCACGTCCTCTGCCCCGAGTGGATAGTCCGGCGGGAACATCCAGTAGCCATCCCAGCAGTCCAGGGAGAGGAGGAAGGGAAGACCGACGGTGTTGGTCAGTTGTGTCATCTGCGTGTTGAGCAGGAGGTGCTCGTGCGCCCACCAATGCACTCGCCCGTGGCCGACGTAGGTGAGCATCGCCGCGCCCTGGCTCCAGGTCTGGGTCAGGTCCTGCGTGGCCGACGGCGTGCTGCTGTAGTCGTCCAGATAGATGGTGCTGGTAACCATGTCTGCAGGCAGATGGTTCTCCAGATTCTTCGCTATAGCCCCAAAGTCCAAGTCCTTTAGGGCATCGTAGTTGTCTGCCACCATGATGGCCCGCATCATCCAGGGGGCCACCGGCGTGCTCTCGTAGGCCAGGATCTTGGCCACCACGCCTTCGGCCTGCGCCACCGTCCCCGCCGAGATGCGCCCGACCATCACCTCCGGCATGCCGCCCCAGTCCACGTCCCCGAAGCGGGCGTCCACTGGCACCTCTCCCTGCCCGGGGTCGGCGAACTCCAGGTAGGGCGGGATCAAAGTAGGCTCAAACTCCCCATAGACTGCCGGATTGTAGCCCTTGGGGTTAAAGTTCCCGTCGCCAAACAGGAGCAGGTACTTGGGCGGGTCGCCGGGCCAGTTGGCGTAGGCGTAG
>DAOUDX010000255.1:0-6629 GCA_034430835.1 Anaerolineae bacterium
TTGAGTCTGGCTAAAAACTGTGGGAGATGCATTCTCACGCCACCACTTGTGCTACTTGACTAAGGGCAGATATCTCGGCCATAGGTATGGCAACAGGACGTGTATCGTAGAGTCGCTGATGTTGGCAACGCCGATGGAACTGTTGGTAATCATCCCAGTCGTCATTGATGCGAACCGCACGTAGGTCCAGGATAGCCTGTGCGCCCAACTGAGTCCAGCGCATTGCGGATTGTTCCATGCGATCTTTAACCAAGTGACCACAGGCACCTTCAACGACACCTGTGCCAATGGGCCAGCCTAGCGCGAGATACTGGTCATAGCGCATGTAGGGCAAGTTGCGTCGATAGTAACCAATCGTCGAGTTGAGGGCCTGGTGTTGGGCAGTGGAGAGAGACAGGTCTTGGACACGTTCTTCCAGGGTCTGAATGACATCGGTGGCTCTGCCGGAAAGGATGCACAACAGATATTCTTGCACCCAAGCAGTACGGTCGGGGCTCGTCTCTCCCAAAAGAGCATTGGCAGCTTTCCACAGATACTCAACAGCGTGGATGATATCGAGAATCAAGATGAACATTGGCAACCGGTCTTTGACTTGACACTGCAAGGGTTCGGCGCCATCAGTGAGAGCTACCCGGTGCTGAATGTGCTCTCCCTCTCTCTGAGCAACTCGTTGCGTCAGGCGTTCAAAGGCGATATCCTTGCCTGCCAAGGTGGCACGGACTTCCTTGCCAACAGGAGCGGGTCTCTCCGTCCGCGAGGGAGTAGTGAATTGGCCTTCACTTTCCTCCGCAGAGCCGTGCAGGAGAGCGTCGGCTACCTCCTGAGGCGTGCGGAAATAGGGTTCGATGGTATAGATAGCGGTCACTACGGCTTCTTTCTTCTTGGTTCTCTTCTCACCCTTGCCCCGACGAGCGGGTTGAGGGGGCGAGTCAGTGCGCACCATCGGCACTCCCTTGCCATCGGCCTGAACCACCAGAATGGAGCCTTCGGCTTCCGGTGATGGCACAGTTCTTTGCTCGTAGAAGGCTTCCACGTCAGCGGCATCTTCCAAGACACCCGTTTCCAATGCCAGCTTGGATATGGAGAGGTTCAGAATCCGCTTCAGCACCTTGATGCTCTCGTCGTACGATTCGGTAGTGATGGAATACTCTGCCCAGTCTCGCAGCAGGTCCGAGTAACACCGTGATGGCAAGCTCAGTTCAGCATCCAAGGGACAAAAGCCCTCTTGGCCTGATGCGTGAAAGTAATGTCGCCGAAACCGTATCTTGCCGAACACCGAGAAGTAGGTCGTTGGTCGAAGATCGTGATATTCCATCTCTGTCCCGTTGGGCGCATAAAACGGCCCGCTCGGGCGGGTAGCTGCTCGATGAATGAAAAACAAATGCAACAGCTTGGCTCCCAATACCAGAAGCCGTCTGAACAAGGTCAATTCTACTTCGTAGGCCGTCCGCGACTGTGCTTGATCGCCTGTCGCGTACTCGATCAGTTCTTGGAAATCACAGCGAAGTTGGTGTACAATCTGAGCAGAGTTGGAAGACATCGTTTGCCTCCTTTTGAAGATTCTTGGGTGGTTACCTTGATTATCTTCCAAGGAGTGATGTCTTTCAACTCGCTGTTGTCACGCTATGCCCATTCGCTATGCTCCCATAGATTTTAGCCAGACTCTTTTCATTTCGACAGTGCAAAGTGTACCATAAAAGGTTGAGAGATGTAAGCCCTCAACCGGCAATGGGCCGACTTTCACGCCGAGCGCTGCCCGCCAGCCATGTAGTGCGCGGGCACGTCTTCCACCCACACATTGCTGAAACCGGCGTTGAGCAGCATCCGCCGTGTCTCCTCGCCCGGTGGCAGCAGGTCGTGGTGGATCGGCGCGCCCGCGCCGCTATGGATGGCGTTCACCTGCTCCCGGCTCAGATCGTGCAGGATGAGCAGGCGTCCGCCGGGCGCGAGCACCCGCGCCAGTTCGCGCAGGGCGGATGGCATATCGGCAAAGTGGGGAAAGCTGTTGTGGCAGACAGCCACATCGAACACGCCCGCCCGTTGGTTAAATGGTAACCGATGCACATCGGCCTGGACAAGCGCGGCCGCCGGGCAGCGCCGCCGGGCGCGCCACAGCATGGCGTACGCCAGGTCAATGGAGACCAGTCGGGCCGCCGGGGCGCGCTCGCGCAGGCATGGGATGAGCGCCCCGGTGCCGCTGCCGACCTCCAGGATCGCCTGCGCTGCACCCAACTCGGCGGCGAAGGACGCCAGCAGCCGCCGCAACACCTTCTGCCGGTCGGGCGGCTGCTGCTCGTCCCAGTGGGTTGCTAAACCTTCGAAAAAGGCTTGCAAAGCATCCATGCTACTCGTCTCTGATGACCAGCCCCTCCGGCAGCCCGACGATGAACTGGTGCTTATTATACGGCATTGGAATGCCACCGCCAAACCCGCCGGGGGTAAAGTACCAGTTGTCGAACACCTCGGCGTCGAAAACGACCACGCGGGCCGTATAGTACAGCGGCAGCACGGGCAGGTCCTCGGCCAGGATGGCCTGCATCTGATCTACCGCTTCCCAGCGCTCGGCGACGTCGCTCATCGAGACCTGCGCCTCGGCCAGCGCGTCGAAATCGGCGTTGGCATAACCCTGGGCGCGGCTAAAGCCCGTCGCCGGGCTGGCGCTGGCAAAGTTGCGCCGCAGTTGATCCGGATCGCCGCCCAGCCCACCGAAGCCGGTGATCAGCATCTCATAGTTTCCCTCGGTCGCCGCCGCGTCGATCGTGGCCTGGTCCATCGTCACCAGTTCCAGGGGGATGCCGATCTCCTGCATGCCGGCCTCGATGATCTCGACCACGCGCGTCGAGGCCATGATCCAGTCTGGTGAGTAGGCCAGTTGGATCGGCGTGCCGTCGTACCCGGCGTCGGCGAGCAGGTTCTTGGCCTGCTCCAGGTCGAAGGCATAGTCCGGCACGTTGGGATTGTAGAACGGGTTGGCCGGTGGCAGGAAGCCGGGACTGCCGGCGTCGCCAAAGCCGAACAGGACGCGCTCTACCATCGCCTGCCGGTCTACGGCGTGGGCGATGGCCTGGCGCACGCGCACGTCGCGCAGCGGCGTCTCCTTCTCCAGGTTAAAGTAGAGGAACATGCCCCACTCGCCGGGCGCCTCGGAGACCGCGAACGGCTCCTGGCGGAAGGGGGTCAGCATCTCTTCGGTCACGCCGCCGAACTTGTCGAAGGCGGCGATCTCCCGATTCGACAGGGCCAGGATGGGATCGCTGGCGGGGACGAACTCGATGCGCCGGACGTAGGGGACGCCCAGGAAGAAATCGGGGTTGGCCTCGAAGAGGTACGTTCCTTCCTCCTGGCTGTACTCGATCAGGCGGTAAGCCCCGCTGCCGATGAAGGCTTCCGGCTCGACGAAGGTCTGCGGGTCGGCGACGTCTTCCCAGACGTGCCTGGGGAAGACGAACATAGCCTCGGCGGTGGTCTGGAGGAACGGCGCGAACGGCCGGGCGAGCTGGATGGCGACCTGATTTCCCGCCACCTGGGTCACGGACGCGATCTCGTTGATCTGGGCCATGAACCATGACGCGCCGGGATGGGCCCTGTAATATTCGATGGAAAAGACGACGTCGGCGGCGGTGAGCAGCTCACCGTCGTGCCAGCGCACGTCGTCGCGCAGGGTAAAGGTCCAGGCCAGGCCGTCTTCGGAGAGCGTCCAGTCCGTGGCCAACCAGGGGATGGTCTCGCCGCTGGCATCGCGCCAGACCAGCGTGTCGAAGAGCAGCGAGGCGCGCATGTAGCCCGGCCCACGGTTGAAGCCAAAGGGCGAGGGATGACCCCAGTAGCCGCCGCTCGGCAGGCGCAGCGTCTCGACATAGGCCGGTGCGGGCGGAACGTCGGTCGGCGCGCCGGTAGCGGGAACCGACGTGGGGGGAACGCCTGTCGCTGGCGCGCAGCAGGCTGACAGCAGCAGGATCGGCGCCAAAGCCAGTCCTGCCAGGGATCTTTGAAACAATTGGTGATGGTACATACTTTCCTCCTCAAATTGATAAGATGTTCTGTGAAGCGGGCACACGACATCCGTGCTCGAAAACGCCTGGGTTCTGTTTACGTAGACGATGATGCGATAGCCTCATCTCCTTGCGCCCCTTTCGCGGCCGGCCCCCAGGCAAACGTGGGGGCGGCCTGCAGGAGGGCGCGGGTATACGCGCGCTGAGGATGTGTGATGACGTGGCTGGCCGGGCCTTCCTCGACGATCTCGCCGCGCCGCATGACCAGGATGCGGTCGGCCACCTTGCGCACCAGCGCCAGGTCGTGCGAGATCAACAGCAGCCCCATGCCGCGCTCGCTCTGCACATCCTTCAGCAGGTTGATCACCCGGGCCTGTTCGCTGGCGTCGAGCATCGAGACCGGCTCGTCGGCCACGATCAGTTTGGGATCGAGCACCAGCGCGCGGGCGATGGCGACGCGCTGCAACTGCCCACCGCTCAGTGTGTGCGCCCGCCGCGCCAGGAAGCCTGCATCTGTCGGCAGGCTCACGGCCTGCAGGACGTCACGCACGCGCTCCTCCCGCTCCTGGGGCGTTCCGATGGACTGCACGTCCAGCGGCTCGCGGACGACCTGCGCCACCGTCATACGCGGGCTGATGGCGTCGAAGGGATCCTGGGCCACGAGTTGCACCCGGCGGCAGAGGTGTTTCCGCCGCGCCGGATCCAGGGCCGCGACGTCCCGGCCCTCGAAGACGATGCTACCCCCGTCGGCTTCGAGTTGCCCGGTCAGCAGCCGTCCCAGCGTCGTCTTGCCGCTGCCGGTCTCGCCGACCAGGGCGACGACCTCGCCCTCGAGCACCTCTAGGCTGGCTTGGCGCACCGCTTCGATCCGGCCGTTTCCGTTGGTCGAGCATGCCCTGAGTTCTGTCGAAGGGAAGGCTTTGCGCAAGCCGTCGGCCCGCAGCAGCGTCTGCAGGCCCCCCAGGTGGCAGGCGATCCACCTCTCCTCCACCCCCGCCCCTCCGCCGCAAGTGAGGGAGGGGAGCGGCTGTAGCAGCGGTTCCTCCCGCCGGCAGCGGGCAACGGCCTGGGTACAGCGCGGATGGAAGCGACAGCCCGGCGGCGGGTTGGTCGGGTCCGGCAGACCGCCGCGAATCGGGCGCAGGTCGCGCGCCGTGCTCATGGTGGGGTAGGCATTGAGCAATCCCCAGGTATAGGGGTGGCGCGGTCGCTCCAGCACGTCAGCCGTTGGGCCGACCTCGATCAGTTTGCCGGCGTACAGCACGGCCACGCGCTCGGCCAAAGCGGACACGGCGGCCAGGTCGTGCGAGATGAGCAGCAGGCTCGCGCCGCTCTCCCGGCAGATCTCGCGCAGCAGACCGATCAGCCGGGCGCGCGCGAGCACATCCTGCCCACTGGTCGGCTCGTCCACGATCAGCACCTCCGGCCCGCAACTGAGCGCCATGGCCAGCATGGCGCGCTGCTTCTCCCCGCCGCTGAGTTGGTGCGGGTAGGCGCGCAGGTGGCGTGATTCCAGGCCCAGGCGGCCGGCCAGCGCGTTCACCCGCTCCGCGGCCGCGCTCGCCGAGAGACGCAGGTGCTCCCGCAGCGGCTCTGCGATCTGCTCGCCGACGCGGTAGACCGGGTCGAAGGCCGTGCCCACCGACTGCACGGCCATGGCAACGCGTCGCCAGCGGATGGCGCGCCATGCTTCCTCCGATAGACCGGCCAACTCCTGCCCGCCCAGGCGGATGGAGCCCTGCACGCAGCCCGGCGGGTGCAGTCCCAGCAGCGCCCGGACGATCGTCGTCTTGCCCGAACCTGTTTCCCCGACGATAGCCAGCGTCTCGCCCGCCGCCAGGTCGAACGAGACAGAATCCACCGCGTGGATCGCGGAACCTTCCTTTCCGCCAGGTAGGGGCGGCGGCGGAAAGTAGACACGCAGGTCACGTACAGAAAGTAGGGGCGTGTTCATAGGTGTTCCAGTCCGGGGTGCCAGGCTCGCTCCAATCCCATCCCGGTGAACGTCAATGCCAGGATAAGCAGGGTGATGCACACCCCCGGCGGCAGCAGCCACCACAGCCAGCGGTCGGTCAGCAGCAGGCCGGACAGGTTCAGCGCAAAGCGGATCATCAGTCCCCAGCTCTTGGCGGTCGGGTCGCCCAGGCCCAGGAAAGCCAATCCGGCCTCCATCGCTACGGCCCGTCCGGCCGCCGTCACCAGCGCGGCAGCAGCCAACGGGCCGATCTCGGGCAGGATGTGGCGCAGCAGGACGTAACCCGGCCCGCCGCCAAAGCCCCGCGCCATGCGGACGTAGCCGCGCTGGCGCAGCGCCTGCACCCGGGCGCGGATGACGCGCGCTGTGGCTGGCCAGAAGAGCAGGGCGATGGTCGTCGCCGTCTGAACCGGCCCCGCGCCGAGGAAGGCCGCCAACAGGATCAGCAGCGGCAGGCGCGGCAAGGTCATCAGCACGTCCACCAGACGCATCGACAGCTCGTCGAGCCAACCGCCGGTATACCCGGCCGCGCCGCCGACCAGTGTTCCCAGGGCCACCGTGCCCGTGGCCGCGCTCGCGGCGATGGCCAGCGAGACGCGCGCGCCATAGATCAGCTCGCTGAGGATGTCCTGCCCGACGTCGTTGGCGCCCAGTGGGTGTGC
>DAOUDX010000256.1:0-20694 GCA_034430835.1 Anaerolineae bacterium
GCAAGGCTGTCAGCAGTCCGGTAATAAGATTCGCCGTATTCTCTGGCATCTGAGCCTCCTGAGTTTGTATTCCATCAGAAGGCTATCATAACCATTATGCCCCCAAAGTTAACCTTAACTTAATGACATTGACATGCGCTTCACTTCTCCGATGCCCCGCTCAAGTGCGCGCAGCGCGCCGCAGCCCACGGGCCGCTCGCCGAGCCAGGCGACGATGAAAGCGCCACCCGGCACCTGCACATCGGCCGGGCTGAAAGCGCCGGAGCCATCGTCGCCGTAGCGCTCGCCCAACTCGGCGGATAGGTTCCTGACGAGGCGCAGAGCTGCATCACTATATGGATCCGCGACGGTCACGGAGAGATCGGGGGGATCGATTATCAGGCTCATCCGGCGCTCCTTACGACGAAGCCGAGGGTATTCACCTCGGCCTCGTCCCTACAACAACCCTGCGACCACACGCAGGCCTAAGTGTCATAGTACAGCGTGAACTCGTACGGGTGCGGGCGCATCCTGACCGGATCGACCTCGGCCTCGATCTTGTAGGCGAGGTAGGCCTCGATCAAATCCTCGGTGAACACGTCGCCTGCGAGCAGGAACTCATAGTCAGACTCAAGCGCAGCTATCACCACAGAGAGCGAGCCGGGCACCTGCTTGACCTTGGCGGCCTCCTCCGGCGGCAGGTCATACAGGTCCTTGTCCATCGGCTCACCGGGGTCGATCTGATTCTGCACGCCATCCAGACCGGCCATCAGGAGCGCCGCGAAGCACAGGTACGGATTGCAGGAAGGATCCGGTGGACGGAACTCGACGCGCTTGGCCTTTGGACTCTTGGAATAGACCGGGATGCGGCAACACGCCGAGCGGTTGCGCTGTGAGTAGGCCAAGTTGACCGGCGCCTCGAACCCGGGCACCAGGCGGCGGTAGGAGTTGGTCGTCGGCGCAACGATGGCCAGTAGCGCCGGCGCGTGCTTCAGCAGGCCGCCGATGTAGTACTTGGCGGTATCCGATATCTGCGCATATCCTGCTTCGTCGAAGAACACGTTGGTCTCGCCCTTCCACAGGCTTTGATGGACGTGCATACCGCTGCCGTTGTCCTGGAACAGTGGCTTGGGCATGAAGGTCGCCGTCAGGCCGTTCCGTCGCGCCACGCTCTTGGCCAGGTACTTGTAGATCATAATGCTATCGGCCATTGTGACCAGCGGGGCATAGCGCAGGTCGATCTCCGTCTGACCGGCGGTCGCCACCTCGTGGTGGTGCACCTCGACGGGCACACCGGCCGCTTCGAGAGCCAACACGATCTTGCTGCGCACGTCCTGCTTGGTGTCGGTGGGCGGGACAGGGAAGTAGCCGCGCTTGGGCGGGATCTGCCCACCCTTGCCGCCCGCCTCACCACTGTTCCACCATGCTTCTGCACTGTCCACCTCGTAGAAGGCCTTGTTGCTGGCCTCGCCGTAGATGACGCTATCGAACATGAAGAACTCGGCCTCCGGCCCCCAGTAGCTGATGTCGGCGACGCCGGTCTGCTTCAGGTAGGCCTCCGCCTTCTTTGCCACGTAGCGCGAGTCCCTGGTATACGGCTGTCGGGTTACGGGATCGTAGATATCGCAGATAATGTTCATCGTCGGGATCTCAAAGATCGGATCCATGAACGCGCTGCTTGGATCTGGGATCAGGATCATGTCCGACTCGTGAATCTCCTGGAACGCGCGGATGGACGAGCCATCGAACCCGATGCCTTCCTCGAACAACTCCTCGGTCAGTTCCCGCGCGGGGATGCTAAAGTGATGCCACGTGCCCAGCAGATCGGTAAACCGCAGGTCCACCATCTGGACATCTTTACCCATCTTGATGACGTCTGCTACTGTTTTTGACATAATCCACCTCCCTGAGTGTTTGAGCGCTGCCAATTATCAACGCTATTATAGACATCCCCTTACTCATCGTCTAGTACCCATATGGGTCATTTCTGTGCAGGCGTGTTGACAAGGTTCAGTGCCACTTCTATAATGGCCTTCACACCATTAAACGTGAAGCGTGGATCGCGATCCATTGCACCACACGCATTGCGTTTCACGTTTTGCGATTCACGAGCCCTGTGAGCGTAGATGGCGACAGCTACTCAGTGTCAAAGCCTGCTGTGCGAACGATTGAGCGCTTCCGAGGTGGAAGCGCTGCTTTCCCCTCTCGGTTTCGCTGACTGGTGCGCGGCCAACCGCTGCCTGCTGCGCCTGGCCGACGACACCCGGACGAGGCAGACGTTGACCGATCTCCTCCCCCATTTCCTGGCGACGCTATCCGGCGCGGCGGACCCCGATCGCGTGCTGGTCGATCTGGAGCGTTTCGCCCACGGCGCCACCGATCGACTGGCGACGTTCGAATACCTGGCGAGCAACCCGCGCGCCGTCGAGATTCTCGTCACGCTGTTCGCTGGCAGCCAGTTCCTCACCGAGATCCTGCTCCGCAATCCCGAGTACTTTGAGCGGCTGATGGCGCTCCGGGGACTCGCGCAGCACAAGAGCGTGGAGGAGTTTTACGCAGAGACACGGGTGATTCGTAGTGAGGCAGTCGGTCAACCAGCTCTGCAGCTTGACGCCCTGCGGCGCTTCCAGCGGTGGGAGCTGTTGCGCATCGGCGCGTGCGATCTGCTGGGCCTGTTCGACCTGCAAGCAGTGACGGCGCAGCTTTCGAACTTAGCCGATAGTCTCGTGCGCGCGTGCCTCGTCATCGCCTCCGAACAGTCGCGAGCGCCGACAGTTGGCTTCGCGGTGATTGGAATGGGCAAGCTGGGCGGGCAGGAACTCAACTATAGCTCCGACATCGACCTGCTGTTCGTCGCCGCGTCGAATGCGGACGATTACCAGCACTTGGGCGAGCGGCTGATCGAGGGACTGACGCGCATCACGGCAGAGGGATTCCTCTACCGGGTGGACATGCGGCTGCGCCCGTGGGGCCGCGTCGGCCCGCTAGTCACGTCGTTTGACGGCCATCTTGCCTATCTGGAGGAGCACGCACGCCAGTGGGAGAAGCAGGCACTTCTCAAAGCGCGCACCATCGCAGGCGATGGAGATGTGGGCGAGGCATTCCTGCGGCAGATAGAGCCGCTGGTGTATGGTTCCGGCGCAAGCGCAGCGCGCACCAGTGCTCACGCGATGAAGCAGCGTACCGAGGCCTATCTGCGCGAGCAGGGCCGCGACTGGGGCGAGGTTAAACTGGGCGAGGGCTCCATCCGCGATATCGAGTTTGTCGTCCAATATCTGCAACTGGCGCATGGCGTGGCAACGCCCGAGATCCGCAGTCGCAATACGCTTGATGCGCTGCAACGGCTGGCGGCAAACGGGTTCCTTTCGGCGGCAGACTGCCGCGCGCTCACCGATGGGTATGTCTTTCTGCGCACTATCGAGCATCACTTGCAGATGATGCACTATCGCCAGGCGCACGCGCTACCGGATGACGCCGAGGCGTTGAGCCACCTAGCGCGGCGGCTGGGGTTCCGGGGCAAAGCAGCGGGCGATCGGTTCATCACTCGCTACGAGGAACACCGCACGGCCGTCCGTGCGATCTACCTGCGCTATCTAGGGGGTAGCGAAATGAAGACGTCTAGCCAAAGAGATCAGAGCCTGCCGGAGGCAACCGGTTCCTCGGAGTTGATCGAGCGCATGGATGCCTCTTATACAGACATTTTTGCTGAAGGAGATATCGAGCGTCATGCCGAGCTGGCAGCGCGCCTCAATGTAGATCGGCTGGTTGAGGTGGACGCCGTTCCTGTCGATGGCGGCGACTGGCATGTCACCATCGTGGCCTACGACTATCCCGGCGAGTTGTCGTTGATCTGTGGCCTGATGTTTGCCTATGGGTTGAGCATCGTCAGCGGAGACGTCTTCACCTACGAGCCTTCTTCCCCCCCCGATAAGGGGAGACAGGGGGGGGAAAGCCGCAAGATCGTGGACGTCTTCACCGTGCGTCCGACGTATGGGGAGATCGCGCGAGATGTGTGGGATCGCTATGCCGATGATCTTGGCGATCTGCTGAAGCTGACGCAGGCTGGAGAGCAGCGTGAAGCCCAGGGCGAGCTGGTCAGGCGCGTGGCGACCATCCTGCATGAAATCGTCGGCGATGCGTCAGCGCTCTATCCTGTCGAGATCGCGATTGACAATGAGGCGTCGGAACAGTACACCGTGCTACACATTGATGCCCACGACACCATCGGCTTTCTCTACGAACTCACCAACGCCCTCGCGCTCAACCGAGTCTACATCGCGCGCGTCGTGGTCCGATCGGCCGGCGATCGCGCGCATGATACGCTCTACGTAACCGATGCCAAGGGGAAAAAGATCACCGCGCCCGAAAAACAGCGCGAGTTGCGCGCCGCCACCGTGCTGATCAAGCACTTTACTCACCTGCTGCCCCACTCGCCAGATCCAGAGTCGGCCCTATTGAGCTTCCGCGGGTTTGTCAGCCAGCTTTTTCAGCATCCCAACTGGCCCGACGAACTTGCCTCCCTTGATCGGCCTGAGGTCCTCAACGCACTGGCGCGGCTGCTGGGCGTGAGCGAATTCCTGTGGGACGATTTCCTGCGCATGCAGTATGCCAACCTGTTCCCCGTCGTGCGCGACGTGGATGCCCTGGAGACCGCCAAGTCGCGCGAGCAGTTGCAAGCGGAATTGGAGGATGTCCTGGAGACTTCCGAAGTCTCGGAGACTTCGGAAGTCTGGCGGCAGGCCTTGAACGATTTCAAGGACCGCGAGATGCTTCGCATTGATATGCGTCACATCACGAGACACACAAAAGAGTTCTGGGACTTTTCGGAGGAGTTGACCGACCTAGCGGAGGTTGTCGCCAACTCGGCCTATCACCTGTGCCACGAGGATCTGCGCACGGTGTACGGCTCGCCGTTGTTGGAGAGCGGCGAGTTGAGCGATATGGCCGTCTGCGCGTTGGGCAAGTGCGGCGGGCGGGAACTGGGCTTTGCTTCGGATATAGAGCTGATGTTCATCTACGCCGGGAACGGCCAATCCACCGGGCCTCAGGTGATTGCCACCTCCGAGTTCTACGAGAAACTGGTGCAAATCTTCGTCAGCGCCATCTACGCCAAACGGGAGGGCATCTTTGAGATCGACCTGCGACTGCGGCCCTACGGCAAGGCGGGGAGTATGGCCGTCTCGATGGAAGCCTTCCGTCGCTACTTTGCCCTCGACGGCCCGGCCTGGCCCTACGAGCGGCAGGCGCTGGTGAAATTGCGCCCCATCGCCGGCAACCCGGAACTGGGTCAGGAGATCGCCGCACTGCGCGACGCATACGTCTACACGGGGGAACCCTTCGACGCCACCGCCATGCGCGCCATGCGCGAGCGGCAGGTGCGCCACTTGGTCGCCGGCGGCACCTTCAACGCCAAGTTCAGCCCTGGCGGCTTGGTCGATGTCGAGTACCTGGTGCAGGGCTTGCAGATCACCCACGGTCACGATAACCCCGCCCTGCGCCTGACCAACATCCGCGAGGCGATGGCGGCGCTGGCCCAGGCCGGCGTCCTCTCAGACACCGACTACGCGCGGCTGCGCAAGGCGCACACCTTCCTACGCTGGTTGATCGATGGGCTACGCATGGTGCACGGCAACGCCAGGGACCTCACGGTGCCGCCCTACGACAGCGAGGCCTTTGCCTTCCTGGCCCGCCGCCTGCGCTACGGCAACGACACACACCGCCTGCGCGAGGAACTGACGCGCTACACCAGCGACGTGCAGGAACTCAGCGCGCGGCTACTGGCGTGACCTTCTAGACCCTTGAGGTCTGAGATCCCACAGGGCTTTTCTCTCGAATGCCCCATATGGGTACTAGACGGCGCGCAACCCTTCTTGTACAATCAGGTCAACTGGCCATCCCGCTGATTTAGCGGAGCGGACAGCATATTTCGGTTGGATATGGTTGAATGACGACGGTTAAATCTTATCACCTCTCCTGCGACCAGTCCGCTGCTTGATGCAGCGCGAGAGCAGGAAGTCTTTTCCCCTCGGACTGAGACAGAACCGGCTCTTCCAAGAGCTGCGCTTCAGCCTGAGGGGTTTTGCATTTTGGGGAGTTCGTCAACATGGGATTGCCTACCGTACGCGAGGTTTGGCGTCTAGCCCTACCCGCAGAGACAGAGCTACTCAGCGAAAACAACAACCTGACCAGAGCCGTATCGTGGGCGCGTCAGGTGTCGCCCGATTCATCCGATCTCACTGCCCTGGAAGATGGCGAAATGGTGCTGATCTCGGCAAACCCCATCGATTTACCGAATGAGCAATTGACACTGGCCCAGGTCGTAGAAACCCTCATCAGAACAAACGCCGCAGCTATGGTCTCTGCAGGCGAGGTCCCACAAGAAGTCAAAACCACTGCTGCAGCACACGGGCTCTGCACCTTTTCACTTCCCGCTGGCACTGACTTGCGAAGCATCGAGAAAGACGTCATCCGCTTCATCGTCGAGCGAGAAGCCCAGCTGGACAGGCGTGGACGGCAAATATACCGACAACTGGCGCAACTCTCCCTCGAGGATCGCGGACTCCCCACAATTGCGAGAGGCCTTCGCCAGATCACGGAAAATTCAGTGGTCATTCAAGATGACAAGATGGCTATCCAGGCCCTGTCGTTGACGGACGACTTTCCATTCTTGCCAGGGGCGCTTGAAGAGATGCTCTCTAACGCTGCAAATCCCCTGCGACAATGGCTGTCGAGCCAGCACTTGGATAGCAAAGCCCCTCCCTGCACCACCCTCGACTTGGACGACACCTGGGGACGCTGTGTGGCCACCGTCGTCATCGAAGGTGAGCTGGGAGGCTACCTATCCATCATGGGATCGACAGATAACCTGGATGACCTGGACAGGCTTGCCGCAGAACGGGGAGCGCTGGTCTGCGCCGTCGAGTTGGCAAAACAGCGAGCCGTGGAAGCAGCAAAACAGCGGCTCAAAGGGGACTTTCTCGACATGATATTGACGGCAGGCGCGACCGAGGAGCCTGCGTTGACCCGCCGTGCCAGAGAGATGGGATACGAACTGAACCGACAGCACGTCGTCGCGCTCATTAGCCTGACTGGAGAAACGTCCCGATCCTGGGCACAGATAACCGGTGAACTTCACCAGCCTGGCAAACGCCGGCATCCAGGCCTTTCTCTGCCCCCACGAGAAAAATTTGGCCGTTCTATGTAGTGCCAGCGACGCCACGCTGCTCAAAGGCCTGGAGCGGCACATGCAAGTCACTCGTAGGCGCATGGCAGAGATACCGCCGGATACGCGCATTACCGTCGGGATTGGATGGCCGGGCGCAAGGCTCGCCGGTCTGCGCCGGTCTTTTGCCCAGGCCCAAGAAGCGCTGACTCTGGCCCAAACCCTCTTCGGCGGAGATAAAGTGCTCCTCTTCGGAGATTTAGGGCTCTACCACCTGCTGTGCCGTCTGAGAGGTCATGACGAGATGGTCGATTTCTACAAACAGACGCTGGCCCCCCTAGTCGAGTACGATGCCAGCCACAGCACACAACTCGTATCTACTTTAGAGGCTTACTTCGAACACCACGGCAACGTGAGTCAAACGGCGGAAAGCCTCTACCTGCACCGTAACTCGCTCCTGTATCGCCTGGGGCACATCTGTGAGATATCTGGCCTGGACCTGGACGACGCAGACGATCGTTTCTCCCTTCAACTTGCTCTCAAGTTACGCCCTCTTTTGCCCCCCACCCAAAATCAGTAACCCGAATGGGTACTTGCTCCAAGTTTTTCAGCCAATCTGTTGGGCACTTTGCCCAAGAAGCCCAATGTGCTTTTCGGCAAATCTGTCCGTAGACGCAGCCTCCCCATGTTCGTATACTGTTTTCATCACCGGAAAGTCGACCGAGGAGGAGGTAGTGTTGAATACAGATCGAAGCGATCAATCCATCAGGCGTTTGTTGCATGGCAGTAAAGACGAGTTTATCTCAAATCAGGAGGCAAAAAATGGCTGAAAGAGCTACAGCTACAAACATCGAATGGATCGACATAGGAGTGGGTGGCCTGGAAGAGTTTATCCCGGGTCTTCCCAAGGGCGACGCCATCTTGGTGCGCGGTGAGCCCGGCACCGGCAAGACCATCCTGTGCTTGCAGTTCGTGCACAAGGGTGCAGAACTGGGTGAAAAGAGCGTCTACATCACTACGGAGGAGACGCCCGAGACTATCCTCCGAACCGGCACCGAGCTGTGGGACGACTTTCCCACGCTGGTCGAGAATGGCACCATCAAGATCATCAACCTGTCCATCACGGCGTCCTATACCAGCGAGTACTCATTGGTGAACAAGGCGGAGGTCATGGCCATCGTGATGGGTGGCCTGAAAGAACAATCCAGCGCCACCCGCATCGTCATCGACTCGCTCTCGTCGCTGGGGCGGCGGTTGGCGGATGAGTCAGAGTTCCGCGAAGTCTTTATGCGATTGCTCCTGGAGACGAAAAAGATGGGTGCCACGACGCTGCTCTCTGCCGAGGGCATCCCGATGGCTCCGGACATCACCGAGTACCTGGCCGACCACCTGATCTATCTCGACTACCACAAGCACGACGTGATCTGGACGCGCGTTTTCATCCTGCGCAAGTCCCGTAGTGTGCCGCTCAAGCCACAGATTCTCAAGCTGAACATCGAGCCGGAGGGCCTGTCGGTCGAGGAGATCCCCATCGCACTGAAGCCGGTCTGGTTCGCGAGCAAGCTCTAGCACCCGAAACGCATTCTAGTTCTACGGAGGACAAAAATGACAGAAGAATTCGCGGATCTATTTGCAGCCTTCCAACAATCGTTCCTCGTCGGGTGGGCACCGGTAGCCATCTTCATCATGTCTACGGCCGGCTTCGCCCTCCTGTACGCAGGGATGGTGCGAAAGAAGAACGTCAGTCACACGATCATCATGATCAACGTCGGCTGGACCCTGGCCTTTGTAGTCTACTTCCTGTTCGGGTTCCCGCTGGCCTACTATTCCGACGCGCCAGTGCTCGGCTGGCCCAAGTTTTTGCCGACCATCGCCAACCCGCTGCCGCCAGCGCTATCCGAGGCTGGTGCATACGGCATCCCGGGCAGCCCATCGGGCCTGGGCGACTTTGCCCTGTGGTTCAAGATGTCGATGTTTGCCATCACGGCGGTGGCCATCGTGCCCGGCGGCACCGCCGAGCGCAACAACTTCTGGGGCTGGGTCATCGCCGCCGGCATCATCGCCGGCTTTATCTACCCCGTGATCGAACACTGGGTGTGGGGCGGCGGTTGGCTGGCCCAGTTGGGATACATCGACTACGCTGGCTCGACAGTGGTACACCTTGTAGGAGGCATGTTAGCGCTGATGGGGGCCGTCGTCATCGGGCCACGAATCGGCAAATTCGTGGGTAAGAAGAAAACCGAGCGCGCCTTCTTTGGCCACAGCATCCCGCTGAGCGTCATCGGCGGGTGGCTGCTGGTGTTCGGCTGGTTCGGCTTTAACATCGGCTCCAGCACGGCGGCCGACCCGCAGACGATCAACGTCGAGTTGTCCTGGGTCTCCTTGACCACGGCAATGTGCATGGCTGGCGGTCTATTCGGCGCGGCGCTTACCTCGCGCGGCCACGTGCTCACCAGCGTGATCGGCCTGCTCTCCGGTGCGGTCACCATCTGCTCCGGCGCCTCCGTGATGCACCCGCTCGCCGCCTTCGTCAGCGGCATCGTCGCAGGCGTGCTGACGACCTTTACTGTCGGGGTCTTAGAACACGTGTTCAAGGTTGATGACGCCCTCGCCTGCTTCGCGGTACACGGCGCATGTGGCATATGGGGCGTCATCGCCACGGGGCTGTTCGGCGGCAAAGCGATAGGTGGTCATCCCATCTATGGGTTCGAGAACGCCGACTGGCTGCATGCACTGGGCGTGCAGGTGGTAGGGGCCTTGAGCATCGCGGCGTTCGTGGCCGTGACCGGCTTCATCCTGTTCTGGGTACTCAATAAAGTCAAGCTGCTGCGTGTTTCGCGCGATGCTGAACTCTTCGGTCTCGACATCGCCTTGCACAAGACGTACGCGTACGCCGAGGATATGGCTGAACATCAATGGGGGAGGTAAGCGATCATGAAAAAAGTCGAAGCTGTAGTCAAGCCAGCCAAGCTTGGTCCTGTCAGAGAGGCGCTGGCAAAGGGAGGGTTCTCCTCCCTGACCACCTACGATGTCAAAGGTCGGGGTAAGCAGAGCGCTGTCGGCACGACACCAGATGGAGTCACCCTCTACGCCGGGCTTCTGAACAAGGTGAAAATCGAGGTCGTCACTGAGGCAGAAAACGTCGAAAAGGTCATCGAGATCATCATTGGAGCGGCGCGGACGGGAGACATCGGAGACGGCAAGATATTCGTCTCCAATATCGAGGACGTCATCCGGGTCCGTACCGGAGAAAGAGGGAAAGAAGCGATATAGTAGGAACCTTTGATCGTCACGTGTCTGATCGCAAGTCAACGACACGAGAAAAGCAATGAATATGCGAGTTCCTCCTTGTGATTAGGGCTTTTGTGGATGCGCCCCACAAAAGCCCTTTTCTTTTGCCCCTGTAGGGTTTCTCCGCCCGGCATTGGGCACTTTGCACAAAGTAATTCCCCCTACCCTTGTGAAAAATGCCCCGCTTGGGTACTAGATTCACGCCCTCTGCCCCGCTATAATCTAAAGCGGCACGTGCCAAAAGGCCGTCAGGCGCAGGCGGCCAGCAAACTGTCAAAATACGCAATCACACAAGGAGGCACTCGAATGATAGACTCTGGCGATACCACCTGGATCCTCGTCTCATCGGCCCTGGTGCTGGTGATGACGCCCGCCCTGGCCTTTTTCTACGGAGGCATGGTACGGAAGAAGAACATCCTCTCGACGCTCAATCTTAGCTTTGTCATGATGTGCCTGATCAGCGTTCAGTGGCTGCTCTGCGGCTACAGCCTGGCCTTTGGCTCCGACGTTGGCGGGGGCTTGCTCGGTGGCCTGGAGTTCCTGGGACTTCAGGGCGTTGGGGCCGAACCCTTGGAAGGCATGACCATCCCCTATATGCTGTTCGCCGCGTTCCAGATGATGTTTGCCATCATCACACCGGCCCTCATCACCGGCGCTTTCGTGGAGCGTGTGCGCTTCAAGACGTTCCTGGTCTTTAGCCTGCTTTGGGCCACCTTGATCTATGACCCGGTGTGCCACTGGGTGTGGGGACCGGGGGGCATCCTGGGGCCGGACGGCCTGGGCGCGCTCGACTTTGCCGGGGGGACGGTGGTGCACATGACGGCAGGCTTTTCCGCGCTGGCCTTCGCGCTGGCCATCGGGCCGCGCAAGGGATTCGGCAGCCAGTCGTTCGAGCCTGCAAACATTCCCTACAGTGTCCTGGGAGCAGGGCTGCTGTGGATGGGCTGGTTTGGTTTCAACGGCGGCAGCGCACTGGCCGCCAATGGCACGGCGGTACAAGCCCTGTTCACCACCAATACGGCGGCCGCTGCCGCGGGGTTGGTATGGATGATCCTGAGCTGGACCGACAATAAGCCCAGCGTGTTGGGCATTGTCACCGGCGCAGTGGTCGGCTTGGTTGCCATCACACCCGGCGCCGGCTTTGTCACGCCACTGGGCGCGCTGGCCATCGGCGCTTTGGTCGCACCCATCAGCTACTATGCTATCAAGTTCATCAAGGGCCGCAACCTGGTGGACGAGTCGCTGGACGTGTTCGCCTGCCATGGTCTGGGCGGCCTGTGGGGCGCGCTGGCGACAGGCCTGTTCGCCGCCTCGTCGGTCGGCGGCGTGGACGGGCTGTTTTACGGCAATCCCGGCCAGTTCCTGGCCCAGCTCTGGGCGGCGCTGTTGGCCATCGGCGTCTCCTTCGGCGTGACCTTTGTGCTGGCCAAAGTACTGAACGCCACTATGGGACTGCGCGTTTCGGACAACGAGGAGCAAGTCGGTCTCGACGTCAGCGAGCATGCAGAGCGTGCCTACGCGTAGCATAAGCCGTATGCGTAACATACATGCACAGCATGTGGACGTATACCCAAGCAGGAGATGAGAAAATGACCAAGAAAATCGAAGCTATCATACGCGAAGAGAAATTGGAGGATGTGAAGAGCGCCCTGCACGAGATCGGCATCGTCGGCATGAACGTGTTCGAGATTTGCGGGCACGGGCGGCAGGGGGGTATCACGCTAGCGGGGCGCACGGGCACCTACCAGGTCGATATGCTGCCCAAGATGCAGCTCAACATCGTCCTCAGCGACCACAACGTCGAAAAGACCATCGCCACCATCCGTGAGGCCGCATCGACGGGCGAGCCGGGCGACGGCATCGTCTTTGTCTACCCGGTGGAGGACGTGATCCGCATTCGCACCGGGGAGCGAGGGCGTGAGGCGCTGCACTACGAGGGCGACATAGACACCAGGTAGAGGGCGCGTTTCAGTTTTATGGCGGTGTGCACATCCCACGGCAGTTGATCGTCAGGTTTTGATAGCCATCGTCCATCTGGGCGTTGAAACGCGCCTTCAGCCTGATATTGGCTGAGAAGGCGTCTGCCACAGCTGCAGACGCCTTTTTACCGTTGCGAAAGGTATCATAGATCGACCTTGACAAAACCTATTGAAAGGGTATAATTCAGCCCAGCGTTTTACTTTTGCCAAAGATACAATCTTTCTGAAGGGGAACGTAAATGGCACAAATCGCACTGCCCTATTCCATCTTCAAATACATCATCGAAGAAGGATCTGTCGCCAGAGAGCAAGGCAAGGAGCTCAAACTTCCCCCAATGGACGAGCTTGCCGAGAGCCTGGGCGTCAGCCGGGGCAAGCTGCGCGAGGAACTGATCGCTATCCAGGCCTACGGCATCGTCGAGATGCGCCCCGGCGACGGTACCTACGTGCGTCCCTTCGATTTCTACACCGCCACTCGGACGCTGGCCCTCTACGCCATCGAGTGCGACCGCAGGCATTTCGATCACCTCTACGAGGTCAGAATCCAGCTCGAGTTCGCCTTCTGGGAAAGAGCGGCGCGCAGCCTCACCCAGGAGGACAAGGAACGGCTTGAACGTATCCTGGAGCAAGCCGAGAAGAAGCTGCACGGCGCCCCCGTGGAAATCCCCCACAGCGAGCATCGCGAGTTCCACACGGTCATCTTCAGCCGGCTGGACAACGAGTTCGCCCAGGGCATCCTAAAGGCTTACTGGGACGCCTACGAGGCCGTGGGCCTGCACCGCTACTTCGACCTGAACTACTACGAATCAATGTGGGACAGCCACAGGAAGATGGTGAAGGCCATCCTGGAGGGCCGCTACGAGGAAGGCGAAGAAGTCCTCGCCCACCACTTTACCCTGCTTGGAGATCGCTTACAAGGCAAGCGGTAGGCCTGTGCGGTTTCGCTTCCTATCCCAACTGCTCAGAGGGTTGAGATCGCGCGATGTCAACGAGGTCTGCCTCACGCCGGGACGCACCCTGGCATTCACACTAACGGAGGATTATTATGTCAGAAGAACTCAACCCCTTTGCCATCGCACAAAAGCAGCTCGACCAGGCGGCCGGGATCATGGATCTGGATTCGGCGACGCACGAGTTGCTGCGCTGGCCACTGCGCGAGCTGCATGTGGCGCTCCCGGTGCGGATGGACGACGGCAGCGTCGAGATTTTCCACGGCTTCCGCGTGCAGTACAACGACTCCCGCGGGCCGACGAAGGGCGGCCTGCGCTACCACCCAGAGGAGACCATCGACACCGTCCGCGCGTTGGCGGCCTGGATGACGTGGAAGACGGCCGTGATGGACATCCCCCTGGGCGGTGGAAAGGGTGGTATCGTCTGCAACCCCAAGGAGATGTCGGAGCGAGAGTTGGAGCGCCTCAGCCGCGCCTATATTCGCCAGGTGGGTCGCATCATCGGCGAGGAGGTGGACGTGCCCGCACCCGACGTCTACACCACGCCGCAGATCATGGCCTGGATGATGGATGAGTACTCCTTCATCCGTGGGTACAACGTCCCCGGCGTCATCACCGGCAAGCCCATCCCCTTGGGCGGCTCACAGGGACGCGGCGACGCCACCGCGCGCGGCGGGATGGCCTGTGTGCGCGAAGCAGGCAAGGTGTTAGGAATTGAGCTACAGGGGGCCACCGCTGCCATCCAGGGCTATGGCAACGCCGGCCAGTTTGCCCATGTCCTGGGCGAGGAACTCTTGGGCCTCAAGATCGTCGCTGTGTCTGATTCCAAAGGCGGCATCTACGACGCCGACAGCCTGGATGCAAAGGCCGTAATCGCCCACAAGAATGAAACTGGCTCGGTGGTCAATTTACCTGGCGCTCAGGGCATCAGCAACGAAGAGTTGCTGGAACTGGACGTGACTGTATTGTTGCCCTCTGCTCTGGAGAACCAGGTCACAGGCGCCAACGCAGGCAACATCAAGGCCCGCATCGTCGCCGAGTTGGCCAATGGTCCCACCACCCCAGAGGCCGACGACGTTTTGCACCAGAATGCCATCTATGTCATCCCTGACTTTTTGTGCAACGCCGGCGGCGTTACCGTCTCGTACTTTGAGCAGGTGCAGAACGCCTACAATTACTACTGGGAGCTGGAGACCGTCCACCAGCGATTGGACGCCAAGATGACAGCCGCGTTCCATGCCGTGCACGAGACGGCCCAAAGGTACAAAGTCAACAACCGCATGGGGGCCTACATCGTGGCCGTGGGGCGCGTCGCTGAGGCCTGCAAGCTGCGCGGGTGGGTTTAGATTGCCAGAGACCTCCGAGGTTGTGCAAACCTGCGGTTCGCTTGAAACCTCGGAGGTCTTCTTATGCCAGGAAACACATCGCCTGCTGGCTATCAGGATCGGCCACGACCTGCGCGTACTGTCCGCCCGTGACCGCGCAGACGTCAATCACGCGCACCAATCCCTCAAACTCCTCTACTCCCGGAACCAGATCACAAAGCACGTTGGGCGATTCTTCGAAAAAGCTCCTGTTGAACACAGCCCTCTTATCGGCAGGATAGATGGCCAGGTAAATCGTCTCGGACTCGACCAGGTCCAGGAAAAAGTGCGTGCCGTACGAGACCTCCGGCATCTGGCCCGCCTCCTCGCGGGCGACCTCAACCAAGACGGCCGCGTTCTCTATATCGGCGTAGGTCACGTTGACCCCCAGATCGATGTTTCTGCTGCCGAATCGTCCCGGCCCCATGAGCAACTCCCTGCCCACCATTTGACGCAGGCGCGCGTTGACCTGCCCCACCAGTCGGCCCAGGGACTTTTTCACGTCTATCGACCGAATGGCAGTATACTGCTCAGGGGCGATGTACACGATTTGGCGTATCTGGTCGATCACGCCGCCGCCAATGAACCTGCTCGACCGGAACAGGACGCGATCCGGCGGCACGTCATCTGGGAGGCTCACCTGCTGCGAGATGCCCGGGATCGCCATCGGCCGGCACTGAAGCAGGTTGACCCTGATGCGGCCGTCGGACTCGACAGAAGCGGTGAACTCGGTCTCCACCGGTTGGCCGTACACTCTCTCCAGTTCGGTCAGCATCTTCCCCATAATTGATACGAATGGCGTCCGGTCGATCAGGTTGTTAAACGTCAAAACGAGATCCCCGGCCGGAGTCTGGACATACCGCCCGATGGGATCGTAAAGTCCTCCCTCTTTGATTTCAGAGACCAACAAGTCAAGGTTGGGATAGTCTGCACCGGCGATCACTTCCCGAAACGAACGTGTGCCAAAACGGTTGGCCCGCAGGTCAATGAGGTCGAGCTGGCGCTGCGAGTACTTGACCATCTTCATCCCCACCTCGGGCCTGAGCCGGGGATGGCTCACGGGAATCATGCGCGGGTAGTCGTAGCCCACGCGATCGACGGCGCGGGTTCCCAGGCCAAAAACCAAACGGATGACTCCCTTGCGCGGGTCAATCCGATTTGTCCACACGTACAGGTTCTGGCTCAAGGCGACGCCGGCCAGCGTCGGAAAGAAAAAATCCTTGAAAACCCTGCCGGACACCCGCTGTACCAGAACCGCCATCTGTTCATCTCGCCCCGCCAACCCACGCTTGCGCTTGTAGGAAAGCACGTCTGGGTTCAACGTGCTGGCATAGACGCGCTTCACCGCGTGCAAAAAGGCGATCAGCCTATCACCCGGGTGGCCCTGGTTGGCGCAGAACTCGCTGCGATACTTACCCGCAAAGGCGCTGCCGACACTATCCTCCAGTAAACTGCTGGAGCGCACGATAATGGGCGCCTGGCCATAGTGGTCCAGCATGTTGCGAAACTGGGCGACGATCTCCGATGAGAACTCGCCTGCGAAAAAGCGTTGCTCAACCCCATCGAACTCCTCCCAGGAAAGCTCAGGGTTATCCATAAGCTGCAGGCGCAAGCGGAAAAGGTCGTTATTCACCAAGAACGTAAAGAACACATCAGACCCAATATAGAAATCGTCGTGATCCTCCAGAACCGCGTCAAAGTCGACATCGCCCTCATACTGCGTCAAGATGCGCCTGGCCAGCAGCATGCCAGCGGCCTTGCCCCCGATCCGACCCGAACCGATGAGTCGATCTCGAATGCGAAACAGGTCGTCCAGGTCAAAGTGTCGCTCGGCCAACTGCCTGAACTCGGGATGGCCGCCGATCATCATGCGCACGAACTCTTGCTTCAGCGCAGCAATTTCGGGTGCCGTTTCAGACAGCGTTCGATCGGCTTCGCGGTACTGGGCTAATTTCGCATACACGCTCTCCCAGGGCGCGGACGCGCTGGCCCGGACACCCAGAGGCTTCTGGCTGGCAAGGGTAGCCACCTCGGCGGCGTCTCCGCTGCTAAAGACCGGCGACCACTCCTTCTCCGAGACGAGATGAGGGAGGAACATCTGCGGCGAGTAGCGATCCCAGGCCTTCAACGGATGCACGTACTTTTTCCCCTTCACATTGTACACCGCGATCAGCACCTGGGTGGTCTCCCTGACTCTGGCCACAGCGTGATAGGCGTGCTGGCCGCGGGTGAGAGCAAAGTAGGCCACGGTATCCAGCTCAAAAAGGTAGGGGCACGTAACCTGAAAGAAATTAGCCAACAACTCGTCGGTGGCCCACTTGACCACGAGCGCGGAGAGGTTATCGAACACGTAGAACACCTCCCGTCCTCGCTCCGCAATGATATGGTGCACATGGCCGCTGAAGGCATCAAACCCCTCACTTGGGTCGATCTGGACGATCTCGAGACCGTCCCGAGGCTCAATAATTGGCTCGTGGGGCGCGAACCGCATATAGACACACCTGCGTCCATCTCTAATCGCTCGGTCAATGAACGGCTCCGCAAAGGTCACATAGTCGTCCAGGCTCTCGACCTTCCAGACGATGTTATCCCCCAGCCGGAACCCCTGTATGATCTCGTCCAGCCGCTCAATGCCACTGCATATCATGGCGGTTCTCGTCCTCCCTGCGATGGAGTATACAACAACTCGGCTCAGTTAACAACGAAACAGACTCGCATTGAAGCGTCGATAAATCCTTGACAATCTGCATTTAATAGATATAATACAACTGAAGTATACAAGAGATACAATATTTAGTATATATATCATAATCTAAATGCACAGATAACCATGCTCCGAGGAATCCTTCCCTATTACATCCTTCAATACATCATCGACAACGACCTCCAGATGGGCGAGGGCGAGGAGATCAAACTCCCCCCTATGGACGAGCTCGCCGCCGAAATGGGCATCAGCCGCGGCAAGCTGCGCGAGGAGATGGTCGTCGCCCAGGCCTACGGTGCGGTCGAGATGCGCCCCGGCGATGGCACCTACGTCCGCCCGTTCGATTTTTACACCGCCATCCGCACCCTCGTCCTTTACAGCACGGCCTACGATTGGAAGAATTTCGATCATCTCTACCGGCTCAGGATTCAGCTTGAAATCACGTTCTGGGAGGAAGCTGCACGGAATCTGACCCCAGAGGATCACAAAGAACTCGAAAGGATCCTGAAGCAATCGGAGCACAAGCTCAGGGGTGCGCCGGTCGAGATCCCGCACAAGGGCCATCGAGACTTTCACCTGCTCATCTTCAGCAGGCTGGATAACAAGTTCGTGCAGGGGCTCCTGAGAGCCTACTGGGATGCATACGAGGCAGTGGGGTTGCACCGCTACTTTGACCTGAGCTACTACGAAAAGATGTGGGCCAGCCACAGGGCCATCTTCGGGGCCATTGTCGCCGGCCATCACGAAGAGGGGCAAAGGATTCTAACCGAGCATTTCACCTTGCTGGAAAACCGCCTGAGCGGCAGCGCAGACGGGCAATAAGACCCACTCACCCCAGGGGAGAACTCCAAGGCGTTGTCCTTGGAAGTATTCTTGTAAGCAAAAATCAAAGACTAAGGAGAACAATCGATGAACCTACAGCAACCCAACTCAGGCGACCACACGCAAACGGCGAACCGCGCCAGGACCGTCGTACCGAGTTCCGGCATCTGCACGCGTTGCGTCGATGGGTGCAAGGGGAACTGCGAGATCTTCCAGGCCACCATGCGCGGCCGCGAGTTGCTCTACCCCGGCCCGTTCGGCACCCTCACCGCCGGCACCGACAAGGAGTATCCCATCGACTACTCCCACCTGAACATCATGGGATACGCCCTCGGCGCCGAGGGCCTTCCCGAGAGCCAGGTCGGCAACCCCGACAACACCCTGTTCCCGATGGTGAACACAGAGACCGAGTACGGCGTCCAGAACAAGGTCAAGATGATGCTGCCGGTCTTTACCGGGGCTTTAGGCTCCACCGACGTGGCCCGCGACAACTGGGAACACCTTGCGGTGGGTGCCGCCATCTCCGGCGTGACCATCGTCTGCGGCGAGAACGTGTGCGGGATGGACCCCGACCTCGAGTTCGAGAACGGCACAATCGCCGAGTCGCCCGACATGCGCCGCCGCGTGGAACAGTACCGCCGCTGGCACAACGGCTACGGCGACATCATCGTGCAGATGAACGTCGAGGACACCCGCCTGGGCGTCGCCGAGTACGTCATCGACAAGCTGGGCGTCGAGACCATCGAGCTCAAATGGGGCCAGGGCGCCAAGTGCATCGGCGGCGAGGTCAAGCTGCCCTCGATGGAGCGGGCGGTGCAGCTCAAGGAGCGCGGCTACCTGGTCACGCCCGACCCCACCGCGCGCGACGTGCAGGCCGCCTACGGGGACGGCGCGCTGAAAGAGTTCGAGCGCCACTCGCGGCTGGGCTTTGTCGACCAAGAGGGCTTTATGCAGGAAGTCGAGCGGCTGCGGGGCCTGGGTGCCAGGCGCGTCACCCTCAAGACCGGCGCGTACCCGATGCGCGAACTGGCCATGGCCATCAAGTGGGCCTCCGACGCCAGGCTCGACCTGCTGACCATCGACGGCGCGGGCGGCGGCACCGGCATGAGCCCCTGGCGTATGATGTGCGAGTGGGGTGTGCCCACCTTCTACCTGCAAGTGATGGCCTACGAGTTGTGCACCATGCTGGCGGAGAAGGGCGCCTACGTCCCCGACATCGCCATCGCCGGTGGGTTCTCGACCGAGGATCACATCTTCAAGGCTATCGCCATGGGTGCGCCTTTCGTGAAGGCGGTCTGCATGGGTCGCGCGCTCATGATCCCCGGCATGGTAGGCAAGAACGTCGCCCGGTGGATGGCAGAGGGCAGCCTACCCAAGACCGTCTCAGAGCATGGCTCGACCGTTGAGGAGATTTTCGTCGACTACGAGACGCTGGTCGACAAGTACGGCAAGGACGAGGTGGCCCAGATGCCGCTGGGCGCCATCGGCTTCTACTCCTACGCCGACAAGCTCAAGGTTGGCCTGCAGCAGTTGATGGCCGGCAGCCGCAACTTTCGCGTCTCCAACATCAGCCGCAAGGACCTGATGGCCCTGACCGAAGAGGCGGCCAAGGTTTCGGGCATCCCCTATGTGATGGACGCCTATCGCGACGAAGCGTTGGCGATCATCAACGGCTAGACTGTGTGTAGTGGTAGAATGACTGAGCCGAGCCCTCGCAAACAGAGGGCTCGGCTTTTTGACTTTGCGGCGTTTTAGGAGTAAACTTATCCACGTGCTGGCGGTAGCCACTAACAACATGACAAAGGAGGTCAAAATGTACCACAAGATCATCGTTGCTGGATATCTCGGACGTGACCCCGAGATGCGCTACACCCCATCGGGACAACCGGTCACAAACTTTTCGGTCGCCACCAGTCGCCGCTGGTCGGGTCAGGACGGTCAGCAGCACAACGAGACAGTGTGGTGGCGCGTCACGGTTTGGGGGAAGCAGGCCGAGGTCTGCAATCAGTACCTCGCCAAGGGACGTGCTGTCCTGATCGAGGGGCGCGTCGGCGGAGATCGGGTCCCCCAGGGGGATGGGTCGGAACAGATCCTGCCCCACATCTGGCAGGGGCAGGACGGCCAGCCGCGCGCTAGGTTCGAGCTCACGGCCCAGACTGTGCGCTTCCTGAGCGGACGCGGCGAGATGGGGCCCTCCGAGGAAGCGGATGAATTCGAGGAGCCTCCCGCCGAGCCAGAGGAGGAGATCCCCTTCTAAAACTCCCAGCCAGAGGAGAGAATGAACTGGCCGCCGCTCGAGCAGTGGCGGCCAGTCTTATTCTGTCCCAGTGTGTTAGGAAAAGTTGAAAAGTGGACAGTTTTGGCGATGTTTAAAGTTCAAAGGTGGACTCTGAATCCGTGCAGAGGCAGCGAGACAGAGTGGACCATCTTGTCGTTCCACCAG
>DAOUDX010000257.1:0-20900 GCA_034430835.1 Anaerolineae bacterium
TGACGATAAGCCTCGCCCAGGTTGTTCTGGATCATCGCCCAATCTTCAGGGAAGTCCTGGCGCGTGTAGACCTCCAGGGCGCGCTGGAAGTGGCCGATGGCCTGCTCGATGTTTTCGGCGCGGTCGCCGCGGATGCGGTCGCCGCAGGCAGTACCCAGGTTGTTCTGGGTCGTCGCCCACTGATCGGGGAAGTCTTGGCGCGTGTAGACCTCCAGGGCGCGCTGGTAGTGGCCGATGGCCTGCTCGAGGTTCTCGGCGCGGTCGCCGCGGATGCGGTCGCTGTAGGCGGTGCCCAGGTTGTTCTGGGTTGTGGCCCACTGCTCGGGAAAGGCCTGGCGTGTGTATATCTCCAGGGCGCGCTGGAAGTGGCCGATGGCCTGCTCCAGGTTTTCGGCCCGGTCGCCGCGGATGCGGTCGCGGTAGACGTTGCCCAGGTTGTTGTGGGTCATCGCCCAATCGGCGGGGAAGTCCTGGCGCGTGTACACCTCCAGGGCGCGCTGGAGGTGGCCGATGGCCTGCTCCAGATTCTCGGCGCGCTCGCCGCGGATGCGGTCATAGTGGGCGAGGCCCAGCCAGACGTGGAGGTTGGCCCACTCCGGCCCTTTGTCCTTGGCCTCCTGCGTGGCAATTGCCTCTTCGTAGGCTGTGATGGCTTTGTCCTGGAACTCGCCTGCCTGTGCGTAGTCGTCCAGCTCGCGATGGATGTTGGCCAGGTCTTTGCAGAGGAAGGCGATGCGGGGCCAGTTGGGAGCTTCGGCAGCCTGTCCTTCGACAGGCTCAGGACGTAGTTCCTGTGTCAGCCGCCGCTCGTACAGCGCGGCTCGCTTGCACAGCTCCTCCGGCGGCAGCAGCGTGCGGTGGAATCTGTCCAGCAGCGACGTCACCGCCTCGGCCCGCATGGGCGGCGGGGCACCCGGCTCGTGCAGGGGAGCCTCGAAGTAAAAGATGCTGCTGCGGGCGGCAAAGAGGTCGGCGGCGTGCTGCACCACCTGGCCCAGCGTGTTCTGGCTCAGCCAAAAGACGAGGGGCACCTCTAACCGGCTGAGCCGCTCGCGCTGGAAGTTGAGGGCGCGCAGCGCCTGTACTGCCCTCTCGTCGTGCGGCTCGGCCAGGCCGTGGGTGTGGACGAAGACGACGCGGATGGGTACATCCGACGGCGGGCGGGGCCGGTCGCGGACGGCTGTGGGTAGGGCGACGTGTTCTTCTTCTGGTGATCCTTCGTGGAGCAACTGCTGCTCCAGTTGCCCCGCCAGGTCGGGCTGGCCGGGTGAGATCTCGATCGCGATCAGACCGCGGCTGTCCTCCGCCAGCAGGTGGTCGCGCACCTGCCGGATCAGCCGCTCCCGCAACCGTCCTTCCTCGCACACGGCGAAGAGAAACGCGCCGCGCTCCGACATATCGAGCGCGTCGCACAGCAGCGCCAGCTCCAACCCCAGATCTTCCGGTGGGGATGGCTCAGCTTTGGCTTTGGAACTCATCCGCGCGTTCCTCCAGCAGGGGGCGGACGATAGGGTGTACCGCCCACCAGGCGTCGCCGCCGTCGTACTCCAGCAGGCTCAGGTTGTGCAGCAGGCTGCGGGCCACCTCGCTGTTGACGAAGGGCTCGCCGCTGTGGATGCGCCACAGCTCGCGGTACTGCTCCTCCGTCAGGCTGCCGCGATAGGTGTTGCGCACCTGGCGGGCGGCGTACGCTACGTCCTCGGCCTGGACCGGCCCCTTTTCGCCGCGCACCCGCCGCGCCCGGAGCACACCGTTGCGCGCCAGCGCGATCAGCTCCTTGAGCAGGCCGCCGCTCAGTTCCACCAATTGCTCGGCTGCCTCCTGTGCCAGCAGCCCGGGCATCAACCGGCAGTTCAGTACCTCCTGCAACGCGCTTTGCCCCTCCGGGCAGGAGTTTCCGTCCCGCTCTCTCGACTTGATGTTGGGCAGGGCAACGTTGCGGGGGAACGACATGCGCACCTGCTGAAAATCGTTGGTGTGGTAGAGCGCCAGCGGCACGGTGTAGACGGCGCGGCATTCCGGCTCCAGCAGGGCGTTGGAGCCCTGGCAGAAGAGATCGCGCACCTGGTTCTTGTCGTACATCTTGTCCAGCCCGTCCACGATGACCAGCGTGCGGCGGCCCGTCTTTTCTCGCAGATCTGCCAACAGACCGTTCAGCTTTTCGAGCAGGTCGGAGAGATTGGCCTGAGCTTCGGCGCGCACCGTCTCGCGCTTCGGCGCGTCGGTGGTGAGCTTGACGCTGAATTTGGCGATGATGGCGTTCACCTCTCCGCCGACCTCGCTTTCCAGCTTGCGTTTCTCGTCTTCTTCAAAGACGTGGGTGGTATACCAGAACAGCAGGTCGTGCAGCTTGTCGTCGCTCAACTTTACGCCGCTCTGCCGGGCAGCCTGGAACACCTGCAGGCCCAGCACGACCAGCAGGTCGGCATAGTTCACGTCCCCCAGGTTGAGCAACCCCTCGACGTTGAAGCGCACGACGGTGTGAGTCTCCTTGAGCTTTTCCTCCAGCCGCGCCAGCTCGGTGGTCTTGCCGCTGCCCCGGTGGCCGGTGAAGATGGTCTTGTCGTTGTGGCTGGGATCGAGCTCCAGTGCGTCGATCAGGGAGGTGATGCTGGCTTCTTCCGGGCGGTCGGCATAGAAGCGCTCCAGCCACTTGCCTTCCAGAGGACGATCCGGGTCGAGTAAGGCGTAGGCCTCGGTCAAGTTTTCAGCCTTACGGAGTATCTCCATGGCAGCTTTCCTCCTGGGGTGACCTGCAAGCGATTATAGCACAGGTGTCCACAAAACCAAAAAGCGTGTCTATCAGGCGGCAGGGCGGCCAGCACTCCTGTAATCGCCGCGTCTCCTCCGCTTGAAGGAAAGGGAAATTGGCTGTATACTTGCGAGAGATCGCGGGCAGGCGATCGGCGTTCCGGCCACAGCAGGGAGAGAAGGCGTGAAGATTCTACTGCTCGAGCCATATTTCGGCGGTAGCCACCAGGCCTGGGCCGAGGGGTACGCGGGCCATAGCCGTCACGAGGTGAAGCTGCTGACTCATCAGGCGAGCTTCTGGAAGTGGCGTATGCAGGGTGGGGCGCTCACGCTCGCCGAGCGGACCCGCGCTCTTCGTTCCCGCCCGGATCTTATCCTGGCCTCCGACATGCTCAACTTACCCGCCTTCCTAGGCCTGACCCGCGACTTTCTCGCTGACGTGCCGGTGGCGATCTATTTCCACGAGAACCAGTTGACCTATCCCTTTCCCCCCGGCGAAAGGCACGACCTGACCTATGGTATGATTAACTGGCTCTCGATGCTCGCCGCCGACTGCGTCATTTTCAACTCGCGCTATCATCTGGAGGATTGGTTTGAGGAGCTGCCGCGCCTGCTGAAGCACTTTCCCGATTACGGGCACGTCCATCGCATCGCGGAGGTACGGGCCAAGTCTGTGGTGCTGCCGGTGGGCTGCGACCTCCACCGGTTTGACTCGATCGCCGATCGCCAACCTGCGGACCCTTCGGCCCCTCCTCTCATTCTGTGGAACCAGCGTTGGGAGTACGACAAAGCCCCTGAGACCTTTTTCCGTGTATTGTATATGCTGGCGACGGAGGGGGTGGATTTCCGGGTCGCGCTGGCAGGCAGGAGCTACCGCCAGGCCGCGCCCGAGTTCGAGGCAGCACAGCGGCGGCTAGGCGAGCGGGTGGTGCACTTTGGCTATGCAGACGATGAGCGCTACGCCGAGCTCTTGCACCAGGCTGACGTGGTGGTCAGCACTGCAATTCACGAGTTCTTTGGTGTCGCCATCGTTGAGGCGATTCACTGTGGCTGCTTCCCCGTGGTGCCTCGCCGTCTGAGCTATCAGGAGATCATTCACCCGACTTTCCATGAGGCCTGCTTGTACGATGATTTCGAGGATTTGCTTGCTCGCCTGCGGTTGGTGTTGACCGAGCCAGAACGTCCCCGTGCGTTGGCTGCCAAGGTCCGTCAGACCGTCGCTCGTTTCGACTGGACAGAGGTAGCGCCGCGCTACGACGAGGCGATGGAATCGGTGGCCGGTGGCTGACGAGGACTCCCTCGCGGTGTGCTGTTCATGATTCACGCTTCCAATGTGCCCACCGCATCGCTGCCAGCACGCGCGGCATCGCGCCGGTGTAGAGCCGGTAGCCGAGCCGAGACACGGGAAAGTCCCACGCCCCGATGTGCTCCACGAACTCCCCGCCGAACCCCTGCTTGAACCGGTACACGCCCCACAGTGAGTCCGATTCCTCCAGCGCGTCCGGCGCGCCCCACATGTCATAGACCGCGCAACCCTGCTCGCGTGCCCACCGCATCGCCTCCCACTGGAGGAGGTGATTGGGCATCCTTTCCCGATGAGCGTCGCGGGAGGCTCCGTACATATACCACGCCCGATCTGCAAAGCGAAAGATGATAACCATCGCCACCGGCTCTCCTTCCGCCTCAGCGATGAAGGGCTGTGCCAGTTGGGCCTTTATGAAGCTCCCCCAGGCATCCTGGTAGTAGGGTTCCGCGCGGATGACGAAGCCGTCCCGGGCCGCCGTCTCGGCGTACATCCGGTAGAGCAGCGGCAGATCGGCCAGGGCACCCTGGCGCACCGTCACGCCCTTGCGCTCTGCCAGCCGCACGTTGTAGCGCCACTTGGACTTCATGGCTGCCAGTATCTCGTCGGGGCCGTGGGCCAGGTCGATGCAGATGGTGTTGCGAAACTGGATCTGCTCGTTGGAGAGAGTCCATCCCCGGCGGTGCAAGGTCTCCACCATCGTCTTCCCTTCAGCAGTATCCGCTTGCACGTCGGGGTCGATCTTGACGAACAGCGCCCGCTCTTCCCGGGCCGTCGTCTCCAGGTGGGCCAGCACTCGCTTCAGAAGCACGCTGTCGCCGTAGTCGAGGGCTGGGCCTTTGGGGACGTAGGCGACGGACGCCAGCCCGCGCCCGATCCGGCGGGTCAGCACCGAGGCAGCAGCTTGGGGCCGATCACCTTCGAGCCACAGGTAGCGGGCGGTCTGCCAGCCGTGGCGGGCCTTGAACTCGCCCCATTCCCAGGACTGGAGCACGTGGGCTTTGGGGAGAGCGGCCAGGGCGGCGTTCCACTCGTCGCGTGAAGCGGGATCTGCGATGCGTGAGATCATCGGTTCAGCGTCCGGCTTCGGATAGTCAGCAGCCAGCAGTACAGCCGGTAGCGCAGCGGCGCGTAGACGCGGTCCCACGCGCCCACGCTGCGGACGAGCGTGCCGCCAAAGCCCCGCTTGAAGCGGTAGACGCCCCACAATCCATTGCTGCGCTGGGTGAACTGTGCCTCCAGTGTCTCCTCGTCCTCGTCGGGGACGCCGTACAGGTCGTAGGTTATGCAGCCCAGCGACTTGGCCCAGCGTATCGCCTCCCACTGAAGCAGGTAGGGAGCCATTTTCTCGCGGTGGGCGTCGCCTGAGGCTCCGTAGAAATACCACGCGCGCGGTGGGAGCGCAAAGGCCATCACTGCGGCCACCGGCTCCATTTCCGCCTCGGCCAGCAGCAGCCGCGCCCAGCCGCGCGGCACGAACAGCCGGTAGGCCGCGTCGTAGTAGGCCGGGGCGTGCACGCCGAATGCGTCCCGCTCGCCCGTGGCCGCCATCAGCGCGTGGAAGGCAGGCAGGTCGGCCTCCGTCGCCTCCTGCACTGTGACCCCCTTGCGCTCTGCCAGCCGGACGTTGTAGCGCGTCTTTTGTTTCATCGCGGCCAGGGTGGCGTCCTCGTCGGCGGAGATATCGACGACGATAGTGCGGCGGGGCTGAACGCTATTGAGGGGCGAGGGGTGAAAGCCCAGTGTGAGCAGCCGTTCGGCGTAGATCGCTTCGTCGGGCAGATCGGGCTCAATGGTCAGGGCGATGGCTTCTTGCGACCGGGAAGTCTGGTCGAGGGCGGCCAGCAGCGCCGACACTTGCTCCTCGTCGTCCCAGTTCACCAGCGGCCCTTTGGGGACGTAGGCCAGCCGGCCCAGCCCTGGTAGGCGTCGGTAGAGGATCTGTGCTCCGGCGACCAGCTCACCATTGCGGGTCAGCCCAACCCGCTCGGCGCTCCAGCCGAACCGTGACTTGAGCGCGCCCCACGGGCTGGTCTGGAGGAGGTGGCCGCCAGGATGCTCTGCGACGAAGTGGTCCCAGGTTTCGGATGGGATGGAGGTGAGTGTGTCTGACATCGTTGGCTCAACAGTGAGGGCAGTATACCGCAGGGGGTGGGAGGTGTCAAAGTGCCTTCGGTCACTCAAAGCCGTCGCGCCAGACCAGGCGACAGGCTGCTCGTAAGTATCGCCGTGGCGATGCCACCGGAGGTGGCGCCGGTGATGGGTGCGGTGGCGCCCAGGGACGTTGTGAACGTGACGAGGCGCCGTCCTGCACGGCCTGGCCGTAGACGTCGCTGACGGTGGCAGTGATGACTGCGGTGGAGGCGCCATCGGCGGGCAGCGCAGTCGGATTTGCCTCAAGCGTGGTGACTACTCAGCTCTCCCCACCGCTGCCCGCAGGTGCGCGGCGTGGCCCGCCCCGTGGACGGCGACGAGAGCAGCACTGCCACCTGCGATGTCGGCGCGTTCGAGTTTGACCTGCTGAACGACCCCTTTCTGCCGCTGATCTCAAGGAGCCATCGAGCGAGAGCGCGGGGACGAGTAACCACGGAGACACGGAGCGCACCGAATCAGGTCCGTTTCAGGCTTTTTCTGTGACCTCTGTGCCTCCGTGGTGAAAACGGGCCGTTCCGTTTGCCCCGGCGGGGGAAATGTGATAACATAGCCACGATTGTGAGGGCGGCGAGGGGGCAGGGGTGGGGCAGTGATAAGACGACAGGTCGAACGACACACAGGCGGCGCACTTCCGCCTCCGGCCTGCGCGCAGGGCAGGCTCCGGGGGATGGGTGCGCCGCCGTTTGTTGCGCAAGCCAGGCGGGCCGGTTGACAAGCGACAAACGAACATCGTCGCCTGTCGCGCAGATAGGCGAAGTAATTCGGATGAGTTGGCCGAGAAAGGAAACAGGCATCATAAGTCAGAGGCTGCTATCCACTGCGGCGCTTTCTGAACCTCGACATCGTTATTCCAACCCCATTTCCTCACAATGGTGTTCTGAAGTCGCGGTCTTGCGACAGTCTTTTCAACATGTGCTGGTAGTACATGGAGGGCGATTGGCAAAATGGATCCCATTACGACACCACTATTGGTTCTAGTTCTCGGCAATCTGGCCCGAGAGCTGATTGCGGATGCCTGCAAAGACTATCTCAAGGACAAGCTGAAGTCGGTCTTCGGCTGGCTGGAGAAGCTCGGTCAGCGGGACAAGGTAGAACTCGCCTACCAGGACGCCATGGAGCAGGCTTACGGCGCGTGTCTGGAGATGCTGCTGCTCAATATCAAGGGCTACGGCTACAGCGACGAGGAACTGAAACAATACGGGTCCTCGCTCAAGGCATTCGTCAAGGACAAAAGAGTCGCCGATGAGCTGCTAGAAGCCGTCCGCGAGCTCGGCCGCGAGGATCTTCCGTCGCCCGATGTGCTTTGCGAAAGATGGAAAGAAGTAGGTGGGAAGGAACTGCCTTCTGATACGCTATGGAACGCTGTCGTCACCGCCTTCCGCCGCCAGGCAACGAAGCGGATCATCCTGTCCGGCGAGCTGCGTGAGCTGCTCAACGCCCAGAACCTGCAGCAGTTGAAGGAACTGATCGAGCGCCAGGGTGGCGTCAAAGTGCAGGTACGGCGGGACAGGTATTCGCAGCGGATGCTGACCAAGTTCTCGCCCGTTGATCTGGCGAATCTGATGCCTGCCTACGCGGACGATCCCGGGCGGATGGTCATTCGCGACGTGTTCGTGGCTCAGAATGTCAGCGAGAACCCGCCTCCGGTCGAAATCCCCAAGGATCTTGCCGAGCGCCTCAGAAAAGGCGGACCCTACGAGGCGGGTGACGACACCTATGAAGCCCTCGGTGAGAAACAACTCGAGAAGCTCCGCACCGCCTACGTCAGCCAATCGCCCAAGCCGGTGCTGGACGTGATTGCAGCGGCGGGCAACCGGCTGTTGGTGCTGACCGGCGACCCCGGCTCAGGCAAGTCCACGTTGATGCGCTATCTGCTGACCGGTATCATTGAGCCGCCCATTGATCGCCGATCTGGGTCACCACTGCCCTGGACACTTGCCTTCAAGGATGCGTTCCCCCTGCTGATCGAACTGCGGGATTTCTACGTGCTGCGCCGGAACAACAAATGCAACAACTTCCTGGAATACGTCGCCTACATGGGCAAGACCGACCAGTGGTTCCTAGACGACCATGCTGTCCATGAATACCTGGAAAACGGTCCGTCCCTGGTGATGTTCGACGGCCTGGACGAGATCTTCGACACCGCGGACCGCGAGCGAGTCATGCACGAGATCGCCGGCTTCGCCCAGCGTTACTCGCGGGCCCGGATCGTTGTCACCTCGCGGCCGGTCGGCTACAAGGAGCAGATACTGCGCGATGCGGGCTTTGCGCACTTTGGGATCCAGGACCTGGACGACGGGCAAATCGAGACCTTCATCCGCGGCTGGTTCGCCCTCACGTTTCCTCGGCGGCCGCAGCAGGCCGAGCAGCGGATCGAACGCGTGCTGGGCAGCGTGCGCCAGTCAAAGTCGATCCGCCTGTTGGCCGGCAACCCCATGCTGCTGACGATCATGGCCCTTTTGGCCCGCGAAGAGGAACTGCCTCGCGAGCGGGCCAAGTTCTACGAAAAGGCGGTCGAGGTCCTCTGTCATCACTGGGATGCCAACCGCAACCTCCAACTGCCGGAGGACCGCTACCTCAACGCCGACGACAAGAAAGACCTGCTGCGACGCATCGCCTTGCGGATGCAGGCTGGCGAGGCAGGCTTAAAGGGGAACATCATCTGGGAAGACGGTCTGGAACAGGAAATCCAGGGCTACCTGATCGACGAGCAATGGCAGTCTAACGCAGCCGAAGCGAAGAGAGCGGCCCGCCGCGTGATCCGTCAGCTTCGCGAGCGGAATTACATCCTCTGCCTGCGCGGCCCGCACCTCTACGGCTTCGTCCACCGCACCTTTCTGGAATACCTGACCGCCGCCGAATACGTTCGCCGGTTCGACAGGCAACCGCAACAAATGACGATTGATGAGTTGATCGAGCTGTTCGACCAACACTGCCGTGACGACGAGTGGCGCGAAGTCCTGCGCCTGATCTGCGGCCAGATTGACGAACAGTTCGCTGGCCGCATCGTCGAACATCTGGCCGCCCGAACGGATTTAGAGAAGTGGGACGGTAGAACGCCGCTACCGGAATTGCCGTTGGCGATTTGGTGTTTGACGGAGGTCCGCAGCGTCGCGAAATTGGACCAGGCGGGTGACACTCTGCTCGCAGCCGTTGTCTCCCTCTTCCGAGCGAACATAGTGAGTCTTATCCAGTCGTTTCTTCAGGAAGTGACCGATTCGGCCAATGAGTTAAGTGTCCGGTGGCCAGGGCAACGTGATGTTCCTTATAAGAGTAAATTGCCGTCAATAGAGGGATGGCACCACGTTTATTGGCCAAAGTTCGCTGCTGCGGTGCTCAGAGACCGGTCCGCTATTAGGGAATTGGTCATGTCTGAGCAATGGGCCGTACGATGGGGAGCCATCGAAGCGCTGGCGGAGAAGTGGCCGGACGAGACCACGCGCAAGCTGCTCGAAGAACGCGCCCTCCAGGATGAGCGCGGGCGCCCCCGCCACGCCGCGCTTGAGGCCCTGGCGGAGAAGTGGCCGGACGAGACCACGCGCAAGCTGCTCGAAGAACGCGCCGTCCAGGATAAGGATAGCGACCCCCGCGGCGCCGCGCTTCAGGCCCTGGCCCAGAAGTGGCCGGACGAGACCACGCGCAGGCTGCTCGAAGAACGCGCCGTCCAGGATGAGGACGGATGGCCCCGCCGCGCCGCGCTTGAGGTTCTGGCCGACAAGTGGCCGGACGAGACCACGCGCAAGCTGCTCGAAGAACGCGCAGGTGTTGATGGGGTTGCCGCTTCGATCGTCGGAGGCTGGCATTCCAAGTTCGGCCGGATTGTGTTCACGAGCGATCTGGACGGGATGGCCCCATACCTTGATCCGGCCAAGCCCATCTCTCGCAAGCACATAGAGCGGGCGGCGGAAAGTGTCCGTATGCCGGCCGATAGAGTTGACGAGACGGTTCGGTCGCTGTCCGCGCATCTGGGCTGGGATATCGTGAAGGGAGCGGCGGGGTAATCGCGTCTTCTTCGAAGCAGGCGCTGCTGGACTTGCAGGTGTCCGACCGGAGGTGGGACGACCTCGACGAGCAAGTCGAGATCAGAGAGGCTCATCTGATTCCAGAAGCGCAAGAGATGCGCTTACGTACTCACTGCTGATAATCGGCGGCGGCCAATTCGTGTGGGGAGAAGGATGGCACTCATCCTGGGGAGTTGCAGCCGGCCCGTTGCCTCAACGACATGAAGCATCGCCCTCCCGCTCTTCCCCACTTCACCCAACGGCGCAGACGTGGTACAATCGGCCCCATGCCGAACCACAAACGCACCCTGCTCCTGGCGCTGCTGGCCCTGGCCGCCTGCCTGCCCCCCATCCCCGTCAACGCTCAGAACGAGCGGCTCGTCCTGGCCTTTTACTACGCCTGGTACGATCAGGGCTTTTGGTCCAAATCCCCCTCCGACCAGCCCACGCAGACCTACGTTTCCACCGACCCCGCCGCCATCGAGCGGCACGTCCTGTGGGCCAAGCAGGCCGGCATCGACGCCTTCGTCCAATCCTGGTACGGCCCCCAGGTGGAGAACAACCAGACCGAGCCAAATTTCGCCGCCCTGCTCGATATCGCCGCCCAGCACGGCTTCAAGGCGGCCGTCGATTTCGAGGTCGTCAGCCCCTTTTTCCACTCCGAGGCGGACGTGGTGGCGGCCCTGCTGCACAGGCAGGCGAGGAAGCGTGTGGCTGCTCCTGCGCGTGAACCAAGCAACGAGGGCCACCGATACCCCACAGTGGCCCTGTGGACTGCCAGGCAATGCCGTACCGGCTAGCTGCTTTTGTCAGGCTTGGGCAGCTTGGGGATCAGCCACGACAGGAAGGCGTCCGTCGAGCGTGTCTGCAGCAGCACCCGGCCGGGGCCGGTCAGATCCACCACCAACCCCTCGCCGCTGAACAGCGTCGACTTGATGCCCCCTACCCTGCGCACCTTGAACCCCATCTGCTCGGTGAAGGCAACCAGGTGACCCGTGTCCACAGTGTAGGCCTGACCTGCTCCCAGGTTCACCTCGTGGATCGCGCCGTAGGACGATAGCACCAGCTTGCCGCTGCCCGAAGCACGCAGCATGATCAGTCCCTCCGAGGCGAAGAACGTCTTTGCCCCACCCCACTTGGTATCCAGCTCTACATCCATCTCGGAAGCGACGTAGGCCCCCGATTGCACCATCAGGCTCTCATTGCTGAGATCAACAGTGAACAGATCCCCGGGCAGGGCGGGCGCGACGGTGACCTCGCCACCGCCGCCGGGCGCTTTGTATGTATTCTGAAAAAAGCTCTCCCCGCCAAGCACCGAGCGCGCCAGTGACTTCAAGAGCCCGCCAGCCGCCTTGGTCTCCAGTACCACGCTGGCCGACATACTGACCATCGACCCACCTTCCACCCGCACCTGCTCACCACCGGCAAGTTTGACCACTCCCAGCGAGTAGGCAGGCTTGTAGAGAATCTCGATATCCATGTGTGTTCCTCCTTGAACGACTTGACTTGAGCCTGTCAGCGTAGCAGCAAACAGGGAAACGATAGATGTGCTCCTAATCTTATCACGTTTTTCCCTCGAGTCCAAATGCATATGGCCTCCTCTTGGGTATCGTGCGCCTCCCCCCACTTCACCCAACGGCGCAGGCGGGTAAGTTGAGCTGAGCCTGCAAGAAACCCAACGCCAACCAGGACTGACCAGCTTTGTCGGAAGTGCGCCAGTCCGCAGTCTTTTTCGGCACGATGATCCAATCGGGTTGCGCAAATCTGACTTTGTGATAAAGTGTAAGCGTCACGCCAACGTCTCTGGAATGAGACGGCAGTTCGGACCAGGAGATTCACCATGGTGTCTACAGCAATTGCTACAGTAGTCAAGATGCTAGAGACATTGCCAGAGGCAACGCAAGCCCAGGTGTTGGAACATCTCCGCGAGTATATCGCAGAAATGCAAGACGACGCCGAATGGGATATCCAGTTCCAGCGGACCCAGAAACAACTCGTCGCAGCCGCACGTCAGGCGAAGCAGGAAATCGCCACCGGTCTTGCAGAGCCACTGGATTACACCCAGCTATGAAATCCACGGCCCTTCCCTCTTTCTGGAAGGCGTACAAGAGCCTTGATCGTCAAATCATGTCTGGAGGCGGCAGTTGCAGTACAGATTTGAGTGGGACCCGGCGAAAGAGAAGACAAACATCAGGAAGCACAAAGTGTCCTTTCGCAAGGTAGCCGCCGTATTTCGGGACCCCAATCAACTATCCATCTACGACGAAGAGCACAGCGAGTATGAGGACCGCTGGATCACAATGGGCATTGATGATAGCGGCGTCCTGCAGGTAGTGGTGCACACATTCAAACAGGTCAACGAGAGTGAGTGCGAGATCCGCATCATCTCAGCACGCAAAGCAACAAGCAGCGAATCGCAGCAATACCGGGAAAAAGTCAAATGAGAGCAGAGTACGATTTCTCAGAAGGCGAACGCGGCAAGTTCTATAGCCCCGATGCGGTATTCAGCTTCCCAGTCTACCTTGAGCCAGATGTAAGCGATTTCATGAACCAGTTGGCAGATGAAAAAGAGGTTGACGTTCAGGAGTTGGTCAACGAATGGCTCAGGGTCAACATCAAGCTGATTCGGAGCATCGGTACAAAGTAGACTGAGTCGAGGCCCCAGCTCAAGATCCAGCACTCAGAGAAGCTCTCACCTAGCGCAGAGCTCGCCCGGTCGCGTCAGGCAAAAAGCCCCGGCGTCTGTCAGGGCTTTTGTTGCTGCCACGCGCGAAAAGAGCGTTCCCCTCACCCGCAACGGCTGCACCGTCCCCTCCCCCCACTTCACCCAACGGCGCAGACGTGGTACAATCGGCCCCATGCCGAACCGCAAACGCACCCTGCTCCTGGCGCTGCTGGCCCTGGCCGTCTGCCTGCCCCCCATCCCCGCCAGCGCTCAGAACGAGCGGCTCGTCCTGGCCTTTTACTACGCCTGGTACGATCAGGCCTTTTGGTCCAAATCCCTCTCCGACCAACCCACGCAGAGCTACGTCTCTACCGACCCGGCCGCCATCGAGCGGCACGTCCTGTGGGCCAAGCAGGCCGGCATCGACGCCTTCGTCCAGTCCTGGTACGGCCCCCAGGTGGAGAACAACCAGACAGAGCCCAATTTCGCCGCCCTGCTCGATATCGCTGCCCAACATGGCTTCAAGGCAGCGGTCGATTTCGAGGTCGTCAGCCCCTTTTTCCACTCCGAGGCGGACGTGGTGGCGGCCCTGCAATACCTGCTGAGCGTCCACGCCAACCACCCGGCCTACCTGCGCATCGATGGCAAGCCCGTCGTCTTCTTCTGGCGGCAGGGGCGCTTCCCGGTGGAGTCGTGGGTCGCCATCCGCAACCAGGTGGACCCCGGCCGCACGAGCATCTGGATCGAGGAAGGGGTGACCCTATCCCACATGGAGCAGTTCGACGGCCACCACCTCTACAGCGTGGCCTGGGATGCCCAGCCGGAGCAGCAGCTTCTCAAGTGGTCGGGGTGGGTGCGGAACTGGAGCGCCGAGCACGGCGCATTCAGGTACTGGGTGGCCACGGTGATGCCCGGTTACAACGACCTGGTCACCGGCCGCTCTGACGCCTTCGTCCGCGATAGGGCCGGCGGCGACTATTACCGCCGCTGCTGGCAGGGCGCCATCCAGAGCGGCGCGGACATGGTCATCATCACCAGCTTCAACGAGTGGCTGGAGGGTACCCAGATCGAGCCCAGCGTGACGTACGGGGACTTTTACCTGAACCTGACGCGGGAGCTGGCCGACCAATACCGGGCCAGCCCGCTGGTGGCCCCCACAGCGGCCCCGCCGCCGACCGTTCCCCCCACTGAAGCCCTCCCCACGTCTGCGCCCACGGCGACAGTGACGCCGCCGCCCACCCCCACGCCGACCGCCACGGCCACATCGACGCCGACGGCCACCCCCACCGCTACGGCTACCTCCACGCCGACCCCGAACCCCACGCTCACACCGACGGCTACGGCAACGCCAACGCCGCTGCCCACCCCCACGCCGACCCCCACCGCACCCGAGGCGGTGGTCTCGTTCGCGCAGAGCTATCCGGAGCTGGTCGTGGCAGGCGTGGGCCTGGTGTTCATCGCGATCCTGGCGATCTCATACAGCCGTCGAGGACGGTACCCTCCCCCTTGAGTGTCGCTGAGCAAAGCCCGACCTCTTGCCGCGCAGGCGCAAGGTGCGATCAGCTACTCGCCGCGGGCCCCTCGTCCTCCGGGGCGGCCGGCGGGTCGGGCGCGGGCGCTTTGCGCATGAGCTGGCGCACCAGGATATAGACGCCTGCCAGGATCATCGCGACGGCCCCCACGTACTGGATCAGATTTTCAGCGATGAGAAAGGAGGCCCCGACGACGGTCATGATCCCGGTGGGGATGAGGGCCCACCAATTCCTGGGGTTGCGCGCATAGATCACAAAGAAGGGGATCGCCACGGTGAACATGACGTACGCCGGAACCACGAGGTCGCCGAGAACCTCCAGCTCAATCAGCGCGATCATCACCGCGATAGATAACAGAACGTAGGCCGGGATGAGCGCCCACCAATTGGCCCGATTGCGCACGAACACCAGCACGAACGGCAGTGCGATGGCCGTCAGCACGTAGCTGCCGACGAACTCGTCTGCCACCAGGTTCAAATCATCCAGAGTGACGATCCCGGCGACGGCCACCAGGACGTAGGCCGGAATGAGCGCCCACCACTGGCTGCGGTTGCGCAGAAACACCGCCAGAAACGGCAGCGCGATGGCCGTCAGCACGTAGGCCGGGATGAACGGGTCCGGCACATCCAACACCGCCAGCGCGACCAATACTGCGACGGTCAGCAGCACGTATGCCGTAAGCAGCAGTCCCCACGCCGAACGATCTGTGAGGTAGACGGCGAACGCCCCCAGCCCGCCTGCAGCCAACACGGCGACCCACGCCCAGGCGCTGAGGGCGACGAACTCGTCTACCAACGCCATCGCGCCGAATAGAATCAGCAAGCCTCCCCAGACGATCCCTAGCCTTACCCTTCGTGATTCCATCGTGACACCTCCTCCTGATCATCACTGCGACTATTCTGTTCCCGATTATATACCCGATGGCCTCCCTCACACAAACGCAGAGGTATCAGAGGTAAAGAGGAAAAAAGATCGAAGCCGATTTGACCAGGAGCCAGGTGCGTAGTAGAATCTGGAACAGTCGCGTGGAACACCATCACCTCACAGGGGGAAGCTATGGAGCACAAACTAGCAGAGCTAAAGACCCGTCTCACCGAGATCGATGACCTGGAATCGGCTGCCAGGCTGCTGAAATGGGATCAGAACACCTACATGCCGCTCGGCGGCGCGGTGGCCCGCGGGCGACAGAGCGCCACACTGAGGCGGCTGGCACACGAAAGGTCTATCGATCCCGACCTGGGCAAGCTGCTGGATGAGTTGCGACCCTACGCCGAGAGCGTGCCCTACGACTCGGACGAGGCCGGCCTGATTCGCGTCGCGCGCCGCCGTTACGAGGAAAAGATCAAGGTGCCGCCACAGTTCACGTCCGAATTTTACGCCCACACATCGGCCATACTGCAGGTCTGGACGGAGGCCCGGCCCGCGAATGACTTTGGACGGGTGCGACCCTACCTCGAAAAGACGCTCGATCTGAGCCGGCAATACGCCAACTATTTCGACTATGAGCACGTCGCCGATCCCCTGATCGGCAGGCTCACGCAAGATCCGGGCATGACCGTCTCGATCGTACGCCCGCTCTTTGCGGAGCTGCGGGAGCAACTGGTGCCGATGGTGCAGGCGATTGCCGCCCAGCCCTCCGCCGACGGCACGTGCCTGCGCCAGCATTTCCCCGAAGACCAACAGATAGCCTTCGGGATCGAGGCGATCGAGCGCTTTGGCTACGACTTAAAAAGGGGGCGGCAGGACAGGGCCCCTCACCCGTTCACCATCGAGTTCTCCATCGGCGACGTGCGCATCACCACCCGCGTGGACGAGGAGAACCTGCGCAGCGCGCTTTTCAGCACGCTGCACGAAGCCGGGCATGCCATGTACCAGCAGGGTATCAAGACCGACTTTGAGGGCACGCCGCTGGCACAGGGTACATCTATGGGCGTCCACGAAAGCCAATCCCGCCTGTGGGAGAACCTCGTCGGGCGCAGCCGCATCTTCTGGCAGCACTTTTACCCCAGGCTGCAGGCCGTCTTCCCCGACCAGTTGGAGGGCGTGGATCTGGAGACTTTTTACCGCGCGATCAACAAGGTCGAGCGCTCGCTGATCCGCACCGAGGCCGACGAAGTGACGTACAACCTGCACGTCATGCTGCGCTTCGAGCTTGAATGCCAGTTGCTCGAGGGCAGCCTGGAGGTGCGCGACCTGCCGGAGGCATGGCGCGCGCGGATGAGCGCCGACCTGGGCATCGCTCCGCCAGACGACCGCGACGGCGTGCTGCAGGACATACATTGGTATTTCGATCACATCGGCGGCATGTTCCAGTGCTACACGCTGGGGAATATCATGAGCACCCAGTTCTTTGCGATGGCACTGCAGGCCCATCCCGAGATCACGGCCGAGATGGGGGCCGGGGAGTTTGGCACGCTGCACCGCTGGCTGGTGGAGAATATCTACCAGCACGGCAGCAAGTTCACGGCTAACGAGCTGCTCGAACGCGTCACCGGCGGGCCGCTGAGCATCGAGTCGTACATGCGCTACCTGCGGAACAAGTACGGCGAGCTATACGAGCTATAGCAACCTCCAATGCGCAGAGCAGGCACCAGGCGCGGTTCATCCGAGATCGAAACGAAATTGGGCGTCTTGCGCGGGCAAATCACTGAGGCAGAGGCCGAGCTGATCGAGCGCGAGGCAGAGCTGGTCGATCTGCGCGCAGAGCTGCACGCCTTCCAACTGGAATACGACACACGGGTCGGGCGCAAGCTGGAACAGCTCGCCGCCGTCAAGGAGGAGATCGGTCACCGCCGGCAACGGATCAACCTGTACCGGCAGTGGGGCCCGAAAGGCCCTCCCTGCCCAGACTATATCCCCGTCGAAGAACAATACCGGCGCATCTGGCAACAGCCTCCGGCGCCGCCCTCTCCCCCTCCGCCCCCAGCGCCGGACGAAGCGACCGAGGGCCAGATCAAAAGGCTCTATCGGGAGCTGTGCCATCGCTTTCACCCAGACCTGGTGACGGATCGCTCGGAGCAGGCGTGGCGCACGGAGGTGATGCGCGCCATCAACGCCGCCTACGCCGCCCGGAGCCTCGTCGAGCTGCAGACGCTGGCCCGGCAACCCGATCGCCCTCCCGCCGCCGAGATCCGCACCGACGAGCAACGCTTGGCAGCCCTGCAAGAGCGGCTACGGCAGATCGAGCGCCGGCTGCGAGAGGTCGAGCGCGAGATCCAGGAGTTGACGGACAGCCCGGAGATAGCCCTCAGCGTCGAGGTCCAGATGGCCCGGTGGGAGGGCCGCGATCTCCTGGCGGAGATGGCGGCGGAGGCGGAGGCGGCTTTGGCCGAAAAACGGCTTGAGCTTGATATGCTGAAGGCTGAGATGGAGCGGTTGGGGTTGGGGGATTGACACCGCCAACGTCGGCAGCGAGAATCTATCCACCGGCCCCCTACTCACCCCGAACCGTCCACCCGCTCAAAACGGGCGGCCCGATTCACAAGCGCTCAAATCGGGCCTGAAAAAATCGCAGGTACTTGGGCTCGTACACCATCTTTAGCCCGTGCGTCTCCTCGCGGGCGTCGTACACCGACTTGATCGACTCGGCCACCACGTCCATGTGCGCCTGGGTGTAGACCCGGCGCGGGATGGCCAGCCGCGTCAGCTCCAGTGACGGGTGACGGTGATCGCCCGTCTCCGGGTCGCGCCCGGCGCTGACGATCCCCCGCTCCATCCCCCGCACGCCAGAATCGAGGTACAGCTCCGCAGTCAGCGTCTGGGCCGGGAACTGATCCTGTGGGATGTGGGGATAGAATGCCTTGGCATCCAGGAAGATGCCGTGGCCGCCCACCGGCAGCACGATGGGGATCTCCCAATCGATCAACAGGTCGCCCAGGTAGAGCACCTGCCACACCCGCGCGCGAATGTGATCGTCCTGCACCCCCTCGGCGATGCCGATGGCCAGCGCCTCCATATCCCGCCCGGCCATCCCGCCATAGGTGTGCAGCCCTTCGTAGATCACGACCATGTTGCGCAGTTGGTCGAAGAGGTCATAATCGTTCACCGCCAGCCAGCCGCCGATGTTGACCAGGTTGTCCTTCTTGGCGCTCATCCACGCTCCATCGGTATAGCTGCAGAACTCGATCAGGATCTCGGCCACTGACTTGTCCGCGTACCCCTCCTCTCGCTGCTGGATGAAGAAGGCATTCTCGCACATGCGGGTCGCGTCCAGGTAGATGCGCACACCGTACCTGTCACATAGCTCGCGCAGCGCCTTGACGTTGGCCATACTCACCGGCTGGCCGCCGGCCATGTTCACCGTGCCCGCCAGGCTGACGTAGGCCACGTTTTCTGCCCCCGCCTGCTTGAACAGCGCTTCCAGCTTGTCCAGATCGACGTCCCCCTTGAAAGGGTGCAGGCTGGCCGGGTTGTGAGCCTCGTCGATGATGACGTCCACGAACACGCCGCCCGCCAGCTCCTGGTGCAGGCGGGTGGTGGTAAAGTACATGTTACCGGGCACGCGCTGACCGGGCGTGATCAGCGCCTGGCTGATCAGGTGCTCGGCACCCCGGCCCTGGTGCGTGGGCACGACGTGCTTGTAGCCGTAGTATGTCCGCACCGCATCCTCCAGGTGGTAAAAGTTGCGGCTGCCGGCGTAGGCCTCGTCGCCCAGCATGAGCCCAGCCCACTGCCGGTCGCTCATCGCGCTGGTGCCGCTGTCGGTCAGCAGATCGATGTAAACGTCCTCCGAGCGCAGCAGAAAGGTGTTGAACCCCGCCTCCACGATGGCCCGCTCCCGCTCCTCGCGGCTGGTCACGTGGATCGGTTCCACCATCTTGATCTTCCACGGCTCGGCCCAGGAGCGCCGCTCAAACTGCTGTCCCATGGTCTTGAACTGTAGATGACTCATAACTCACCTCCCACAAACACCGACGATCCACCGACCGCGAATTGATCGTCCGCGCATTCTGCCGAAACTCACTGCGCGTTTGGCAGCAAGTTGGTCACGATACCTACCAGCAATGGACAGGCGATGCACGCTCCCAGCAACAGACAGATCACGCCTACCACCATCCCCCACGCGAATCCGCCGGCCCTCCGCTCCAACACAGCTTCGCCCGGCTTCTCAGGGTTGTAGTATACCGTTACCTGCCCTCCCACCGGAAAGCGGGCCAATTCCGCTGCCGCTTTGGAGCTGCTCCCAGAGGCGTGCACTCCTCCAAAGGCAATCCGCTTGCCGGTGTACGTTTGACCAGCAACCTGATATTCATACGCGACAGATGGATAGTAGGCGTAGCTGGTCCTTCCATCGTCGTCGGTGCTGGCGCTTTGCTTCACTTCTGCCACGGTGATCCGCCCGATGGTACTGGGCCACGACTGGCTGGCCTCTGCCTTTTTCCGGCTTCGCACGCTGTAGACGATCAGGAACACCCCCAGCGCAGCCAGTGCCAGGATGAATATCCCCCCGCACAACAGAGCAAAAAGCAATGGAACGAGATTCCCAGACATATTTCCTCCCGGATATCGCCCGCATCATCACCCGCGGGATTTTCGACCGATTCTAGAACATGATACCACAATCGTACTCCACCAGCACCTCGTGGTTGCTATCCAGTATCGTGTGCGGGAAACTGCGGCTGATCGTGTACGTCTCCCGCGAAAAGCCGCCCCACATCGAAAACACGACAACCTCCACCACGACGGCATCCTCCTCCATCTCGACGATGGGCGCAGGATCGATGGCCCGCGCGGCCTTCTTCTGCTGTCTGGAGAAGGGATTGCCAAAGTCGTCGGGCGTCGAAAGAATCGCCTCGATCCTCTCCTGGCTGTAGACAACCGTGTCGTCACAGTAGCCCGCGTGCCAGAAGAGATAGAACTGGCCTCCCATCACACGCAGCAGAACGAACTGGAAGAACCCCTCTTCCGTGCCGTCAACCTGAATGTGACTCAGATATCCCTGCTCGACATCGCCTGCTTCCAGCGCAGCCGCGTACTCGGTATGGGTTGTGTACGGCGGCTGGTCTTCGGGCCTGGCGTAGAGGATCGGATATCCTCCCATACCATCGTACACGTAGACATAGTCCAGGACGTATCCCGGTTCCATCGACAGGTGATCCAGGACGGAGAAGTACTCGTTGACGTCAAACTCGCCGCCGGTTTTCTCAGGATTCTCCTGCATCAAGTGAGCGGGCAGGTCCTGGCTGCCGTTGAGCCGGGCAAAGTCATCCACGACAGCCTGCCAGGCCGCGGACGGGGGAGGCGTCGGGGTAGGGATCGGCGTGGGTGTCGATGTCGGCACCGGCGTGGGAAGCAGCCCGCACGCAACCGAAAGCAAGGCAACCACCGATAGCCCCACTAACCTGTGACGCGCCATCTCATTCCTCCTCATGATCCCGCTCGTACTGCTCGCGCTGCGCCATCAGCCTGGCCCAGATCGCATCGGGCACCAGGGCCTTGATGACCGCATAGACCGGGGCAACGGCCTCCGGCTCTGCGATCCGGCCGGGCACCCT
>DAOUDX010000258.1:0-14224 GCA_034430835.1 Anaerolineae bacterium
CGCAAGGAGAAGACAAATGCCACAGTACAAATACCTACTAGACGAGAAGGATATGCCTACCCATTGGTACAACATCATGGCCGACATGAAGGAGCCGCCACCTCCATACCGGCACCCGGCGACGCTGGAATTGATGGGTCCCGACGACCTGGCGCCCGTTTTCCCGATGGAACTCATCAAGCAGGAGATGAGCGCCGAGCGGTACATCGAGATCCCGGACGAGGTACAGGACGTGCTCAAGATGTGGCGTCCCTCCCCACTCTATCGCGCCGTCCGGTGGGAAAAGGCGCTGGACACCCCGGCCAAGATCTACTACAAGTGGGAGGGCGTCAGCCCACCGGGCAGCCACAAGCCCAACACCGCCGTGGCGCAGAGTTACTACGCCAAGGAGGAAGGTCTGGCGGGGCTAGCCACCGAGACCGGGGCGGGCCAGTGGGGCAGCGCCCTGTGTTTCGCCACCCAACTCTTCGGCCTGAAGTGCAAGGTGTTTATGGTCACGATCAGTTATCACCAGAAGCCCTACCGGCGTGTCGCCATGGAGACCTGGGGAGGCACGGTCGTCCCCAGCCCCAGTTCTGAGACCAAGGCCGGTCGCGATATCTTGGCCGTGGATCCCGAAACAACAGGCAGCCTGGGCATCGCCATCAGCGAGGCCATCGAGTACGCCGTCACTCACGATGGGTTTAAGTACTCCCTGGGCAGCGTGGTCAACTTCGTGCTCCTGCACCAGACGGTCGTCGGGCTGGAGGTCAGGAAGCAGATGGAGATGGCGGGCGATTACCCGGACATCCTCATCGGCTGCGCCGGCGGCGGCAGCAACGCCGCTGGCTTCATCTACCCCTTCCTGAAGGACAAGTTGACGGGCGACAAGCCGGACCTGCGAGCGATCTTCGTGGAGTCCACCGCCTCTCCCAGCATGACGCGCGGCATCTACGCCTACGACTGGGGCGACACGGCCAAGACGGGGCCGGTGGCAAAGATGCACACCGTGGGCCACAGCTTCATCCCCGCCCCCATCCACGCGGGAGGGCTGCGCTACCACGGCATGGCGCCCTCCATCTGCGCCCTTCTGGAGCAAGGGGTGGTGGAGGCCCGCGCCTATCACCAGAACGCAGTCTTTGATGCGGCCCAGAGCTTCGCACAGACCGAAGGCTTCATCGTGGCCCCTGAGACGGCCCACGCCGTCCGGGCCGTCTACGACGAAGCCATGGCCTGCAAGGAGTCGGGCGAGTCGAAGGTCATTGTCTTCAACAACAGCGGTCACGGCCATTTCGACATGGCGGCTTACGACGCTTACCATCGGAGGGAACTGCCGGACTACGAGCTCGAGGACGAGAAGATCCAGAAGGCCCTGGAGGAGTTGCCGCAGATTCCTGAGTAGCTATAGCGGATAGCGGAAGGGTTAGAAGCCCTGTCGCTCGCGGCAGGGCTTCTTCACTTGTCTACTTGCCACTTATGTGTACAATCGAGCTATCATGAAGATCGTCTACCGCGACCAAGCGTGGAAGCTGCCAGGACGGCGGCGCGTGCAGGATGCGATCAGGGAGGTCGGGCTCATTCCCCATGCCGTGCTTGTCGTCCGCGACGGCAGACTGCTCACCGGGGATTTGATGCTAGAGGAGGAAGATGAGGTCAAGCTCATCGCCGTGATCTCGGGCGGGTAAATCGCATGAAATGCCGCAAGTGTAACCGCCAAGCCGCGATCAACATGCGCCGCCACAAGCTGGCGCTGTGCGAGACCCACTACCCTGAGTGGTTCGTCGCCCAGACCCAGCGCGCCATCGAAAAGCACCACATGTTCGGCCCCGATGACCGCGTGCTGGTGGCGGTCTCCGGCGGGAAGGACAGTCTGGCCCTGTGGGACGTGCTGCTCAAGCTGGGTTACCAGGCCAGCGGGCTGTACATCGACCTGGGGATCGAGGGCTACTCCACCCCCTCGCGGGAAAAGGTCGAGCGCTTCGCCGCGCAACGGCCCGGCGCAGAGTTCGTCGTGGTCGATCTCAAGGCCGAGTATGGCGAGACGCTGCCGGAGGTGGCCGGGCGCGTGCGGCGCGGGCGCGGCAAGCCATGCTCCGTCTGCGGGCTGATCAAGCGCCACGCGATGAACCGCGTGGCGCGGGATAGCGATTACAACGTGCTGGCCACCGGCCACAACCTGGACGACGAGGTGGCGGTGCTCTTTGGCAACGTGCTCCACTGGCAGACGGGCTACATCGCCCGCCAGGCCCCGGTGCTCCCCGCCGACCGCGAGGGATTCGCCCGCAAGGTCAAGCCCTTCTGCCGCTTCTACGAGCGGGAGACAGCGGCCTACACGCTCATTACCGCCATCGATTACATCTACGACGAGTGCCCCTACGCCACCGGCGCGACCAGCCTGCAGCACAAGGATGTGTTGAACCGCATGGAGGAGGAGTCGCCGGGGACGAAGGCGCAGTTCTACCTGGGATTCCTGCGGGCGCGGAAGGCGGGGTTCTTCTGCGCGCAGGCGGAGGAGGTGGAGCTGCACCCCTGCACCACCTGCGGCCAGCCGACGAGCGCGCCGGGGTTGTGCGCGTTTTGTCGGCTGTGGCGTGCGACCGGAGAGTAGAGATTGGGGATTGAGGCGCGCTTTCCACAGCGCGCGGGATCGAGGAGGAGACATTATGGCTGAACTGGTGATTGCAGCGACCCTGGCACCGTTGCTGGCGGCGGCGCTGAAAGAGGTGGCCGATGAGGTCGTGGTCAAGCCGCTATTAGGGCCGGCCGCCGAACTGTTCAAGTCCTGGGTGGATGGTCGGGTGGACGACATCAAGGTGCGCAAGGCCGTGGAGACTGCGGCGAGCGCCGTCGGCCAGTGGGAAGGGCTGGGCGATCGCTACCGGCTCAAGAGCGCGCTGCACCGGCTGGCTGAGCCAGGACGGGTGGCGCTGCACAAGTCAACCGTTGCGGCGGTGCTGGCGATGACGGATGACGCTGCGGAGGAAGTGCCCGTAGAGTTGCTACGGGCGCTGGACGTGCCCGAGGAATACCGCACCGACCTGGCCCACTTCTTGTGGGCGTTCCGCAGCGGGCTGGTGGAGGACGATGAGGATCGCCGGGTCCAGGCAGCGCTGGAGGCCATTCGCGGCTACCTCAAGTCCGTGGCTTCGGACGTGGAAATCTTGGCCTCAACGGTGGTGGAGACGCCCGGCGGAGAGAGGGCTATACGCACAATTCCCGCCTCGCTGGCGGCGCGCGAGATTGAGGAGGCGTATCTGAGTGCCCTGGTCGAGCGGGAACTGTGTTATTTGCGGCTGGAGGGCCGCCACGTGCAATCTCCTGAGGCAATGTTGCATATACGTCTCCAGAACGTTTACATCGCGCTTAACATAGAGCGCCCGGAGGCGGGCGGGCCAGAGAGCGACTTGGGCGAGATGGACAGGGCACTCGAGAAGGAGAGCATCTCTGCGCTGCGCGCATTGCTCGATCATCACTGTCTCCTGCTTCTGGGCAAGCCAGGCTCCGGCAAAACGACCTTCGTCGAACACCTGGCACTCTGCCTGGCGGGCGAGCGCTGGCAGCCGGGCCAGGGATGGGCGGAGCATCTCCAGGCGCACGACGCCGCCTGGGAGGCGCCGGCCCTGTTGCCCGTGCGGATTCGCCTGCGCAAGTTTGCGGCAGATAGAACAGCGCTTCCGCAGGATACCAACACCCTGGGCCGAGCCAGCCATCTCCTGGACTACGTCAAAGCGTATTTGAGCGCTGATCCCTGGCATGATCACCTACCCCGCCACGTTGTGAGTCTCTTTCAGGATGGGCAGGCGTTGTTGGTGCTCGACGGGTTGGACGAGGTGGGCGACCCGCAGCGCCGGCGGCAGGTAGCGGAGGCCATCAACGACCTGGTGGACAGGGTTTTCCCCTCGCTCTGGGTTGTCGTCACCTGCCGCGTCGCCCAGTATCACCGTGACCCTTCTGGCCGTTGCACGGATGAGTGGGCCTTGTCGCCGTCGTTCTATTGTGCGACGCTGGCCGATTTCACGCCGCAGCAGATTGAGCTCTTTGCCGACCACTGGTTCGGCGAGGTTTATTGCAGGCCGCAGGACCGACGCGTGCAACAGGAAAAGGCACAGACTCTGAAGGAGGCCATCGCCAGTCGTTCCGACCTGCAAGAGATCGCCCCGCGCCCCATTCTCCTGACCCAGATGGCGTTGGTCCACGACGCTGCTCGGCTGCCTGATACGCGGGTCGAGCTTTACGACAAGTGCGCCGAGTTGCTCCTGTGGGAATGGGAGCGCATCCGGGCCGAGCGGGCCGGGCGTCGCGAGACAGCCGATCAATGGATTCAAAAGCTGGAGGTTCCCCGTTTGCGGCGAGACCATCTTCAGAGCACACTTGATGACGCGGTGTTTGAGGTTCACGAAAAGCAAGAAGGTGCCGTCGCCAGCCCCGTGGAGATTCCCTCGTCCACGCTCGTTGCTCACCTAGCCCGTCGCTTCGTCAACGCCGGGTTAGGCGAACCACAGGCGGAAAGCAAGGCTAGGTTCTTCGTCTCCGTGTTCCTGAGGGAGCGGAACGGCCTCCTCGTCCCGGCTGGCGAGGAGAGTTTCCAGACGCCACACCGCACCTTTCAGGAGTTCATGGCGGCCCGTTCCCTGGCGCGTAAGGACCAGTTCCACTGGGAGGCGCGGGAGCGGGTAGCGCGCAACTACGACCTGTGGCACGAGGTGTTCGTGCTGGCCGTTGGCCTGGCCGGTTTGGTCAATCGCGACACCAGACGGGTGGTGGATGCGGTGGATCACCTTTGCCCGGAGACGTTCCCAAAGACAGACGCGGCATTTCGCGACTTGATTTTGGCCGGGGCGGCGCTGGCGGAGGTCGGCGTCCTGACAGTGCGGGAGCTTGAGGAAGGGCAGGAAACGGAGCAGCGGGTAACGAGGTTCCTGCACCGCACCATGCAGGACACCGACGAGCGCGGCAAGCCCTACAAGCGCCCCCGCGTCCCCATCCCCACCCGCTACTCCGCCGCCGAAACGCTCGACCGCCTGGGCTGGCTGCCGAACGACCTGGATGCCTTCGTCGAAATCCCAATGCCCAAAGCCCAAAGCCCGATCTACATCGGGCGCTATCCGGTGACGAATTACCAGTTCGAGCGTTTCGTCAAAGACGGCGGCTACGAGGAGCGCGGAAGGCGCTGGTGGTCTGACGAAGGCTGGGATTGGCGCAAGAAAGGCGAGCGCCGCCGGTCAGATAGGAGCACTGACCAGCCCCCCGAATACTGGGACAACCCCCGCTTCGGCCGGTCGCGTCACGGCTACCCGGTGGTGGGCGTCTCGTGGTACGAGGCCAACGCCTATTGCGCCTGGCTCACGGAACAACTGCGAATGGCGAATAGCAAATGGCGAATCTGGCGGGATGGCCGATCCGAAATCTGCAATCCGCCATCTGAGATCGTCGTGCGCCTGCCCACCGAAGAGGAATGGATCGCCGCGGCCGGCGGCGAAAAAGGGAATCGCTATCCCTGGGGGCCGCAGTGGGACGAGAGCCACGCCAATACCGACGAGAGTCACATTGGCGGTACCACGCCCGTACCAATGTACCCTTCCGGGCAAAGCCCCGCTGGTGTCTGGGATATGGGCGGCAACGTCTGGGAGTGGATGGGTTCTGAGTATATGGCGGGTGTGCCTGCCTTGCGCGGGGGCTCGTGGGACTCCGATCACCATCCCGCCCGCGTCGGCGGGCGCTTCAGGTACTCCCCCGACTTCTCGCACCACTACGTCGGGTTTCGTGTCCTGGCGTCCCCCGCTGGTGCTTAACAAAGGCTCGCAGCCCTCGTCCCCGAGGGCGGCTTACTACCCGGCGCTCGGAGCCTCGTCCTCGAGGGCGTCTTGTGCAGTGCCGCCTATTGCGCAGGTTTCCGCCAGACCCGCCCCCAGGACGGGGCTTCGAGCGCGCTTATTGAGGCTCCAAGCCCTCGTCTGCGCGGGCGTCCCATGCAGACATGTCCTGACTGAAGGTGAACGATGACCATCAAACCATATCATGATCCGACCCATCTCTTTTTCGTCACCGCTACCATCATGGGGTGGAAACATCTCTTCGTCGAGCCAGCCTGCGCCAAAATCATCCTGCAATCCCTCGATTGGCACCGGCATCATGGCCGCTGGTCGCTGTTCGTTTTCGTGGTCATGCCCAACCACGCTCACTTTATCATCCGTCCATTGGGTGAGCAAACCATCTCCACTGTCCTGCAGTCCTTCGGCTCCTACACAGCACACGCCATCTTGGCCCAGTTGCGGCAAGACAAGCAAACAGACTTGCTGACGTTCTTTGCCCAGCGCCAGGATCACGACGAGAGCAAGGAGCATCAAATCTGGCTGCCCATTGAGGCCAAAAATGTCTATTCAGTCGAGTTTTTGCGTCAGAAGGTGGAATACTCGCACAATAACCCGGTCGCCAAACATTGGCGTCTGGCCGATGATCGAGCCGACTACCGCTATTCGAGCGCACGCTTCTACGATAAGGGCGAGTCGCCGATCATAGAGGTGGATGACATTCGTGAGTGGATGTAGGTGTGTGGGACGCCCTCGGGGACGAGGGCTGCGAGCAAAACATCAGGCGCGGCCTGTTCCTGGCCGGCGGTGTAAGGCCGCCGGGCGAATACACAACAGCCTCGCCCCTCGCGGTAGGCACCCGCCGAAGCCCGGGGCGAGGCGAGCGTTGTGCCGCCTGCGGGTGTAGGGCGAATTGGCAATTCGCCCTACGTCCCGTTCCTCTCCCAACGCAACTCCTTACTGACGCTAAACCACTTTTCTCCAAACACCCGCTGTTACTCCCCAAGACTCTGCCCACATCACCCATGCCCTCTGCGCTTTCGCCGCCGCTGTGCCCGCCGATTGGGAATGGCGCAGGGCTCCCTGAGAAAGACTGTGATGCATCCATCGCGGTCGCCGTCGAACGAGGCGCGAATGTCTGACAGCCGCCGGACGACGACGGTGGCTTCGCCAAGCTCGTCGCGCGGAAACGTCGTGGCGAGCGCGACGACGCGCATTCCGGCCGCCCGCGCGGCCGCGATTCCCGTCGGCGCATCCTCGATCACAATGCACCCTTCAGGTGGTACGCCCAGCCGCTCTGCCGCGAGCGCATACGCCTCTGGGTCCGGTTTTCCGCGCTCGACATCGTCGGCTGTGACCAAAACAGCCGGCTGGGGCACGCCGGCGTAGGCCAGCCGGGGCATCGCAATCTCCCGCGTGCCAGACGTCGCCACGGCCCACCGGCCCTCGGGCAACGAGCGCACAAGCTGGATGGCCCCCTCGATCCTGACCAAGCCGTCTGTATCGCATGCTTCTTCTGCGGCCAGACGGGCGGCCTCTACCTCGGCGTCGAGATGCGGAGCGACGATGCGGATGGTCTCCACGGCTCGCCTGCCGTGCGCCACGCACATGATCGCCTCGAAGTCCAGCCCATGGGCCTCGGCCCATCGTCGCCACGTCCGCTCGACAACGGCGGTGGAATCGACGAGCACACCGTCCAGGTCGAATATCACAGCATCGCACGTGAGTTGATCCATGGCCCAAGACAATACAGCGCAGCTACGATTTACGCGGCGGGGAGCGGGTTCTCGAAGTGGGTGAGCGGCGGCTTGCCGATGGCGTAGACGTTGAAGCCGATCGCGTGGAGCGCTTTGTGATCTAGGATGTTGCGCCCGTCAAAGATGAAAGCCGGGTGGACCATCGTCTCATAGATGGCCGCATAGTCCAACTCGGCGAACTGGGGCCACTCGGTGGCCAGGGCGATGGCGTGGGCGCCCTGCGCCGCGGCGTAGGGGTCAGGCTCGAAGGTGACCTGGTCGGCGACAGCGCCCAAGTCGGCGCGGGCGCTCTCCAGCGCGTACGGGTCGGTGAGGACGACCTGGGCGTGCTCATCCAGCAACTCCCGGCAGACGGCCAGAGCGGGCGACTCGCGGGTGTCGCTGGTGTGGGCCTTGAAGGCCGTACCGAAAACGGCGATGCGCTTGCTGGCGACCGTGTTGAACATGGCCGTCACCATCTTGGAGACAAAGCTCGCCTGCTGGTACTCGTTCATCTTGACCACCTGCTCCCAGTACTCGGCCACCTCGTACAGGCCGTAAAACTCGCACAGGTACACTAGGTTCAGGATGTCCTTCTTGAAGCAGGAGCCGCCAAAACCCACACTGGCCCGCAGGAAGCGCGAACCGACGCGACTGTCGGCGCCGATGGCGTGGGCCACCTCTGTGACGTCGGCGCCGGTTTTCTCGCACAGGTTGGCGATGGCATTGATGGAGGAGACGCGCTGGGCCAGGAAGGCGTTGGCTGCCAGCTTGGAAAGCTCGCTGGACCACAGATTGGTCGTGATGATACGCTCACACTCCACCCAGTGGGCAAAGATGTCCACGATGGCCTGCATAGCCTTCTGGCCGGAGGGCGTCTGCCGCCCGCCGATCAGCACGCGGTCGGGGTTTCTCATGTCATCGACGGCTGTGCCCTCGGCCAGGAACTCGGGGTTGGAAACCACATCAAAGAAGAGACCCTTCTCATTGGAATTCAAAATGCGCTCCATCGCCTCGGCGGTGCGCACGGGCAGAGTGCTCTTTTCAACGACGATCTTGGGAGAGGTCGAGTTTTCGACGATCTGGCGCGCCGTCTTCTCCCAATACTGCAGGTCCGCCGCCCTGCCGGCCCCCTGGCCAAAGGTCTTGGTCGGCGTGTTGACGCTGACAAAGATGATATCCGCCTCTGTGATGTGCCGATCCACTTCGGTAGAGAAAAACAGATTCTTGCCCCGGACGCCGAGAACGATCTCTTTCAAGCCCGGCTCGTAGATGGGAAGCTGATCGGATTGCCAGGCGGCGATCTTTTCGGCGTTGATATCGACCACCACGACGCAGTGCTCTGGGCAGTGCTTGGCGATGACGGCCATCGTCGGCCCGCCGACGAAGCCCGCGCCGATACAGAGAATGTTTGTCATGGGTCTCTCCTTTATCGTTCCTTGCTGTCCGGAGCGTGCCATGTCATTGCTCCTGCGCGCCGTCCAGCAGACGTCTTGGCAGCAGGATATCGTAGTTGAAACCGTTCATGCACACCCTCTCCACAGTCGTATAGTTCTGCCCGACGGCTTGCAGCACAGGATCGGGGTAAAATCGGGCGCGGAAGATGATCAAGCCGAACTCTTGCCGATTGACGCGCTCGACCGCGTCGGTCGTATCGAGCAAGCCGTTGAGGTACAGATTGCGAAGCTGGGTCGGGTTGGTCACTACCGGCTCGCCGATCAGCAGGGAAAACATCGCCTCCTCGCTGAAAACAGGACCGTCGGAGGTGCGGGCGTAGGCCAAAATCTCCTCGCCCGCCGCATAGTCGTCCTCGGTGAGCAGATGGCCCAACTGGGTGTAGCCCATCTTGTCGTAGTAGGGATACGCCATGCAATCCGTCTCCGTCACCGCACCGCCCACGCCCAGGGCCTCTGCCACCGGCCCGAAGACGGGGCCAGCGGTGGGCAGGTGGAGCATGCGCGGGGCCTGCCACAGATACAGCAGCGGGACGAGAACCATAAGAATTGGACGAACGACGGACACCGAACGACGGATGGCGAGCGAGCGAATGGCGGATTTCAGGTTGCGGATTGTGGACTGCAGGCTGCGGATCGCTGACCGCGGGCCGCGGGCTGTAAATAGCGACCTCCAATCTCCGATCCCCAACCGCCGACTGCTGACCAAGCGGCCCAGCGCCAGCCCGGAGCAGACACAGGCGGCGGCGATGGCGGTGGTAAAGTAATTAAAGCCCGCGCCCCACTTGCCACTCAGCGCGCCAGTTCCCAGCGCGAAGAAAAACCACAGCGAGTAGGCCGACAGCCGATCCAAGAACAGCTCATAGATCAAGTACGCAAACGACAGGAGGATGAAGAGGGTGTGCAACTCAAACCATTGTCTGGCGGAGGCGAGGGTCTGGAGGTACTCGAACTCGTTGGCGTTGGCCTGGATGGTGTTGACCCACCACTGGCCATCGGTGGCGGCGTTCAGCAGCCAGAAAATCACCCCGGCCACGGCGGCCAGCGCCGCGCCGGAGATGACGGCCTTCTTGACATCGCGCAGGGAAACGTAGGAGAGGGCAGCGGCGACGGTGAACACAGCCATCTGCTTCGTGTACCCGGCGCAGAGAAGCATCAGCAGCCCCAGGACGAGATTGCGCGTGCCGTGCCTGGGATGCTGGAACTCGGCGACGAAGGCGACGGCCAGTGTCTCGAACATCACCATCATCGAGTGCATCCGGCACAGCGGCCCGGTCTGATAGACGTAAGGGGAAGCGAGGTAAGCCAGGCCAGAGACAAGGGGAATGAACCACCCTCCTGCTCTGCGGCGCACGATAGCGGAGACGGCTCCACAGGTGACCAGCGTGGCGACGAAGGAAACCACCCGCCCGGCCACGACGCGCGGCCCAAAGATCGGCAGGAAGGGGATGATGAGCAAATGGAAAAGCGGAGGGTAATTGGAAGTATAGTATGGGTAGACGGCATTATCCTTGTAGGGCCACTCCCCTCGCGCGTACAGGATGGCGTCGTACAGCTCGAATCCTTCTCCCTGATCGTAATCGAAGGGCCAGTGGAAAAGGTCGACGGCATAGACGATGTAGACCGCCAGGTAGCCGACGTAGGCCAGTAGGGCGAGGAGAGACAGGATAACGCCAAGAACCTTGAGGATGCGGGATATGGACATGCTTGTTGGATAGTTGGCTGATTGGTCAGGCCGGGCGATTGCCCAGCAGGATCAGGATAACGCCGACGACGATGGCCATGCCGCCCAACCCGACCCCGATCTGTTGCAGTGGGCCAAAGCCGCTCCACTCGCCAACGCCGATGAGATCGACGCCGATGAGACCGACGACTCCGAGCAAGGCAAGCACGACGACGATGATTCCCAGTTGGCGCTTGGTGACCATACGGGCGCATTATAGCACACCGAGATGGAGGTGCAAGGGCGACCTCCACCGGGCACCCGCCAAAGACTGAAATGCAGCCAGGGCGCAACCCGGACCCAGGGGGTGCGTATTGTGGGATAGAATGGGCAAGTTTAGCACCTTTCCGACTGAATTCTTGCACATTGGGCAAGAAAACCACACGCAAAGGCGCAAAGCCGCCAAGGTTTCTTTGCGTCTTGGCGGCTTTGCATGAACTTGTTCCGGCTTGGCCGGGTTAGGAGGCAAGATGCAAGAAGCAGACTTTCAAGAGACTAATGAGGTCGCACGTGTTCCCACGAATGAGTGGACGACGGCAGCGCTGGCTCACGCGAGCGTGCTGCTGACCTTGATCCTGGGAACCCCCGGCGGTCTGGGAGTGCCCATCGGGCTCGCCGTGCCGCTGGTCATATACTTTGGGTACCGGAGGAATTCCCAGTTCGTCGCCTTTCACGCGCTGCAATCCTTTGTCTATCAGGTAGCCGGCGTCATCGGCATCGCGGCACTGGGTGTCCTGGTGGCGTCGGCATGGGCCATCAGCGGCGCGCTCTCGGCAGTGCTCGTCGGACTGGCGTTGATGCCGATGGCGTTCTCACTCACGTTGCTCCTGGTCGCAGCGGTCATCGCCTGGCTGGTCTATGGCCTGTATGCAGCGTATCAGGTCTACCAGGGACGGGACTTTCGCTACTGGCTGATCGGTGAACGGTTGGAACGGGAGGTGGCACTATGATACGCGGACGCGATCCCTTCGTGGCGCTGGTGCTGGAAGTCGTAGGTGGATTCTTCGGTTTCCTGGGAATTGGGTGGATCTATGCGGGCCGGCCGGTGACGGGCATCCTGCTGCTGCTCGGCTACTGGCTGCTGGACTGGGTCGTCGGGATAACGCTTTCCGTCGTCACCCTCGTCGGCCTATGGTGCTTCGTATGGCCAGCGCAGAACCTGATCTTTGGCGCAGTCTCGGGATACCTGGCCTACCGCTGGCTGGAACGGCAGGCATAGCGCTGGAGGCTCCGGCCACCAGTGACGAAAACCCCCGCTGGAATGGCGGGGGTTTTCTTGCGATCTAGCCCTTTTTCGGCGAGCGTGGCACCGCAAATGCTCTACGAAAATCCTTACGCCGCCCCTCAAGGTTGTCCTCACCCCCCTCCGCTGATACGACGCAGCGAAAGCCGACATTCTTGAAAAACAGGAAATCCCCATCAAGCCGGGCCGTACAACGCGCGCGACTCAGGTCATTCACCCACGACCCGCCGCGCAGGGCGCGCCAGCCCTTCGCCTTTCGGCTTTCCCGCCCATCATCCGCGTCGTAAGGATAGGGGCGAAACAAGCTAGTGGTCCACTCCCACACGTTGCCCACCGCATCCCCAACGCCCTCCGGGCTGTCGCCGTCAGGGGAGTACTGGCCTACAGGGGTCGTGCCGCCCGCGCCGCTTTCCTGGGAATTGCACCGCCCCTCAATGAACTCGTCGCCCCACGGCCAGCGGCGCCCATCAGTGCCGCGCGCGGCCCGCTCCCACTCCGCTTCCGTGGGCAGTCGCTTGCCGACCCATGCGGCGTATGCCTGCGCATCCTCCCAGCTCACGAGCACTACCGGATGTTTCTCTTTACCCGCCGCCGGCGTCCGCTCCTCAGAGTCCCAATTGTACTCTTCCGCATCGGCCCACTCTGTATCGCAGTGAGGCACCGGATGGTTCGTCTCGTCCACGAAACGCTTGTACTCCTCGTTGGTCACCGGATACCGATCAACGTAAAAGGCTCCCAAGTGGATGGTATGAGCAGGCCCCTCGTTGTCCACGCTTTCGTCACTGCCCATCAGGAATTCACCGGATGGTATGTAGACCATCTCCTTACCATCCTTCTCCCAGATGATAGTTGTCTGTTTAGGCATTGCAGTCTCACTCCTATCTCTGATTCGCAAGCTCGCAGATCACGGCTCTATATCGTAGGCCAGGACGCAGCCTCCGAGCCAGAGGTGATCGCCTGGCTCGAGCAGGCCGCGTTCACCGACCCCCAAGCGCACACCATTGAGTTTGGTGCCATTGGCGCTTCCCATGTCCTCCACGTAGTGACGGCCACTGCGGGCGCTGATCTTGACGTGGCGGCGGGCAACGACTAGAGCGGAGTCTCCCTCGTCCTTCAGGTCGATGTCGGGAACGAAACCTACCACGGGATCGCTCCGGCCAACGATCACCTCACCCCACGTGGGCAGGGAGAACCGCCGTCCGCTGAACGTAGCCCACAGGCAGGCAGCGATTGGCGTGTGCGGCGACGTCTGCACTTTCGGCATAGCTCTGTAAAAGAGCCTATGATCTCCCAAGATGACTCGATCACCTGACCGCAGGAGCACCTTTTGACCAATCTTGAGCCGCTGCATATTGACCATCGTGCCATTGGTGCTGCCCATATCCTCGATCAGATGTTGCCCCTCGTGGGCGATGATCCGGGCGTGGCGGCGGGAGATGATGTGATTTGCTCTATCGTCGTAGCTCAAGTCTACGTCGGGATTGATAGTGGTTGCCGGATCGAAGCGGCCCAGTACTATCTGGCCTTCTGTCGGTAAAGCGATCCGATGCCGACTGCCTTCCAGAGCGAGGCAGTAGCGAGAAGTGCTTACCTCCCTGCTCACGCTCTCCGCTGGCTTGGTCGGGATTGGCCTCTCGACTTGTGGACGGGTGACCGGGGCAGAAGGGAAGTAAGGGGACACAGGTTTCCTGACCCCCTCACCAGCCCTAGCAGTTTCGGGCTCACTCGTGGCAGGAGGAGGAGGGGGAGTCGCCTCTGCTGCCCGCCCCTTAGTGGGCTCGAGCGGGCAGTTCATCTGCAACAACTCCCACAATTGCTGCGTGTCTGAGCCGCTGACGAAGGCGCGGCGTATCATCATCTTGACGCTAGGGGAAGCAGTGCATTCTCGGATGCAGCGTTCGCGTACCCTTTCGGAACAATCGCGACAGTTGGGACTCACAGTAGCTCCCCTCGGCCGGATTAACCGGCACCGAACGAACGGGCCGTCTTCCTCGCTTCTGCAGGCAAGGCTCCAGCTGACGTGTGGCGACCCAATTGCGATTATACCACGAGACAGCGGATCGCGCGACAGCACCCGCGACCGACCCGGCAGGATCGCAGGACTTCCCCGCGGCATCCAGAACCACCTGACATGCAGCTTCCCACCACGTCCGGCGTTGACAGGAAACGCAGCACCGAGCACTTGGCGTGCCGTTATACCTATGTTATAATCCTCGCACATTGAGGAGGGAGTTCATTGCGGCGTAGGACTGGAATTATCGCCTGGCTGATTGTCATCG
>DAOUDX010000259.1:0-36335 GCA_034430835.1 Anaerolineae bacterium
AGCGCCACGTCCAACTCACCATCTCGAAAGTCGACGTCGTAACCAAGCAAACACACACGATCACCAAAACATCCGTGGACACCAATATCGGGAATGGGAGCCTCGTAAACTCGCGTAACAGGCTGCACCGTCAAAGTTCCCAAAGCGGCATGACCTCCAACCAATTCACCCGACAACGCATCCACGAGGCTGACCCGCACAATGTATTCATCAGCGGGAAGATGGGCATCTACCCGGATGCGATAGCGTCCGATCACGATTGTGTCTGCCGGCCATTCGGCACTGGGCCAAGTAGGATAAAGGGCTAACGTCTCCACCTGATCCATGTCGCCAGCTTGATCCACGAACTCGATCCGAGCTGATAAATCACGCCCAGGGGGCTCGGCAGTGCCCCAGACGATTTCAAGACCAAGAAACGTCCCTTGAAACACATCTTTTGGAGTCACCTGAGTTCGTAGTATTCCTAAGGTGGGTGCAAGCTCATACGCAAATGAATAATCGCGTCCAAGCTGCAGGTCGGTATAATAAGCAGCTAGATACTCATCCTCATACGCAGGTGTCAGGGGAAGATACGTCCTCCATTGCTCAGCCGTGCCATCCGATACGCGGTCCTTGTGAAAAACCACATAGCGAATCCCTACCTCTGACAAGCGATCAAACTGGCGTGAGATGTCAGTGATTCCCGAGTCTATGCTTCCCGATGTGCAGACAGACCAAATAAGATCATGCCCTTCCATGAAGGCTGTTGCTTCGCGTGACGTGCGCGAAACGTGTCCGCCGACGGTTTTTTTGCCGTGAAGCGTCTGATAATACATATAGTACTTGGACGTTTGACGCGTCGAGGGGAGCGGCGCAATGGCAAAGTCGCCGGGTTCTCTCGCCAGCCGCTCGTAAAACGGTGAAACGACAGGCTCGACGTAAGGGAAGGGCCAATGGCTGTAATCCAGAACCAGCAATAGCAAGGTGCCAAAGGCACACAGGACATACCACCCTTGCCAACGACATTTCAGATGGCGTCGAATAACTACCCAACCGTATCCAGCGGCTCCCGCCAACCCAAACATCACCAACATATGAAATCTCAGCGGATCACGCAGGAGGGGAATAAAAATCGCTGACCACGGCAAGGTCACCGCTTCGATGACCTCCCCTCGAAACTTGGGCTTTGGGCCAATTGCGATCAGGAAAAAGATCGCAGCACTCACTGCCCACATTCGAGCTTCTTTCCCTCCTTTCCATACGCCGACCACCACTAAAAACATCGCTACGAGCCCCAAGTACCCGCTTCGCTTGACCTGCTCGACCCAGGGGGGCAGTATCACGTTCCATAGATCCATAGGACGCCCATCCTCAACACTGGCCTCCATATAGGGCTGTGAAACTACAAATTGCTCGCGGAGCAAAGGAAACAAGAAAGGCAACACCAAAAGCCCGGCCAGCAGACCAAACGCCCCCCACCTCCAGACCCGCTTCCAGAAGGCCTGACCGCGCTCAAAGATCAAGTGGTATATTGCAAACACAACCAACCACAGCGAAACGAAAATCATCAGGTGCCAGCTCGTCAAAGCATTGAGGAGAAAAAACAGCGCAGCCAGCAACAAATGCCACTTCCTATGCTCGCGCAGCCAGCGGATCAAAAAAAGCAAAGACAGCGGTATCCACTGGGTAGCCATTAACACAGGATGATGGCTTTCGAACACGTGATACGGATTAAAAGCAAATGCAACGCCCGACAAAACACCCGCTACCTTCGATCCGGTCAGATGTTCGATGAGCAAGTACATGCCAAAAGCCGATATCAAATACGCCAGCAGCATAGACACATTATAAGCAGCCGGTTGGCCGATCAATGGTTGCAGCGCCAGGGAGACTGCTGTGTTGACATGGCTAAAGGAGTGGAAAACCAGACTGACGCCATTGGGATAGAAAAGATAATCAGTGTAGTACAGATACTCCCCCTGCGTGGTTAACACATGATGTGTCCACCAATCTACCCAAGGGTTGATGAAATCATCAATATCCTTTCCGATCAGAAGCTGGTTCAAGCGCAGCGGCAGCGGATACGATATAATCAGGGTCAGCAATACAAAAAGGATCAACACAGCTAAATGCTGACGCTGATCTCGCAAAAGCTTATGCATTTGTCCGACCTTTCACTTCTTGCCTCCTGATCATAGGCAAAATACATCCTGCCAACAGAATTCCCAACCACACAACGTCAAACACCTTTACTCCAAAGGGTATCAAGGGACGTACCGCTATCACACACACCTTCAGCCGATCATGGGGCTGGCTCTCCCCACCCACAAAGACCGGCAACCGCTTCCCGGAATCAGCGTCATACAAGCCAGCATAAATCACATACCGCCCCGGGGATACGTTGAGTGGAATTGGCAAGGAGTAATAATCAGCAACAAGCTCACCCGGCTTCCAGGTCACAGTCGGTCTCGTCCCACGTACCGGCCAGTTATCCTGCTGTGCCACTAATTGACCATCGCCATCCACCAGGTGAACAAAAACGCTGTAGTTGGCCAGCAGACTCTCGCGCGCTTTCCAGGCCAACCGCAGCTCTACTACCCCTGCCGGTGCGATCTGATGAGACGGGAAAACATCGTATCCCAAATAGTCCACCAAGCCGCCCAGTTCTCCCTCCCCTGAGTTACCAACATCCTTAGCGGCCAATGATGCCTGGTCGGTGCCATAGACCCAGACATAGGGAATGCCCCGAAAAGAAACCTGGTATTCAGGTTGGGTGAACCGATACCTATCCCATAGTGCCTGCCACGCCTCGATCCCCGATTGACGTGTGACCGTGTTCTGAGCAAAAACCAGATAATCAGCCGATGGATCGATGAACTCGACCACCCGGCCATCAAAGTATTTCCGAAAAGCCCTATCCATCTGCACGCCAACGCGTAGATCAGATGCGCCGGGTAGATCGTTAAGATAACGCGCCGCTTGGTCGAGTCCCTCACCTTCATCCATCGGAGCGATCAAGCGACGCCCTATTTGATGACCGCCAATCAGGAGATTATCACGCACGTCGTAATATGGATGACACGGCAACGAGACCAGCGCTTGTCCCACCAGAACGACGACGACCACGACTTTGACAAACCATCGTACTCGAAGCCACTGTTGTAACCGTCTCGCCCACCACACAATTCCAAAGGCTGCTATGACGTCCAAGGGTGGAAACACCGGCAGCACATAGCGGATCCCCTTCTTCGCCCCCATCGTCATCTGTACCCCATAGAGCAGCGCATATCCCAACAACGCCAAAACCGCGAGCGCCTGCTTACGGCGCTCGCGCCAGGCCGCCGGTATTAGGAGCAGCGCGACTCCAAAGAACGGCAGCGTGATAAATGTCGATTTGATCAAGCAGGCCACAAGATAGAACAAAGGTCCCTGGTCTGTCGTGATGACCTGCCCCAGGAAGTAATTTGGGTGGTTGTGAGGCTGTCCAGCGTAGCTAGATGCCGCATGGTACATGGCCTCCAACGTCAGGCGCGGGCGCACCCACATGGAGGGCCACAACGCGATAAAGACGGCGGCAGCCACACCTCCCCAGACCAAAGACGAAAGCACCACCGCACGCAGAAAACCACCATTCTGTGAAGCCTTGCGCCCCATCCACCAGCCAACGAGAAGAATCACGCCGGTCCAGGGAACCAGCAATATCCCAGGCATCTTGGCGAGCATCGCCAACCCGGCGAACACGCCGGAGAGAATCAAGTCTCGCCACCTACGACCATTCAGGACGTAACACAGTCCAAACAAAGCCGAGACGACCATCGTCGTGCTGAACACGCCGTCCGGCATCAGCACTTTTGATTTGGCGATGTGAAATGGGTCCAAAGCCAGCAGAGCCGCCCCCACCACGGCAATCGCCTGGCTGCACGTCAGACGACGCAAGAGAATGTAGACCAACACAATTTCCAGGGCGATGACCAAGGCCAGCGGCACGATGGCAGCAAAAAGCTCCTGCGGCGTCAATCCCAAGCCAATCGTCTCCTTTGCCGGTAGGCGAATAACACTTTCACCGAGGGCTGCACGCCGAACGGCCATAGCAATTCCAGACAACCACATGAGAAAAACCCCTGGGTGTTCTTTCATGTAGGTTGCCCCCCAATCACCCCGCAGTACAGCAGATACAAAACGCAGGGACCAGCCATACCACTCCAACGGACGAGAGACCGGATACAGCGCCCTTGGCAGGAACGCAAGGAAAAACAATCCGACTTCACATACACGAGGCAACGTGAAAAATCCTCGAAGGGACTGCCTTACCTTTGAATAACCCACACCAACACCTCTCTCCTTGCCAGAAATACCACAACTTCCCATCATCAGGCAGGATACCAAGATACAGCAGAATTCGCCCTAAGGAGAATCCACCACCCGATATATCTGCAGGCCCCCACTCACGAGGACCGGCTCGACATCTGCATACTCCTGCCAGGCTGCCCATTCATCCTCGCTCATCAGCTCTTGATGAACCACGATGTATCGCACGCCATACTCAGCCAGCGCGGCCCAATCACCGGAAAGCTGCCGATCGACTGGCGGCCGGCGCGTGTTCCACAGCGCGTTCAACAACGGCACCGAGGTGATGAAATCGTATGTACCTTCCGGCGGACGAGAGACATGCCCCGTGACTGTAGGTTTGCCGTGCATGGTCTGATAGTACATGTAGAGCTTGGACAGATCGTTGGTCATCGGCACATCGACAATCGCAAAATCGTCAGGGTCGGCAGCGAGTTGGTAATAGAAAACCGGGACATTGGACGTTGTCGTCGGAAAGGGCCACGCCCAGTACTCCAGCAACACCAACCCGCTCAACAAGACAACGACGATGGCAGCACGGCGCACAGACAAGCGGCGTACTATGTCGCCGGTCGCCACGCCCACCGCCAAGGCCAAGCACAGTCCCACAACGATGTTGAAGCGTTCCGGATTACGCAACGATTGGACGGGCAAAGTCCATCCGACCAATCGATAGGGCAATGGGATCTGAGGATAAGCCACGCCGTTGACGCGGGGAAACGGCCCCAAGGCCAGGACACCGAACACCAACAAACAAAAAAACCAGACCTTCTTTTCACGTTTTCCCGCACGCCATCGCAGAAGCCCATACCCGGCCAGGGCCAGGGGCACATAACCCAGCGCGACGGCGTGATCCTTATTGCGCAGGAAACGGTCGTGGACCGGCGCGGCGAGATGCCCCCACAATGGGTGATAGAGACTGGGGAGAATGTACGAAACCAGGTCAGACTGTGTCTCCCCCTCCTTGCCCAGGTAAGGGTCCTGCCCCTCGGGATTCACAAACTGCTCCCAGGCAATAGGCGCCAAGAGCGGCCCGACTAGCGCCGCCAAGACAACCATCATCACCATCAACGCCTTCCAGTTTTCCCGAGACCACTCATGCCGCTCCGTCAGCCAGGCGTACACGAGCCACAGCCCCCCCAGCATTCCGCTCAACGTCAGCAGGTGCCAACCGGAGAGGCCAGAGCAGGCGAAGAAAACCCCAGCCAGAATCCCATCCCGAACCCGTCCACGACGCACCGTCCGCATCAGAAAGAGCAACGAGAAAGGAATCCACTGCACGCTGAGCAGATTAAGATGGTTGCGCTGGGCAAAGTGATAGGGATAGAAAGCATAGATCAGGCCAGCTACAAAGGCAGCCCTCCGATCACCGGTCACCTCGCGAGCTAGCAGGTATGCTCCAAATCCGGCCAGCGGCCAGCTCCACCACACAGTGAAATTGTAAGCCGCCGCATTTCCGACGACGGCCTGCAGCGGCCACCAAACGAGGGTGTTCAGCCAAGAAAAACTGAGAAAGTGGAGATTGACACCACGGGGGTAGAGGAGCATCGCGGTGTAATATGGCGACTGGCCTTGACCCAGCGCGCGAGCGATCCACCAATTGGCCCACTGGAAAACGTACATGTCGTAGCCATCGCCTGCCAGGGCCACTCCGAAACGCCGCATCAGCGGCCAAGCGTAAATCGTCGCCAAAACCGAGTAGCACGCCAGAACAGCGATATCCAACCAACGACGGCGAATAACCTTGATCATGGCGCAACCCTTATGGTACCCATCTCCACCGTACCGGTATCAGCACCCGGCACGTCCACCAGCACCGGCAGCCGCTCCAGGCTGGGCCAGAGGTAGACGCCGAGCAGGAGACGATAGTCACCCGCCGACAGGTCGCCGGGCAATTCGAGCGTCACCGGGTAGGAAAACGTCGTTCCCGGCGGCCAGACAGCATAGGGGATTAACCCATCACCGATGGGCTTATCGCACTGCGCCGCTAACGAGCCATCGGGAGACAGCACGTGCGCAAACACGACATACCGGTCACTCAACTCAGTCGTCGCCTCCCAAGCTAACGTCGCCGTCAACGTCTCCCCAGGTCGCAACGCCACCCCGCTCAACGTCCACCCCCGCAGCCGCATCTGGCTGCCGAAGTCAATATCAAGCCCTTCGCCAGCAGGCAGCTCACCCTCCGGGACAAAACTCATACTGTCCAAGACAAACGTGCGATAGGTCGTCCGCGCCTTTGTCGGATCGCAGGGCTGCACACCATTCTCTGCAGGCGGTTCGAGCAGCGCATTGCTCCAGCAGCGTGGGTCATCCAACATCGCTGAAAAGTCCCCCGACGCATGGAAGCGAAAAACATTCATCCCCTGTCTCAGCGTAAACGGGCGTGTGGTATGAGCCATACGCTCATCCACCACCACGGCATCAAGCAACTGCCCATTTAAGTAAACCTCTAGGACAGGAAACACGAGATGCGAATCCGCTGTAAAGCGCAGGGAACCCCTTTCCTCGCGTGTCGAGTAGACATACAGCTCCCCCTCCTCACCCAGCCATCGCCGCCAGATCACCCCGTCCTGCTCCGGCGAATGCCAGCCATAGTCACTTAGCGTATATAGTTGCGACGGCTCCAATGCTGCGACGTCATCGGGAACAGGAAACGCTACCAGCGTATCATCTTCGATAACCGCCTTCCCCAGCAGTTCCTCTATGAAGGGCCGGTAACGAACATCACCTGGCTCCAATTTGTGAAGCAGCACCCAATCCACGTCAAAAAGTCGCAGCCAAGCCTGGCGCTCCTCCAAAGAAGGGCGAGAAACCACGTCCGGGGCGGAATCGGCCAAGATCAATCCCTCAATCGTCTCCAACCACGGTGGAACGTCCGGCAACAAACGCAACACCTCCCCACCAACTATGGGCCGGCCAGTAGCCGTTTGGAAGAACAAAGCCTGATTGTTGACCCGGCGGCGCCCCATGGGGACGTGCAGCATCGCTCCATCACCCGGCTGATCGATGATGTACTGAATGACCGGCGGCATTCGAGCATCTCCGGCAGGGAAGGGCCAGATGGGCACATACTCAAAAATGACCAGGGTAACGACAACGATGGCCAGCACCCCGGCCTGCCAGCGGAGAGCTGGCAGGCGCTCCAGGAGATCGGCCAGCCCATAAGCGGCCAACACGCCCACGCCAAGCATAGCTGTAGTCACGATGCGCCCAGGGGTCCGCCCCCAGTCAAGAAGAGGCACAGCTCGCACAAGCGCATAGGGCATGGGCAGGTAAGACTGATAGCCGTCTACCACATACTCAACCGGTTCCCTCCCTGCCACGAGAATTGGGCCTAACGATAGGAGAGCAGCACCCAGGGCCAGCAGGAGCCACTCCCAAAGCCGCGGCTTAACCCGCACTACCCCCCATAGCGCCAATCCCATCGCGATCAGTCCTGGGTAGGCGAGCCACGCCCTGAGTGCCTCCGGCTCAAAGAAGACACGCTGGGCAAACGCGGGCACCAGCCCCAGAGGTGCCAGGACGGGATGATAGGGAGACGGCGTGAAAAAGGCCAACAGATCGGCGGAATGGCCCACAATGCCCGAGGTCGAGAGATACTCCAGATCTCCCTGGAACCGACCACCGAGGAGCGGCAGCAGGAACGGCAACGTAATCGCCAAAGAGATCGCAAAAGCCAGGCCTAAGTAAAGCACCTGTCGATCCGCAAAGAAAGCATGCCTACGACGCACCAGGTCAAACCCAACGATGACGACCGTCAGTGGAATCATGAAATAGGCAATGTGCATCGGCCATATCGTAGCGGCCACCCCTGCCAACGCGCCCAGTCCCACACTGCGGCGCAACGCAGGATGGCACAAGGTGTGGATGAGAAGCAATGCATACCACGGGTACAGATAAGCCGTCATCTGCGGCAGCCAGCCGGCCAGAGCGTGACCCAATCGGTTAGGACAAAAGGCGAAAATAGCACCACCGACCACCGAGGCCCAGTGATTGTGTGTCAAGTCTCGGCACAAATGATAGGCCGCCAGACCACTCATCACAAAAGACCCCAAAGCCATCAAGTTATATGTCGCCGCTGGGGGGAACAGACTGCCTATGAGTGAGGCGATCAAACTAAAGCTCACCATCGACCACTGATAAGGGTGCTGCAACCCAGCAGGATGGTTGAGAAGATACAGATCACCTAACCCCCTCCCCTCCAACAGCAGCCGTTTGGCGAACCAAAGCCACCAGGCGTGCTCCCAACCATCGCGACCGTCAAAGCCCAACAGCACAGAATTCAAGCAAAACGGAACAGGGTAAAAGACGACGCACGCAACAAAAGCATAGACCAGGAGCGCTACCAGCGATCCACGCACCCATGGGCGCCGGACAAAGTCGCTGGTGACACGAAACACCTTCGCCAACGTCATCTGACCTCCACCGCAGGCAACAACAACCGCGTACCCACCGACGCACCATCCACCAACACCGGCAGCCGCTGCCCTGTCTCTACATCATACACGCCCAACTGCACCCAGTAACGGCCGGGCGAAAGATCGCCAGGCAACGACAAGGTGTGCCGCTGCGCCAGCCAATCCCCCTCTCGCCACCCGATGACGGGAACGTCCAGCCCGTCGTATTGCGTGCGTGCATCCCCCCCATCATCCAACAACTGCACAAAGACCTTAAGCTCATTCCCCGGGCCTGTGACCTGCCAGTAACTCACAAACTGCCACTCCGAACCAGGCTTAAGCCGGTCAGAGAAGCCGTGATATCCTATCAGATCCAGCCGATCCCCAAACCGCAGCGGAGGCGCGATTTCCCAGCGCAGGTCGGGCGCCTCACCCGAGACAAAAGCGACCTCGTCCGAGACAACCACAGGAGAAGCCGCGGCCAGCTCTTGGAACCAATCCTCACGCCTGGCAGGAGTCGTCTGCAAGCGATAAAACGCAAGCGACTGTCTCTCTCCACCTCGCATCGGCAGCTCTGTCACCTGTTCCGTCTCTTCCCAGAGTGGGCACAAAGGTGGGTCGGGAGCAATGCCAGCGTCCAAAACGTACCAGACAACGTCCTCTGGCGGGAATATGCAACTGGACTGCGTGTTGTACCACCGCAGGTACAGATCGTTCGTGCGCCAAAGCATCTCAAAAGCATCGGCAGGCACTTGATCAATCTGCCTGTCACCCAACGCCACCGTAACCGGCGGTGCGTCAGGGTCTAGTAAACGTGGAACCTCATAGATCATGACCGAGTAGCCAAGCTGAGCCACTGGCTTGCGCTGAAGAAACCAACCGAAAAGCTCCTTGTCATCGAATAAGAGGGCTTGCAGGTTGGTGGCGCTGATGGCATACGTGCCCGGTGGCGGATAGTCGGGATGATAAACACGGGTGTAAATATCGCTCAACTCGTCGGGCTTGCTGGGAATGAATCGATACGAGATATCGTACTGCCAAGGGCGCGACTCACCAAACCAACTCAGGTAAAGAGAGGAAACACCATGTTCCTTCACGTACTCTTGGAGGGCCGGAAGATCCTGCCCCCAATCCAGGTTAGAATCCACCAGCACACGGTAACCGTTCTGCGGCCCGACCAGTTCATTGAAATAAGCCAGGTAGTTCGGGTAGATTGAGACGTTGGCAACGACCAACCATCCCAAGAGCACCCCCATCACGTAACGAGGCCATCGACGCAGTGACTGTCCGTCGTGGGTCACTTGACCAGCCCACCGCGCCGTTCGCGCGGCAAAGACGGACAAAAAAGGCAATATGGGCAAAAGGTGACGATAGCCAATGTTGAAAGGGTTGATCAGACTCAGCCCAAAGTGGCTACCGGCAGCGATCAAGAGCACAGTCTCCCCAAAGCCGCCATCCCGCCTCCGGATTAGGAACACCATCGCCAACACTACCAGCAAAACGGTTGCCAGGGGTGTTTTGGTAAAGAAGGCGACGATGAAATAGGGCCACCATCCTCCTACGTAATGACGACCGAGCAGGAAAGCATCCTGTGGTTTGTCTCGATATTCCAACAAAGCAGCAAGCTCGTTGAAATAGGCTGGAGCTGGTAACCGAACATTCCCCCAGCGAGGCACTGGCCCGAAAGCCGCCCCGTGGACAAGCCAGATGACGGAAACAGCGACGACACCCACGACGACAAGAAGCCACAGCACTGTGACTAATCTACGCCGACGATTAGCTACCCGCAGAGCCGCGAAACGGCCTGCGTCAACCGGCTGCCAGACTCGCGCCAGGCTTACGAGGACAAAGAGCGGTACTAGGTAACCGGCCGTAAACCGCGTCGCTCCTGCCATCCCCAATGCCACCCCCAGCAACACCAACCGAAACAAACCGGGCCTGCGCCAGAAACAATACAGGGCAAACCAACTTATAAAAGTAGAGGCCGTGGTAGCAAAATCGAGGGTGATCAAGCGCGCGTGGGCCAACACATTGGGATCGAACACAAACAGTGCCATAGCAACAAGATCAGCGGGCACACCAAAAAGCTCACGAGACCACCGGTAGACCACCGCAGCCAGAATGAGCATCAGGAAAATCGTCGGCAGCCGGGCCAGGAGCAAGGTCCGCTGAGTATCGCCCCGATAGAAAAGCATCACCCGTCCGCAACTGCGCCCGCTGCCATCGGGCCAGCAGCTGTGTTCAATAGGCAGTGTAACCTCCGGCTCTAGCAGCAGGGGCAGTGTGTTCAGCATCGGCGCCAGGGCAGGATGGGCAGTGCGCAGCCAATAGTTACCCCCTTTCCAGATGGCCGTCCCCTTGCCGATGTAAGCTTCCTCGTCGAAGGTGGCCGACTTGACTCGCGCGCTGGTCAGCGCCAGCCCAAAGGCAACCAGCAGCAGCACCACCGCCGCCCAGCCAGAGAGCCGCACCCGCCTAGACACCAGCCTCTTCCCCCCGTCGCCACATTCCCGCCACCCCGGTCCCTAACACGGCCAGCGTCGCCAGCCATGCCAAGACCATCCACGGCCAGGGAAGACGCAGTGCCTCCGCGTCACCCAACTCAAAGGTCAGCAATGGCAGCCGGCCATCGGGTAGTTCCGCGCCGCCTGCCACACGAGCGGGCAAACGCTCCAACTCCGGCCAGGTATACATGCCCACATATACACGATAGCCACCAATCTGCGCATCAGGCGGCAGCGTCACCTCACACGCATCCCGGATTACTTCGCCAGCCTGCCAAGTCGTCGTTGGACGCGTACCTCCAAGTGGTATGCTATCGCATTGGGCCAGCAACTGCCCATCCGGTCTGTGAACATGCACGAACACCGTATAGTCCACGTCCAGCGACTTGGCGGTTCGCCAATATAGGTGCAAAGGGAGCGTCTCACCTGCCGACACCAATTTTTCCTGCCAGTCGTATCCGAGTAACTCGACGTCGTGGCCCAGCCAACCACGAAAAACATGATCGGGTGTCGTTTCACCAATCACCGCAGGCAGAGCGCGATAGACCCACACATAGGGAATGCCGCCAAAGTCCTTGTAGAATACGGGCTCACGACTACGATACTGCTTCCACTCATCTTCCCAGTCAACAGCGCGATAATCACGCACAATGTGGTTACGATCGAAAACGAGATAATCATAGTCAACATCCAGATCACCAAACTCGATAGCCTGTGCCCCTGTATATTGAATAAACACCGCAGGCAACTGAACAGCCGCACGGAGCCGTTCTCCTCCCTGCGCCTCCAACCACCGAGCGGCCAAATCAACTCCCTCGCCCTGCTCTTGAAGCGCAAAGTCGCGCGCGGCGGCCTGTATCCCCCCAAAAAGCAGATTATAGTGCGTACCATAATAAGGATAAACGACCAACAATATTGCCGCCAGCGCAGCGATAGGTAAAACAGAGATGGCCCAGGCAACACTTTTGCGTCGCAGCCATCGGGCAACACCCTGTTGCCACATCGCCCATCCCAGGGCTGCTATCACGCTAAACAGTGGGAACACCGGCAATAGATAACGCGGCCCCTTCTTGGCTCCGATAGTCATTTGCAGGCCAAAGCACATGATGTACACGATCACCAGCAGTGCTGACCGGCGCTGTTGGCCCGGCAACCGCCACAACGTCACAACACCGAGAACTGCCAGTCCCAAGCTGGCCCAACTCGACTTGAAGGCCAAAGTATAGACATAAAACCAAGGGCCTGGATCGTCGATATGGGACTTGCCCCGAAAGTAGACGGGATTGAAGTGCGGCGTTTGCGTATCGTGCACCGTCTGATTGATAGTGCGGCTTAGGGCCTCGCCCGGTATGGTCCACATAGCCGGATACAGCAGCACGTAAACGACGGCCACGATGCCTATCCAAAGCGACAACGGCAGCACCCAACGACGAGCGAACGCCCCGAGACTGAATTGCTTCCGACCGACGAATGCCACAAACAGCGCCAACGCCGAAAACGGCAACAGAAACAGCGAAGGAGCCTTCGTCAAAAACGCCAGCCCGCCACAGATGGCCGAAGCAACGAGAAACCGCCAACTGCTGTCTTGCAAATAGACCAGCAGCATTAGAGCCGATAGCGTCATGAACGCCGTCAGCAGTGAGTCGAGGTGAAGCGCATTGCTAGTGGCGACATAGTAGGGATCCAAGGCCATCAAGATAACGGCAACCCACGCCACACGTTCCCCGAACAGCCGCCTAAGAGGATACCACGCCAAGATAATTGCGAGAGCCACACACACAGCCAAGGCGCACACCCCAACAGACATCTCGTAGATAAAAGCGCGCCCTTCCACATCGCTGGGATGCGGAGGATGCTGGCCAAGAGCTGTGCGCACAGCATACACCAAGTACTCGGCGCTCCCAACAACCCACATCGTGGTCACTCCGGGATGCTCACTGAAAAGCGTATCTGCCCAATGCCCCTCCAACACAGCCGCAAAAAAGCCGATGGGACGGTGGTACCATTCTACCTGGCGTGAAAGAGGCTTAATGCAACGTAACCACAAAGCCAACAGAAACACCAGCATCAATCCAATGTACGTCCAACGGCGAGCGTTACGCGTCAAGGGGCAACCTCCTTCTATTGAACCAGGGCCACACCAGGCCGGCACTCAAAATCGCCAGCCACAGCCCCGAAAGCGCCCACCGCCACCAGGGCACCGCCGGTTGCACCGACACACCGGCCAACACCACCCGAGCCTCCGGCAGTTGCCCGCCGTCGGCGCCGAGGGCCTCCAGCCGCTCCACCGTCACTGGATTGTACATCCCGGTACTCAACGCGTACTCCCCAAAAGCGGCATCGGCAGGGATCTGAATTTCGTAGGGGTCCTCAATCAGCTCGCCTGACTCCCATTCGCTCGTAGGCCGCGTGCCGCGCACCGGCGGATTATCCTGCTGCGCCACCAACGTCCCATCCAGCGCCTGCAGGTGCACAAAGACAGTATAGTCTTCATCCACCGGCGCGTCGGCCTGCCAGTAAAGCGTCAATAACAGCGCGTCGCCAGGTGAGACCTCGTTCGGAACCAGTCGGTAGCCCACCAGCCGAATGCTCTCCCCCAATCCCGCGTCCACCCGCTGAGGAATGACCGGCTCCGCGTCAGGCCGGTGGACCCAGGCGTAGGGGACGCCGCCGAAGGACGCGACAAACTCCGGCTCGCGAAACTTGTACGTCTCCTCCCATAACTTTCCCCAGCGGTCATAGTTCCTTCCGCGCATCGTATACTGGACGCCAAACACCAGATAGTCCACGTCGTCCTTTACCTGCGCAATATCGTAAACCGGCGAGCGCACGTGCTGGACCACCATCTCGTACGCCAGGAACTGGGTGCCGACGGTGGCATCCTTCGTGCCCAGCTGCCGATCGACGTACTGCCCCGCCAAGTCCAACCCTTCCCCCCATTCGGCCGGGGGAAAGACGCGCAACGCGGCCTTCGGGCCACCCAGCAATTCATTGTAATAGGTGCCATAGTAAGGGTGATGAAAAAACACGATGACAGCCTGGGCCAGCAGCAATCCACCAATAAGGCCGACCTGTACAACGGACCTCAGTGGCAGACGGCCGACCCACCAGGCCAGGCCGCAGGCCGCCAATACGTCAACCACAAGCAACACGGGCAGCATGTAGCGCCCATCCTTCCATCCCCCCAGCGACATCTGGACGAAGTAGAATGCGGCGAAACCAATCAAGAGCAAAGACGTTACCTGCTCCTCCTGCCGCTGTCCCCACAATGCCAGGAACCCCACCAGAATGAAAGGCAGCGTCAGGAAAGTTGTGCGGTGGAGGATGGTATCCCAGTAAAATCTTGGGCCAGGGTCATATACGTCCAACGTCCCCCGGTAGAACAAGGGCTGATCTCGGGGACTGTCTGTGTGAAGAAGTATGCCTTGGCGGACCACTTTGTCGAAACTAGCCCTCGACTGCACCCACAGAGAAGGCCAGAGAGCAAGACAGATCACAACGGCAACAGCGCCCCAAAGGAAAAGGCTAAAGATTGCTGATTTGAGATTTAAGACTTGAGGTTTCGAGTTGCGGCGAGTCAAGAGCCAGCCAACGAGGAGACAAAAAGCAAAGAAGGGGAACAGAAAGACAGCCGATACCTTGGTCAGGATCGCCAGGCCGCCCAGGACAGCCGAGACGATCAACTGCGGCCAGCGGCGCTCCCGCAGATAGACCAGCATCCACAGGGCAGAGAGCACCATCAGCGTGGAGAGCACAGCGTCGAGGTGGAGCGCCTTTGAATTGGCCAGGTAGAAAGGATCGACCGCCCATAGGAGCGCAGCCACCCAGGCTACCCGCCGATCGAACAGACGACGCAGGAGGAACCAGCCCCAAACGATGCCCAGCGCCACGACAAGCGCCAGCGGCACCACACCCACCGCCATCCGGTCGGCAAAGGCATACCCATCGATATCCAGCGGCACCGGAGGGTTCAGACCCAGCAGCGACTGCAGACCGTACCAGCCCCACAGCGCCACCCCTGAAAGCCACATCACCGTCACGCCGGGGTGCTCGGAGAAGAGAGTCCCTGCCCAATCGCCATGCAGCACGGCCTCGAAGAATCCGGCGGAGCGGGCGTACCACTGGATGGGGCGGGAGACGGGGTACACAACCCGAGGGATGAAGGCCAACAGGAAGAGGCCCACCAATGCCCATCGCTCAAGCCGACACCATCTATCGTCCATACGAGCCGACATTGTAGCCCAGGGCGGCAAATTGGACAAGACGGCGTTTCAGTCTTCCCCCGCCTGCAGCAGCCGGTATAGCGTGCGCCGGGCCAGCAGATCGCCGCTGATGAGTCCGCGCACGCCGCCGTCGTCGATCACCGGCATGGCGGAAATCTCATGATGCTCTAGCCTGCGCACGACATCAAGGACGTGGTCGCCGGGGTGGGCAGTGATGACGTCGCGCGTCATGATCTCCGCCAGCCCCACGTCCTCGGTGCAGGCTGTGGCCGAGGCGCGGGTGATGTCCCAGTCAGTGACGATGCCGACCAACTCCCCACTCGCCGAGACGACGGCCAGCAGGTCGCCCTCTTCGTCTACCAGCATCTGCGCCGCATCGCGCACAGTGCTGTCCTCGGCAATGGTGGGAATGGGCGACATCACGTCGGCCACGGTGCGATACCGCTCGCTGGAGGCGATCCGGCTGATGCTGATATGCTCGGCGGCCTCGCAGGGAAGCATGTCAGGGTCGGCGACCAAGCGATCCACCAGTTCCTTCATATTGCGGCGGATTACCTCATCCCGCCTGGCCTCCCCGGCGATGCGTCGCTGTTCCGCCAGCGCCTCCAGGTCGGCTTGCTGATCGACCAGCCAACGCTCCACCGCCTCCCGATCCCCCAGCATCTCGGCGGGGATGCGCAGGTGATCGGGGGTCTTGATCATGCGTTCCTGCGCGGCATAGATCACGCCGCCTGAGTTGACCAGGTAGTCGGTGGCGATGAGCACCCCCGCCTGCCAGTAGACGGCCCGTTCCATCCGAGCGCGCGCGGCCTTTCGAGATGGATCGGGTGAGTAGGTATTGGCTCCTTCGACGATCATGGCCCAGCGTCCCATCCGATCCACCGTCATCGAAGGACTAGAGGTAATGTCCACACCCAGGTAGTTGGCCACCGGCGCGGCCGGTACGAAGCAAAAGGCCGACTCGCGCAGCAGGTCGTTGGGCGCGTTGGAGAACTTGGTCTGGGGTGCAGACGAGCGCACGTCTATGAGCTTTTCGAGGAAATGGGGAAAGGTCACGACGCCGTGGGCGTCTCGGGCGTCGAACAGCTCGGCGATAGGCAGCCCTCGCTCGTCGTAGAGGTAGCCAGTGGCGTCGCTGACGCCGACGATGCGCGGGGCGGGATCACGCTCCTGCAGGATTGTGGCGGCGTGAGCGCCCACCGCGCCAAATCCCTGGATCAGCACCGTCATCTCGGAGCGGGAAGGCACCTGTAGATCGGCAAACTGCGGCAGGACGCGCAGCCGCTCGATCTCGCCCAGCAGCGCGTCGATGGCGATGACCACGCCGCCGCCAGCGGCCCCCAACTGATCGATGCGGTTGCCGCCCATGTCGGCCGGCTTGGAGAGCGCGCAATCGAGGCCGTTCTCGATGGCCACCGTCTTCATATCGGCGTCATTGGTACCCACGTCAGGGCCGGGGAGGTAGATGTCGCGATAGCGGTAGATCAGATGTGCGAAGCGACGCACTACCTCGGCGTGCTGCTCCGGCGAGAGATCGCTTGGGGCGACTACACCAGCCTTGCCGCCGCCATAGGGCAGGTCAGCCGCCGCGTTCTTGAGTGTCATGCCGCGGGCCAGGTTGTGGATGGCCTGAGGGGTCACATCCGGCAACATGCGGATGCCGCCCATCGACGGGCGACCCATCGCCAGGCTGTCCACCACCAAGTAGCCACCGGCCTCAAGCTCCGCCTCCTCGTCCCACATGCAAACCACCAGCCGCGGCCCCAGCCGGTCGGCGGTGATACCTAGCCGCTGCAAGCGGTCCACGTCGAGCGGGCCAAACTCCAAGAAGGCCAACGGCCCTTCCCGGCGTAGCCGGTTGCGCCAGGTGCGCTCGGGGAGCGCGTCGTGTAGGAACTCGCTCATGCGTTTGGGGATCATGGTGCCTCCTCCTTTGCCTGAGAATGAATCCTCAAGCTGAGAATCCAAGCACGTAAGCCAGCCTACCGATGCAGATTCTTGGCCGCCACGAACGCCAACCCGTTCTCCGTCAGCGCCCGCGCGGTGCGATTGACTGCATCGTGCTTGTCCAGGTAGTTGCGCAGCAAGAGTGGCATGTCGCCCGCATCCTCCACATCGCGCTTGTCGCGGAAGTAGTCGAGGATGTCGGACGGATGCTCGCGCCTCGTCTCGACCGCCGGCGGCGCGCCCTCGTGCTTGGCCGAGATGTTGGCCACGTGATCGGCAATCTCCACCAGTTCGTCGAGCCGGTCATAGGGCTGGCGCACGATCGACTTCCACGTCTCGGTGATGTGATGCTCAAAGCGCACAATGTCCTCAAAGCCCAAGGCCCCGCGAACCTCGGCCGTGATTTCCATGGTCTCGTTGTTCACCGAGTTCGACCAGTTGAAGCCGATCAAGGGGCTAGTGCCATCGGGCCGCGAGAACAGCTTGGCGCCGATGAGCGTCCACAGTGCAGCGTAGGGGTTGTCGTTGCCCATATAGACGCTGATCTTGAACTCGTTATCGATGCCGATTCTGTGCAAGAAGTAGCCCAGCAGCACCGTGCCGGGATTGACGTTGAGCACCTGTTTGATGCCGTAGGTGGTATAGTAGTAGAGGAGCTCGTCCAGCCACTGCAGGGCGTGCTCGTTGGGCTGGCCCACGCCGCCAAAGTAGCCGGTGATGGTCGCAGGCCCGCCCAGGTGGACGTTGGAGCCGTCGGTGCCCTTGGTATCCAGCGTCTCCACGTAGCTGGCCCCCACGATCTGCATCGCCGCGGCCACGGCCAGCAGGTCGCCATCGGCCTCCTGCTCCTTCATCTTGCGCACGCGGATGTAGCGACCCGGCATCAACTCGCCCCGCTCAACGGCCTGCTCCGCCTCGGTGATGAGAAAGGGGAAATACTGCAGCGCGCTGATCTCCAGCGTGACGGCAAAGTCTTGGTTGAACGTCATCTCATTGACCCGATCACCCAGCACCCGGCGGCGATAGTCGGCGATGGAGACGAACGCCTCCCGGTCGCGCTGCTCGATCAGCCACTCTAGGTCTGTCACGTAAGATGGGTTGACCTCACGCAGCCGCGCCATCAGGTTGGGAAGCTTGCGCGCCTCCTCCGCTCGGCGATTGATCTCCTCGACGGCGCCGTATTTCTCGACCACCGTGAGGAAGTCGTTGACGACCCGGCTGCCGGGGTCGAGCAGCAACGCGTTGATCTCGTCCAGCGCCTCTTGTGAGATCGTTAATCGGTCTCTAAGGGAATTACTCATTCTATCCCTCCTTCAACCTATGATTCGTGATACGTGACTCATGACTCTCTACGGATCACGCATCACGTTTTACGTATCACTCGTCCAGCAGCTTTATCAACTCCTCGTACTCTGCCTCCTTCATCTCGAACCAGTTCTCCGGCTGGGGGAAGGTTCTGTCAGTCACCTCGGCCACGTACTGCTTCAGACCGTTGAAGATGAGGTTCCCCGCGTCGGCATACACCTTGGCCATGCGCGGTTTGAACTTGGGATACAGCCCGAACATATCGTGGTAGATCAGCAGTTGGCCGTGGGCGTGGAGGCCAGATCCCAGGGCGATGATGATGCAGCCCTCGGCCCGCTCGGTGATGATGCGACATAGCTGTTCCGGCACCAACTCCAGCAGGATGGCAAAGCACCCGGCCTCTTCCAGGGCTTTGGCGTCATCGACGATCTTTTTGGCCTGCAACGCGCTCTTGCCCTGCAAACGAAAGCCGCCCAAAGCGCTGGCGCTCTGCGGGGTCAGCCCCAGGTGGCCCATCACGGGGATGCCGGACTTGACAATGCCCGCGACGCGGGCGGCCATCTCGGCCCCCCCCTCCAGCTTGACCGCGTCGCATGCCGCCTCGGCCATGAAGCGCCCGGCGTTGCGGATCGCAGACTCGATCGATGGCTGGTATGTCATGTAGGGCATGTCGCCAATGAGCCAGACGTGGGGCGCGCCCCGCCGCACGGCCTGGGCATGGCGGATCATGTCATCCATCGTCACCGGCAGGGTGCTCTCGTAACCCAGCATCGTCATCCCCAGGCTATCGCCCACCAGGATGATGTCGATGCCAGCCTGATCCTGAAAGCAGGCTGTAGGATAATCGTAGCAGGTGAGCATGACGATGGGGTCGTCATTGGCCTTTTTCTCAAAGAGCGTCGGGAGCGAGACCTTCTTGCGTTCGTCGGACATGAGTGCACCTCCTTGTGGTTTGTGGACGTGCAGGAGATTGTATGAGTATTATAGTCCAGTGCAAGGCTGGTGCAAAGCGCGGACACAACGTAAGGTGCATTTGTTGTTTGGGCACCTTATTCTACTAATAGGGCACAATGAACTCAGAAGACTGCAGGTAGGTATACAAGCCCAAAATCGCCCGTCTCTGGCGGGAAATGCCCTGCTTTGCAGGGGTCTGCCCAAGTACAAATGCACTCATCTTCGTGAAGCAGTTGTTCACTATTGAGTTGGTAGTATAATTGGTTTTGGTAACCCCCGCTGTGCTAGAAAGGCAAAGTTGGACTCGCAGGGGGGAGGCAGGGGTCGCCGCGTTCTGGCGGGGCCATCGAGTTCTCGTCAATAGCAGAAGGAGGAGCAAAAATGAAAGACCTCATCTGTGGTAAAGTCATAGGTTCGTTTCTCGTGGTGTGCGCCCTCGTCGGCACAGCGGCGCTGACAGCCGGCGCAAGCCCGGTTGCGCCGGCTGAGTTTCAGATGGCGCCGCCCAGATCGGGAGCACAGGAGCCACCTCCGCCAGGCACCGGCTTTGTTCCCCCGCCGATGGACCTCTCTCACCTGACGGGGCAGGAAGCGCCGGACGCGATCAGAGATCAGGCAGTGCTGAGTAGTTGGGATTGGCGCACTTTGGGCAAGGTTACGCCGGTCAAGGACCAAGGTGCCTGCGGCTCTTGTTATGCCTTCGCTGCCATCGGCGACATTGAGTCCAAGATGCTGATAGACGAGTCGGTTGCGTACGATTTTTCGGAGAATAATGCCAAGGAGTGCAACTGGTACGAAACCAGCGACACCGGGGGCGGGACCAGTTGCAGCGGTGGGAACGACTTCATATTGGCCAGTCTGTTCTCCAAGAAGGGGGTGGTGCTGGAATCGTGCGACCCCTACGTAGCCAGTGACGTCTCCTGCAAGTCCACTTGTGCTTATCAAAAGACCCTGTTGGAATGGAACATCATCTCCGGCGACAGTGTTCCGAGCACCAACGTGCTGCAGCAGTACGTCCAGAACTATGGGCCGGTCGAGACGTCGATGTATGCGGGTAGTGACACCGATGCCTGGGGAGCCGAGTTTGTTAGCTACGACGGCTCCTACGTACTTGACTACTCGGGAACAGAAACGCCAAACCACGCTGTGTTGATCGTCGGTTGGGATGACGCAATGGGAGGCGGCAGTTGGATCGTAAAGAACAGTTGGGGCACTGGCTGGGGCGCCAGCGGCTACTTTACGATCACGTATGGTTCAGCCAATATCGGCATGTACTCCTCGTACATGTCTAACTGGCAGGACTATGATCCCAATGGCGACATCATGTACTACGACGAGGGTGGATGGGTAACCGCCTATGGAGAATCGGGGGGCAGTAACCCAACTGCCTGGGCGCTGGCCAAGTTCACCCCCAGCAGCGACACGACCGTCACCCGGGTAGAGTTCTGGACCTCAGACGAAACGACCGACGTCGACGTCTACATCTACGACGATTTTGATGGCACGACGCTCAGCAGTCTGCTGGCTAGCAAGTTGAACAACTCGTTCTCCGAGGCCGGCTATCACTCCGTGGCTCTGGACTCACCACTGGCGGTGAGCAGCGGTGACGACGTCGTCGCCGTGGCCAAGTTCACTAACGCTAGCTACGGGTATCCCATCGTCGCTGACAACGTCGGCCCGTATGAGACGGGGCGCACGTATATCAGCCTCTCGGGGTCCTCCGGTTCGTGGACTGACATGGGGACGGCTTTGAGCAGTGACGCCGGTATCCGCCTGCGCACGCATGCTGCTTCTGGCCCGGATGTCGGCGTCACCAAGGGCGTAGTCGGCAGCGACTTTGCTCCCGGCGATGCAATCACCTTCACTCTAGCCGTCGGCAACAGCGGCGACGAGATAGCTGCCGGTGTGATCGTCACCGACACTGTCCCGCCTGAAGTGCTGACGCTCACCTTCTCCAGTACGCTCGCGGTCACGCCGACTGGTGTCATCTCCTACGTGTGGGAGGTCGAACCACTGGCACCAAGTCAGAGTGGCGTGATCACCATCTACGGATGGATTGACCCCAGCCTGCCGAGCGATTTCTCGTTCGTCAACGAGGCCACCATCTCGGACCCGGAGGACGTCACGCCCGGCAACAACACCGGCAGCGTGACTGTGGGAGAGCAATATATCTACTTGCCCCTGGTGACAAGGAACTACCCACCACCTCCGCCCACCACGTTCCACTCTGTCGGGGATGCCTGCATCTTGCAGGGGTACCCGACGATGAACGCGGGTGATACCAATGATATGTGGGCTGGCTACGACGACTACCTGAACCCGGATGGCCAGATCGTGCGCAGCCTGATCCGGTTCGACGTGTCCGCCATTCCCGCCGGTACACCAATTGACAGCGCCGTCCTCCGGGTATACCTCGTCAATTCCTATGACTATCCGGGTAGATCGCGCACGATCACAACGTACCGCATTAGCTCATCCTGGTCAGAGTCGGGCGTGACATGGAACACGATGCCTTCTTGCGTTCAAGCCTATGGCTCCGCTTCTGTAACCCATGAGGCATGGGGTTGGTACTCTTTTAACGTGACCAACCTCGTGCGTGGATGGGTGAATGGCACTCTGACGAACTATGGCGTCATGCTACGCGGCCCGGAGTGGTCCGGTTCCGATTCGTCCTGGAGGGGATTCGCCACCCGCGAGAGCGGGACCACTTATGCTCCCTACTTGCAGATCACGTACGGGGACGGGTCTTTCCAACCTGGAGGGGATTCGCCGGCCGTCGGGGAGGCCCTGGTGCTGGGTGGGTGTGGGCCAACCATCGCAGATTCTCTCGATATCGACGTCTTCCAGTTGCCGGGACATAGAACGTTTGAGGTGGCTGGGATAGTACCTTGTTCCCCTGGTGAATAGGGACCATAGGTCATGATTCCTATTGACACGCTTTCCGCGCCGCAGTATGATAGCGGGGGTGGGAAGCGGGCAGGAGGTCGTACCACGACTGCGGGGTCTGTTTGGCGCGCCTCCTGCTCAAACTGTCGTAGGAGTCATGCATGGATACCCAAAACCTGCGCTGGTGGGGATGGGGCACGCTAGATCAGGCGTATTCGTTGGAGGGCCGTTCAGCCTTTTGGTCCGCGCTCCAGGAATGGCTTGGGCTGTCTGACGAGACGATCGAGCGCGAATTGCCGCCCGTCTCACTGGAAGAGGTCTCGCTGCGCCCAACGCGCCTGGACGACCCTGTGCTTTCCTCGCTGCGCAAGTTGCTGGGCGAAGAGGCGGTGCGCACCGACAAGCTGGCCCGCGTCGAGCACGCCTGCGGCAAATCCTACGGCGACCTGATCCGCGTCCGTGCCGGCTGCGTCCCCAATCCGCCCGACGCCGTCGTCTATCCCGCCGAGCAGTGCAAGGTTGTCGCGCTGCTGGCCTGGGCGGCCGACCGTGAGATTGCGGTCATCCCCTTTGGTGGCGGCAGCACCGTCTTGAGTGGCGTCGAGCCAGCCCTCGGTGATGGTCCCGCGATCACGCTCGACTTGGCCAAGCTGGATCGCGTGCTCAGCGTGGATGCCGTTTCGCGTATGGCCCGCATCCAGGCCGGCGCGACCGGTCCGGAAATAGAGGCCCAGCTAAGCGCCCAGGGCTTCACCCTGGGTCACTTTCCCCAGTCCTTCGAGTTCTCCACCCTTGGCGGGTGGATCGCCACACGGTCGGTGGGACAGAACGCCGTCGGCTACGGCAGGATCGAGGACTTGACCCGAGCGGTGCGGGCAGTGACACCGGTCGGCGTCTTCGAGACGAAGGACGCGCCGGCCACGGCTGCCGGTCCCAACCTGTTGCAGTTGCTCGTTGGCTCCGAGGGAGCATTTGGCGTCGTCACCGAGGCTACGATGCACGTTCGCCCGTTGCCGGAGGTGCAGGATTGTCGATGTGTCCTTTTCCGTAGTCTGGGGGATGGTGTCGCTGCTTGTCGCGACTTGGTGCAGAGCGTCGATCTTTCCCCATCTATTCTGTGCCTGTCCGATGCGGCTGAGGCTGCTGCCTACGCTGTGTTAGATCAAGGACAGCACCGCTTGCGTCGGCTGACCGATGGCTTGGTTGAGCGATACTTGAAGGCACAAGGATACGATCCGAGTGATGGAAGTGCCTTGATGCTGGTGGGGTTCGATGGGAGAGCCGAGTGGGTTGCTCGGCAATGGGGACGGGCACAGGAAGTGTGCGCCGATCACCATGGGCGTCTGGTGGGGCGGGCGGCAGGTCAGTCGTGGATGCGCGATCGTTATGCCCAGCCCTACCTGCGTGACATGCTCATCGGTTACGGCGTTATGGTCGGTAAGCTGGAGACGGCCACCACTTGGTCGAAGCTGATGCACCTCTACGAGACGATAGTCACCGCGATGCGGGGCAGTGTCTCTGGCAATGACGGTGGCCCCGGCTATGTGATGATCCACATCTGCCCTGCCCGAGAAAACGGTGTTTCCCTCACTGCAACCTTTATGGGGCGACAGGTGGATGATCCCGATCCGCTGGCGAAGCAGGCGCAGTGGCAAGAGATCAAGCGAGAGGTGATCGACGCGATTGTCGCCGCTGGCGGTGCACTGACCTACCATCACGGCTTGGGCCGCGAGCGCGTCCCGTGGCTTGAGGGCGAGATTGGCCCCCTGGGCGTGCAGAGCCTGCAGGCGCTCAAGCAGGTCTTTGATCCCTCCGGTATCATGAACCCCGGCATCCTGCTGCCCTCGTAGGGTGCCATCGTTGTCCTGTCTCACCCCCCACTTGGCTTTTCCGGCAGTCTATGTATAATTGCTCCACAATCGCTGTAGAGAGGCATCGCGCATGGAAATCACCTGGTATGGACAAACCTGCTTCCGATTGAGCGAGCGAGGACTGGGCACCGTCGTGACCGATCCGTGCTCGCCTGACGTCGGCTTCACCTTTCCCAAGCCTCGGGCCGACATTGTCACCGTGAGCTATGACGACCCGATGTGTCGCTACACGTCCAGCGTGCGAGGGCCGTTCAAGCTGCTCGATGGCCCGGGCGAGTACGAGATCGGCGGCGTGTTCGTCACCGGCATCGTCACTTTCGCCGATGGCAAACGCGGGGCGTCGCGCGGCCTGAATAACATCTTTACGTTCAACTTCGACGGCCTGACCGTTTGCCACCTTGGGTTGCTGGGACACGTGCCCACCCAATCCCAGGTGGAGAGCTTGGGTACCGTGAACGTCCTGCTGGTGCCCGTAGGAGGCGGAGGGAGCCTGACGCCGGCTCGGGCCTCTGAAGCGATCAGTCTCTTCGAGCCGAGCATCGTCGTCCCGATGTACTACAAGATCCCAGACCTCCAGGTCAAGCTCGGTACGCTGGATGGCTTTCTCAAGGAAATGGGATTGGAGAAGGTGGACGCCCAGGAGACGCTCAAGGTCAACCAGAGCAGTCTTTCAGAGGAGACCGAGGTCATCGTACTGGAACCCAAGCGGCGCGACGAGGGATAGGGGTTGGATCATGGTCAAACTCTTGATGTCGTGGAACATTCGGCCTGGCCGTGAGAGCGACTATTTTGAGTTTTTCATCCGCGATTTTGCACCAGCGCTGCTCGAGCTTGGGATTCAGACGTCCGACGCGTGGTACACCTACTACGGAGACCATCCACAGATCCTCGCCGGCGCCCTCGCAGACGACCTGGAGAGTATGCAGCAAGCGCTCGCCTCGGAGGAGTGGCGCGATCTGAAGGCGAAGCTGCTGACCTACGTGACCGACTACACTCAGAAGATTGTTCGCGCTACCGGTGGATTTCAGTTGTAGTGGATTCGGTGGAAAAGGAAACGGGCGTGGCCAAAGCAGCCACGCCCGTTTTTTGCATGCAAGACTGCTATTCGCTCTTCTCACCGCCCTCGCTTTTCGAGCTGTCAATCTTCTTGCCCTCCGTGGAAGGCTTTGATTCATTCTTGGATTCCTCTTTGGACGTTGGTATCGCGGTGGAGGACTTGGCCTTGCGGTTGTCGGTGACGTAAAACCCTTTGCCCTTGAAGATGACGCCGACGGGATGGATCAGCCGGTGCACCTCGCCTCCGCACTCGGGGCAGGTTTCCACAGGCCCGTCGGTCATGGACTGGTGGCGTTCGAATCGCACGCCACAGGCTTTGCACTGGTATTCGTACAATGGCATGAACTGCGCTAACCTCCTACCCGGTATTATACTGCAACCGAGCCAGCGATGCAAGGGTTGTGCGGCCTTACAGTGCAAGATCTAACGAAAGATTGATGTTAACCGCCTCGAACAGCTCGCCCTCTTACTTGAACAGGTGAAAGGCGGCGACAATCGGAGCGAACAGGGAAGACACTAGGGACATGACGGTGATGAGCGTGTTGAGCGAGGGGCCAGCGGTGTCCTTGAATGGATCGCCGACGGTGTCACCCACGATGCCTGCCTTGTGCGCATCGGACCCCTTGCCGCCGAAGAAGCCGGATTCGATGTACTTTTTGGCATTGTCCCACAGGCCGCCGGCGTTGGCCATCAGTAGAGCAAAGATGATGCCGGTGAAGATGGCACCGCCCAGGAAAGCCCCCAGAGACTCTGGCCCCATCACGAAGCCGATGATGAGCGGCAGGATCACGGCCAGGAAGGCCGGCAAGATCAGCGAGGTGAGTGCGCCCTGGGCTGCCAGCCCGACGCAGGCTGCATAGTCTGGCTCGGTGGTTCCGGCCAGGATACCAGGATCACTCGCGAACTGCCTGCGGATCTCCTCGATCATGTTGAAGGCGTTGCGGGTTACCGAAAGCATTGTCAACGCGCTGAAAAGCGGCGGCGTCGCTGCTCCCAGGAACACGCCGGCGATGACCATCGGGTCGAGCAGGCTGAGCTTGAGGGTTGTGCCCGCGTCTTTCATCTGCCCGGCGTAGGCAGCGAAGAGGGCCAACACGGTGAGAGCTGCTGCGCTGATGGCGAATCCCTTGGTGATCGCCTTGGCCGTGTTTCCGGCAGCATCCATGACATCGGCGATCTCGATCACGTTCTCGGGCATTCCGGCCATCTCGGCGATACCGCGGGCGTTGTCCACGATAGGGCCGTAGGCGTCGGAGGAGACGATCATGCCACTGATGGCCAGCATCCCCACGGCGCTGATGCCTACGCCGTAGACGCCATTTAAGCCTGACGCCTCTGCCAGGAAGTAGGAGAGCAGCGTGGCCGCCACGATGCCGATGACGGATGGCACGATGCTGATCAAGCCGTAGCTGAAGCCGGTGATGATGGTTATGGCTGCACCGGAGCCTGAGACTCTGGCCGTCTCGACGACGGGCGGCCGATCGTCGCCGGTAAAATAGTCCGACGTGAATCCGACGACCACGCCGGTGACCAAGCCAGCTAGGGCGGCCCACAGCACGCCTATGTTGTAGCCGCCGAGCAATACCAGTGCGGCTGCCATCAGACCGAACAGGATGCAGGTGATGATCGTGCCACTGTTGAGTGCCCGTCCCGGCTTGCCGCTCTTGCCCACGCGGACGAGCTGCAGGCCGATCAGGGAGGCGACGATCCCCAGTGTGCAGAGGACGAGCGGGAAGACGACGTACTGGATCTGTATGTCCTCGCCCCCGGCCAGCCCTGTGCCCAGCAGCATCACTGCTACAGCGCTAGCGACGTAGCTGTCGAAAATATCCGCGCCCATACCGGCGACGTCACCCACGTTGTCGCCGACGTTGTCGGCGATGACGGCGGGATTGCGCGGGTCGTCCTCAGGGATGCCGACCTCAACCTTGCCCACCAGGTCGGCGGCGATGTCGGCGGTCTTGGTGTAGATGCCGCCACCGGCCTTGGCCAGTAGTGCCAGGGTTGACGCACCAAAGCTGAAGCCGAGCACGATCTCCGGCGTTCTGAAGAGCAGATAGATCAAGCTCATACCTATCACTGCAGTGCCGACCATGGCCAATCCCATGACCGAACCGGCCCTGAAGGCCAGGTTGAACGCCGGGTTGAGACCCTTGTTGGCCGCGGTCGCGCAGCGGACGTTGGCGGAGACGGCGACGGTCATGCCCATATAGCCAGCGATGGCAGAGAAGACGGAACCGGTTATGAAGGATCCTGCCATCTTGAACCCATAGACTGCGCCACTTTGGATCCCAAAGACAATGGCGATAACCACTGCCAACGCCACTGCGACCAAAAGCAATGCAAGATAGAGCCTCTTCAAATAAGAGATCGCGCCCTGGCGGATCCAAGCGGCGACCTTTTGGGCCTGCTCGGTGCCGGGATCTTGCTTTTTGACCCAAATGTAGAATGCAACAGCTACGCCGACCGATATTGCACCGGCGACAAGACTAACGATAAGCCAAACCGTCTCTCCCATCCATTTCTCCTTCTTGCAAGATTTATTCACACAAAAAGGTTCTCGGCTTGTTCCTGAGATGTCCCGTCAGGCGTGCACCGGGAACCCTTGGGTAAACACCGCGCCCGGGATTCGTGTTTCCCGACTTATGTATTGGCAGAGCGCCACCAGCGATAGTGTTCGGCGCGCAGCTCCTCCTGCGAGGGCATCGGGAAGTAGATGAGTTGCTCGCTGTTCCCCACGTAGATGCCGCTCTTGATCGTGCGGTACGGAAATGTAGCGGGTTCTATGCGGTTCACCATCTTGGTGTTCACGGTCTTGCCCCTCCCCTTGAGGTCCATCAGGCACTGGCGTAGGTGCCCGATGTTCGAGTAGGGCAGATCTCGCACGTCACCATGCTGGGGATCCTCGGCCAGCTCGCCCAGCTGCAGCTCCGCATAGCAGATCGCCGGCAGCGAGACGAGACTGGTTGGATTCTTGATGATGAGCCCGTAGAAATCGTCGGGGTCGAGCGTGCTGGCCACCAGGGGATGTACAGGGGCAATCTCCTGGTAGAGGTGGAGTTCACCCTCGCTCTGGGGGGTTTCGCGAACAGGGCTGAGGCCAAGCACGCGCCCATCCTTCGTCACGAGATAGAGCTTTTGGATGGCATCCAAAGAAATGTGTTCCAACACTCGGTAAACCGAGATGTAGATGGAGGCTTTTGGGCTGCCGTCCTCGTGGGGTATGCAGCGGCGGATGCCCTCCTCGACGTGGAAGTAGTCGTGCCTGAAGTTGGGGTCGATCTCGAAGAAAATGGCCTGCCCACGCGATTTCTTCGCCGTCCCGACCGCGTAGTAGATCCCGAATTCCTCAGGGGTCAACATGGATGCGATCAATGCTTCGGGTATCAGCGATAGGTACAGGTGTACGGTCATAGAACCCTTCTCCCTTCCTTTCTAGGTTTCACGGTATGATAGTGGCGCGCCCAAGCGCGCGGCGGATTATACCACAAAACTCGGATTAGTTAAACGTTGGGTGTGAATTGGCAATAAAAAGACTTGATGATATGATGCTGGTAGTATCTTCGCTATCGGGTTTCTGATGAACGAACTAGCTACCTGACACTTTGGCAAGATGAGCGAGCGGAGGCATCCTGAGCTTGTCGAAGGAGCCTCCGCGAGCACCCTTCGACAAGCTCAGGGTGCTCGCCACGGTCAATAACGCTGCTTTGTTCCGAAACTGTCAGGTGGCTAGATGAACGAATACACTCACGTGTACGCTTCCCCCCATCTGGACGACGCCGCTCTCTCGTGTGGGGGGCAAATCTGGGAACAGGTGCGCGTAGGCGAGCGCGTGTTGGTCGTGACGGTCTTTGCCGGCGCGCCCGAAGCGGGTATCCCCCTTTCTCCGTTTGCTCAAGAGTTGCACGCGCGATGGGGCCTGGCAGCCGACGCACCTCTCAGGCGACGTAAGGAGGATGGAGAGGCGTTGGCTCGCCTGGGTGCAGATGCGGCGTATTGGCCCTACCTTGATTGCATCTATCGGCAGACGCCCGATGGCCATTTTCCCTACGATGGCGAGGAAGCCCTGTTTGGAGAGGTTCACCCCGCCGAGGAGGGACTGGTCGCGAAACTGACTGGCCGCCTGTCGGCTCTGCCGTTGGGGCGGGGCGGTGCGCTTTACGTACCGATCGGTGTCGGCCACCACGTCGATCACCAGATCGTGCGTCGTGCAGCGGAGAGGTGTGGTTGTGTGCCCGTCTACTACGAGGATTTTCCCTACGCGGAGGAGCCGCAGGCTGTGCAGGAGGCGCTATTGAGTGGACCATGGCAGGCAGAAGTGGTGCCGATTTCCACCGAGGCATTGGAGGCAAAGCTCTCGGCCATTGCCTGTTACCGCTCGCAGCTCGGCATGCTGGGGTGGGCAAACGCGGCGGAGATGGCAGCGGCGGTACAGGCGTTCGCGGAGCGGACTGGGGGTGGAGTGCTGGCGGAGCGGTGCTGGCGGCGCGTGTAATTCAACTCGTCTTCGTCTTGGCCGCAGCCTTGGCAGGAAAGCGCACCTCATCCACGATAAACCGCTCGTGGACGGCTTCCCCGATCCGCTCCACCTCGTCCCACGCCTCGACGTGGAATACCAACCGGCGTCCCTCCACTTCCAACAGCTCGGCGCGGGCGCGGACGTGCATCCCTACCGGCGTGGGGGCTAGGTGGCGCACGTCGATGTGGCTCCCGACCGAGGTCTGGCCCGGCGGGAGATGCCCTCCAGCGCCTGCACTGCTGCGTGCTCCATCAGGCCTACCAGCGCCGGCGTGCCCAGCACGGGCACCGTCCCGCTGCCCAGGCGCTCGGCCGTGTCTGCCTCGGCGACGATGGCCTCGGCCTCTCCTACCAGTCCCGGCACGAGTTCGCTCACCATCTCACCTCGCCAGGGTCGGGACGACGTGCCTGAACAGGCAGTACAAGTCGAACAATGCCATCCCGACGAATAAGGTGCCTATGGCCCAGCAGCGCGCCCTCTGCGGCAAGAGACGTGCCAGCCTGTCCAGTCCCAACGCCGCTGCCGTCCCGATGGGGACGAGGGCCGGGAAAAGGTAGCGGCCCTGGTGCTGGAGGAACTTACAGTTGTACCAGGCGAACATCAGAACGGTGAGGAAGCAAGAAGCGAGAAGCAGGAACAGGCTGATGCGCTGGTGACTCGTCAACCTGGGGCGGCGGCGGTCGAACAGCCACCACAGGAAGCCGGCGAGCAGGGTGGCGGAGAACAGCACCAGGCCCTGGTAGATGCGAGCTGGCAGCACGACGCCCATCCAGCCAAACTGCCCCCAAAAGCTCTGGAAGGTGAAGGTGTAGGCGCGTTCCCAGTAGCCCGACCAGCCTTCGAGCGCCACGTAGTCGAGGGGGCGCATCTGGCCTGCGACGACCAGATCGTGGCGTGCCTGCCCTGTCGGATCAAGCCAGCCATAGGTGAGGCCGTTGCGCACGAACCACGGGGCGGAGAGGGCCAGGGCCGGGATGAGCATCCACCCCAGTTGAACCGCTGTCCATCGCCACGTCCGGCCTTCCCGCCGCCAGCGGATGACCACGGCGAGCACGGCCACCGCCGCGACGATGTAGATAAGGCCCTTGGTCAGCAGCGCCGCTGCCAGCAGCAGGCCAACGGGCCAGGGGCGCTCGTGCTCTCCACGCAGATAGACGACCAGCGCCCACAGCATGCCCGCCACGATCAGTTCCGCCAGGATGTCGTTGTTCACCCCGGCGGTCATTGCTACGTGCTGCGGGATGAAGGCGATGAAGGCCGCAGCCATCAAGGCCAACTCGGGCCGCGTGGGAAAGACCGCCTGGATCGCCTCGAAGGCGACGATCAGCAGCGCAGCGCCGAAAAGCACCGAAAGCAGCCGCAGCGGCAATGCCGCGCCGTCGAAAAGCAGATAGACCGGCGTCGCCAGCAGATAGTAGAGCGGCGGCTGGTGATCCTCGTACTCCACCGAATCGACCGGAAGGTCTGGGGGGAAACTCTCCGCCGTGAGGCGACTCAGGTAATCCTGATCATAGTCCCCTACTTCCATCACCGGGAAGCCTTCACCCTCGGCGAGTTGGCGGACGTAGTTGTAGTGCGCTGGCTCGTCGGGAACCTGCCAGGTGGGGGTGTACAGGGCGTAGAGAACGCCGATCGCAGCGTAGGCGGCGACGATGGCGGCAAGAGCGATTTGGGGCAGAAGTCTGGGATTCACGTCGGCTATTGTACTTGTGTCCGGAGCAATTGACAAGCACTCTCAACGGTGCTATCATATCGTCGTTCCCCGCAACGGAGTGGTCCAATGCAGGTCGTCAGTGAGCATCGTCCAATCAATCTGGTGTTGATCAGCATCATTCTCCTGTCGCTGCTCTGCTATTGCGTCGGCGCCGGGGTGTGGGCATTTGCGCCAAAGAACGAGCAACCGACGCCAGAGCCGACCGTGACCACCACAGAGACGCCTGCGCCTACTGCTCCTACGACGACGGAGCCGACAGATACGCTGGAGCCGGTTCCCACCCAGTGGTATCCTCCCACTCGCACGCCCACACCGGAGCCAACCTCGACCGGGACGGTAACGCCCACGCCCACCCCTACCGACACTCCCACACCGACCATTACGCCGACGGATACGCCCACACCCACATCCACCCTCATCCCCACCCTCAACCCCACCCCCACCCCCACACCGACCGCCACACCGACCGCCACACCGACGGATACGCCCACACCCACGGAGATCACGCCGACACCCACACCGACGCCCACGGCGACCTCGACGTTGACGCCCACGCTGACCACCCCGACGCCGTAGGGCATCTGGCGATCAGACATTTCAAGGAGCCTCGTGTGAAAGTTGTCCCTCTGCTAAAACGGCTTTCAGAAGCGGAAGGCGTCACGGGTTGCGAAGGACCCGTGCGCGAGCTACTCCGGCAGACCTGGGAGCCTTTTGTGGACGAGATGCGCGAGGACAAGCTGGGCAATCTGATCGCCCTCGAGTGGGGTGAACCGTCGAAACTCCTGCGACCCAGGCTGATGTTGGCGGCCCACATGGACGAAATCGGCCTGCGGGTGACCGGTATCGATAAAGGCTTCCTGCGCATCACGCGGGTGGGGGGCACAGACCGGCGCGCGTTGTTGGGGGTCGAGGTCGTCGTCCACGCGACGCGCGCGTCGCGCAGGGGACGCGATCTGCCCGGCGTCGTCGCCACGCGCCCGCCTCACGTCCTGCCTCAGGCGGCGCGCAAGAAGACCGTGCCCTGGGACGAGATCTTTGTGGACGTGGGACTGCCGCCGAAGGAGGTGGAGCGGCTGGTCTCGGTCGGTGACCTGATCTCCATCCGGCGTGAGCTGGCGGAGCTAAAAAACCGCCGCGTGGCAGGCAAAGCAATTGACAACCGGATCGGTTTGGTCGTCCTGACGCTGGCGCTGGAGCAGTTGTCCGGTGCGCGTCATGCCTGGGACGTCGCCGCCGTGGCGACGGTGCAGGAAGAGATCGGATTGAGGGGGGCCATGACCTCCGCCTACGGCGTTGCGCCCGACCTGGGCATAGCACTGGATGTGACCTTTGGCAAGCAACCCGGCGTCTCCGACGTGGACGGCTCCGCTCTGGGCGAGGGACCGGTCATCCTGGTCGGCGCCAACTTTCACTCCGGTATCGTGGCTCGCCTGAAGGAAGTGGCCGAGGCGCACGAGATTCCGTATCAACTCGAGCCCGCGCCGGGCCAGTCGGGCACCGATGCCTGGGCTATCCAGGTCGCCCGCGAGGGGGTGCCCACGGGGCTTATCTGCGTTCCGGTGCGCTACATGCACCAGCCGGTGGAGACGCTGGACATGCAGGATGCCGAGCGGGCCGGGCGCCTGCTGGCGGCCTTTGTCATCGGACTGGAACCGGATTTTCTGGAAGAGCTGGCGTGGGAGCAAGGGAGCGCATGATACTGAAAGACCTTTCCGAGGCGATCGGTGTCTCCGGTGAGGAGGGAGGCGTGCGCGCCGTCCTGCTCGACGCGGTGCAGGGACTCGCGGACGAGGTCAGGGTGGATACGATGGGCAACGTCCTGGCCGTCAAGCGGGGGGCAGGACGTGACCGTATGCGTGTGATGGTCGCTGCCCACATGGACGAGATCGGCCTCATGGTCGTAGGCCACGATAGCGACGGCTTCTTGCAGGTGCGGGCTGTCGGCGGTATCGACCCCCGGCTCCTGCCCGGCACGCTCTTCCAGGTCGGCTCCGATCATATCCCCGGCGTCGTCGGCATCAAGCCGATTCACTTGGTCGAGGATGAGGAAGAGGAAAAAGTCGCCAAGATAGAGGATCTCGTCCTGGATATCGGCGCAAAGAGCAAGGACGAGGCCAAGAGACTGGCTCCCATAGGCACCTATGCTGCCTTCACGACCCGGTTCCGGAAGCGGGGGCGCGTCGTCAGCGGCAAAGCCTTCGACGACCGGGTAGGGTGTGCGGTGCTGGTGGAGCTGTTGCGCGGCGAGCGGTTTCGCTTCGACCTGCACGCGGCCTTCACTGTGCAGGAGGAGATCGGGCTGCGCGGCGCGCGGGTAGCGGCCTACGCCATCGAGCCGGACTGTGCTTTTGCGCTGGAGGGAACCATCGCCGACGATATTCCCAAGGACAAGGACGTCAGCCCGACGACGCAGATGGGCAAAGGGCCGGCGATCACGATCATGGATCGGTCCGTCATCGCCGACCGGCGGCTGGTGCGGCTGCTGACCGATACCGCCGACGAGATCGGCATCCCGTACCAGATCAAGCAACCGGGCATCGGCGGCACCGACGCGGGAGCTATTCACCAGACCCGCGAGGGGGTGCCCTCCGTGACGGTGGCGGTGCCCTGTCGCTACATCCATAGCCCGGTGGCTCTCCTGAGCCTCGATGATTTCGAGAACACGGTGCGGCTGATGCGCGAGGCTCTATCGCGTCTCACGCGGCGCACGTTGAGCAGGTAGAAGAGGGAAGACTGATGAGAGAACTCGTTCGCAAACTGACGGAAACCTATGGCCCTTCGGGCGTCGAGGAGCAGATTCGAGCCACCATCCGCGCCGAGGTCGAGCCTCTGGCCGACGACGTGCGGGTCGATCCGCTGGGCAGCCTGGTTGCCCACAGGGAAGGGAGTGGAGAGGGCAAGCGCATCGTCTTGGCCGCCCACATGGATGAGATCGGCGTGATGGTGACATACGTGGATGAGAAGGGGTTCGCCCGTTTCACGGGCATCGGAGGTGTGAGAGCGATCAACTGCGTCGGTGGCCGGGTGGCCTTCGAGGATGGAACGACAGGTGTCCTCGGCGTCGAGGAGAAGCGGAGCGACGCCGACAAGGTTCCCAAGTTCGAGCAACTCTACATCGACGTGGGGGCCTCAAGCCGCGACGATTGCCCGGTGAAAGTCGGCGATGCGGCGGCGTTCGTGCGGCCCTTCGTTGCACAGGGAAACAGGCTCATCGCCAAGGCGATAGACGACCGCGTCGGCTGTGCGGTGCTGATCGAGGCATTGCGCCGGTTGAAAAAGACACCGCACGACCTGTATTTCATCTTTACCACGCAGGAGGAAGTGGGCTTGCGTGGGGCGCGCACGTCCGTCTACGGCATCGAGCCTGACTTGGCCATCGCCGTGGACGTGACGCTGACCGGCGACATGCCGGAGTCGAAGCCGATGGCCGTCGAGTTGGGGAGAGGCCCGGCGGTGAAGGTGCAGGATGGGGGAATGATCGCCCATCCGGAGGTGCGGGACCTGCTGGTGCAGTGCGCCGAGAAAGCCAAGATCCCCTATCAGATGGAGGTGCTGGAGCGCGGCACGACTGATGCGGCGGCGATGCAAGTGGTACGCGCTGGCGTGCCCTCGGGGTGTATCTCCATTCCCTGCCGTTACGTCCACACGCCCTCAGAGATGGTGGACGAGGGGGACGTGGAGAACGGCGTGCGCCTGTTGTTGGAGGTCTTGCAGACAGCCTGATCTGGGTGCAGCAGTTTCATCGCAGCAAGATCCGGCTCTGTCTTTCCTCGCAGCGAAGGGAGGAAGATCGTGGAACAGAAAACCACAGGACGAACTCGGACCTACATTATCTTTTGCTCGATAGTTGCTCTCATCGTCGGCGGCGCGATTGGCCGTTTCACTTGGCGTCAGCCCAGCGCGCCCATCGTCGTCTCCACCCCGGCTCCAACACCGACCCCGCTTCCTACTCACACACCTGCTCCCATTCGCGTCCACGTCAGCGGCGCGGTGCGCCAGCCCGACGTGTACGAGCTCCCTTCAGGCAGCATCGTCAAGGATGCGATCGGGGCCGCTGGCGGCCCGACCGACGACGCCGATCTGGATTGCATCAACCTGGCGGTGGAACTGCGCGATCAGCAGCAGGTGCATGTGCCGAGGCGCGGGGAGGGGAGCACGCCGCCGCCGGTTTCGGGCGATGCGCTGGGGAGCGGAGGGGCTTCAGGTGCGCCGATCGACATCAACACGGCCACGGCAGCGGAATTGGAGACGCTGCCGGGCATCGGGCCATCGACGGCGCAAAAGATCGTTGAGTATCGTGAGGCTAACGGCCCCTTCGAGGCCATTGCGGACATCAAAAATGTGCCGGGCATCGGTGAAGGGAAATTCGAGGGGATCAAGGATAGCATCACGGTGGGGCCATGAGTTTTCGAATTACTTGCTCCCATTTTGGGAATAGTGTATAATCATGGTGTGAGCTTGATATGCACATCATCTCGAAAAAGAAGCTCAGAGAATTCTGGGAACGACACCCGGATGCTGAACAGCCATTACGAGCCTGGTATGCAGACGCGAAAAGGGCAGATTGGAAGAGACCTACGGATATCGCAAGCGTCATCCGAAGTGCCAGGCCTATTTCAAACAATCGTGTGGT
>DAOUDX010000260.1:0-5516 GCA_034430835.1 Anaerolineae bacterium
CAAGGAGGCAGCAAAGCCGGTCGAGTTGTTGCTGGTGGCCGACGCGATGACGGGACAGGAAGCGGTGAACGTCGCGGAGGGCTTCCACCGGCGCATCGGCCTCACGGGCCTGATCCTGACCAAGGTGGACGGCGACGCCCGGGGCGGCGCAGCCATTAGCATGCGCGCCGTCACCGGGGTGCCGATCAAGTTCATGGGCATGGGCGAGAAGGCCAGCGCGCTGGAAGTGTTCCATCCCGACCGGCTGGCCTCCCGCATCCTGGGGATGGGGGACGTGCTGACCCTCATCGAGCGGGCGGAGGCGGCCTTCGACGAGGAGCAGGTCGAGCAGGTGGAGCGCAAATTGCGCGAGGCCAGCTTCACGTTGGAGGATTTTCTGGAGCAGTTCCAGCAGATCAGAAAGATGGGGCCGCTGGCCCAGATTCTCGACATGGTGCCGGGGATGGGGCAACTGGCCCAGAGCGTGTCGCCCGAGGTCACCGACCAGCAGTTCAAGCGCGTCGAGGCCATCATCCTCTCGATGACGCCGCGAGAGCGCCGAAGGCCCAAGATCATCGACGGCAGCCGCAAGAAACGCATCGCCCGAGGCAGCGGCACGACGGTGCAGGAGGTCAACGCGCTGCTGGGTCAATTCCGCCAGATGCAGCGGATGATGAAGCAGATGGGGAAGGGCAAGCGCGGCCTACAAGGGCTGATGCGCATGTTTGGATAACCCTTGCGCGGGTTCCACCACTTACAAGTTTCACTAGACACTCAACTTCATTCAGAACGGCAGGAGGATTATGGTTAAACTTCGGTTGCGCCGCGTAGGCGCGAAGAAACAAGCAAGCTATCGGATCGTGGCGACCGACTCGCGGTCACCGCGCGATGGTCGCTTCATCGAGGTCGTCGGTTTCTACAATCCACGCACTGAACCAGAGACGGTGCAGCTCAAGGAGGATCGCGCGCTGCACTGGCTGAGCGTTGGGGCGCAGCCCACCGACGCGGTGGCACGGCTGCTAAAGAAGATGGGCACGCTGGATCGCCTCGAGCGGCTCAAGAAGGGCGAATCCCTGGAGGCGCTGGCAGCGGAGGCCGAAGCTGAAGCTGCACCCGCGGGCAGCCCCAAGACTCGCCGAAAGCCAGCGAAGGCCGCAGCGAAAGAACCGGCGGAGGAACCGGCGGAGGAACCGGCGGAGGAACCGGCGGAGGAGCCGGCAGCGGAGGCCGAGGAAGAGGCGGCAGAAATTGCCGAGGCAGAAATTGCCGAGGCAGAAGCTGTCGAGGAGGAGACTGCCGAGGTAGAGGCTGCCGAAGCAGAGGTGGCAGATACTGCAGAAGCAGAAGACACCGTCGAGGAAGGAGAGGCGGAGGAAGCGACTGGGGAATAGCTCGCCATCCGTCGCAGTGGAACTTCTCCCCCACTGCGTATCCGTACTGTCATTAGCTAGCATCCACATCTGGAGGGAGGGATACAATGTCTTCACTCAAAGAACTGGTCGAATTCATCGCCAAGTCGATCGTGGACGACCCATCTCAGGTTCATGTCTCCGAGATTGAGGGGGAGGCATCGGTGATCTTGGAGTTGCGGGTTGGCCCGGAGGACATGGGGCGGGTGATCGGCAAAGGCGGGCGCACCGTAAACGCGATGCGCACGCTCGTCAAGGTGCTCGCTGCCAAGCAGGGGAGACGAGTTACCCTCGAAATCGTCTAAGCGCTGATGGGTGCTGCCACACAACGGGATAACGTAGGTGATGGAGGCTCAGGGGAAGCACGCACGCCTGAGCCTCGTTACTTAGTGGTGGGGCGAGTATCGCGGCCCCACGGCGTTCGGGGAGAGGTGCGCGTCGAGATCGTCACCGCCTATCCCGAGCGGCTGGCGCAGCGCGCCGATTTCTATCTCGCCCGCCCGGACTCCCCCGACGTGGTGCAGCGCTATCCCGTGGAGGGGTTGCGCCTTCACCGGGAGACGCTCCTGCTCAAGCTGGGCGGCTGCGACGACCGAAACGAGGCCGAGGAACTGCGCGGCATGCTCGTGCAGATTCCCACCGAGGAAGCCGTGCCGCTTGAGGAAGGAGAGTATTACCACTTCCAGATCATCGGCGCGGCGGTCGAGACCGAGAGCGGCGAGGCGTTGGGCCGGGTGGTGGAGGTATTGGAGACCGGGGCCAACGACGTCTATATCGTGCGTGGGCCGAGGGGCGAGTTGCTGGTGCCCGCTATCGAGAGCGTTGTACGCGAGCTCGGGCTGGACGCGAAGCGAGTTGTGATACGCCCGCTTCCGGGCATGTTGGACGAGCCTGGGCAGGACGAGGGATGAGTAACCTGCAATATTGGGTGGGATTCAACATCGTGCGCGGCGTCGGCCCGACGCGGCTGCGGGCGCTGCTCGACCACTTTGGGGACATTGAGCGGGCCTGGCACGCGCCGTCGGGAGAGCTGCGGCGCGCCGGGTTGGATCGCCGCTCGCTGGAGAACCTGCTGGCGGCCCGGGCCGCGCTCGATCTCGCTCACGAGGTGGAAAAGGTCGCCGCTGCCGGCGCGCAGGTGCTCACCTGGGAAAGCCCCGCTTACCCCCGCCTGCTTCTCGAGATCTCAGCCCCGCCGCCCGTGCTGTACGTCAAGGGGACGCTGACGGAGGAGGATGGATGGGCGGTGGCCATCGTCGGCACGCGGCGGGCCTCAGCCTACGGCAAGGAAGTGACGCGCTGGCTGGCCCGGACGCTGGCCCGCAGCGGCATCACTATCGTCAGTGGGCTGGCGCGCGGGATCGACGCCGAGGCGCACCGGGCAGCCCTGGAGGCAGGAGGGCGCACCATCGCCGCATTGGGCTGCGGCATCGACCGGGTCTATCCGTCGGAGCACCGCAAGCTGGCGAGTGAGATCGTCGAAAGCGGCGCGCTGGTCAGCGATTACCCCCTCGGCACTGAACCGGAAGGGAAGAACTTTCCGCCCCGCAACCGCATCATCAGCGGGCTCAGCCTGGGCGTGCTCATCCCCGAGGCGGGGAAGGGAAGCGGGGCGCTGATCACCGCCGATTACGCCGCCGAGCAGGGGCGGGATGTCTTCGCCGTGCCGGGATCGGTCCTGATGCACGGCAGCGGCGGCACCAACGCCCTGATCCAGGATGGGGCCAAGGTCGTGCTTGGCCCGGAGGACATCCTGGAGGAGCTGAACCTGGCGATGGTGGCCGAGCAGGCGGAAGCGCGGCAGGTGCTCCCTGCCGACGAGACGGAGGCGGCGCTGCTGACGCACCTTTCGGCGGAGCCGACCCACGTGGACGATCTGCAGCAGCAGTTGGGGATCCCAATTGCGCAGGTGACCAGCACGCTGGCGTTGATGGAGCTGAAGGGGATGGTGCGCCAGGTGGGCGGGATGAAGTACGTGGTGGCCCGCGAGCCGGGCGTGGAGTACATAGTGGACTGATAGGAGGATGCCATGGCTTTCTATGCACTGATTATGGCCGGTGGGGTTGGGACACGGTTGTGGCCGCTCAGCCGCCGAAACCGCCCCAAACAGTCGCTTAAGCTGATCGGAGAGCGCACGATGTTCGAGCACGCGATCGACCGGATCGCGCCGCTTTTCCAGCCGGAGGAGATATTCGTCGTCGCCGGCGCCGATCAAGTCGGGATGCTCTGGGCGCAAGCGCCGGAGCTGCCGCAGGAAAACTTGATCGCGGAGCCGGAGGGACGCGGCACCGCCCCCGCCATCGGGCTGGGGGCGATTCATCTGCACCGCAAGGACCCCGACGCAGTGATGGCCGTGCTCACCGCCGACCACTTTATCTCCGACGTGGCTCTCTTTCGCCAGGCGCTGGCCGCCGCCGAGCAGGTGGCGGCAAAGGGTCATCTGGTCACGCTGGGGATCAAGCCCTCGTCCCCCTCGACCGGCTACGGGTACATCAAGCAGGGAGAAAGCCTGGGGAAAACGGATGGGTTCGAGGTCTTTCGCGCCGAACGGTTCACGGAAAAGCCGAGCGCGGAGACGGCGCTGCACATGGTAGAGAGCGGCGAATACTCGTGGAATAGCGGCATGTTCATCTGGCAGGTCGCGCGCATCGTGGAAGAGTTCGAGCGCCAGATGGACGCGTTCTACGCGCAGTTGGCCGAGGTCGAGGCCACGCTGGGGACGCCGGGCTACAAGCCCACGCTGGGCCGCGTCTGGCCGCAGGTGACCAAGCAGACGATCGACTATGGCGTGATGGAGGGGGCTGGAGACGTGGCCGTGATCTCGGTCGATATCGGCTGGTCGGACGTGGGCAGTTGGGCCAGCTTATTGGACCTGCTGCCGGCCGACGCGAACGGCAACACCGTCGTCGGGCCGCACGTGGGGATCGACACGCGCGACACGCTGGTGTTCAACAAGAACGGCAAGCGCCTCGTCGCCACGATCGGCGTGGAGGACTTGGTCATCGTCGATACGGAGGACGCGCTGCTCGTCTGCCCCAAGGAGCGGGAGCAGGACGTGCGCGAGATGGTGCGGATGCTGGAGCGCGAAGGGCGGAGCGAGTACCTATAGAGTCCTGGCCGCGCCGGAGCGCCGGACGTGCGTCTTGACAGCCCTGCCAACTTGCACTACACTAATCCCGGCGTGGACATCCCACGCGGCGGAGCGGCAACCAGCGGGCAAAGTGAAAGGAGATCGATATGACCGTGAAATTCACCACCGTCGAGAGACCAAACCCTCAAGACCCCGCAGCACCGAAGAAGCATTACCCCCAGGTCCAGAGCAGGGGCAAAGTGACCGTGCGGCAACTGGCGGAGCGCGCCGCCGAGATATCCACCCTCAGCCCCGTCGACGTCGCCGCGGCCATCGAGGCGTTCCTGGCCATCGTGCCCGACGAGCTGGCCGACGGCAACATCGTCAGCCTGGGGGATTTCGGCTCCTTCAGCCTGCGCATCCGCAGCGAGGGGGCTGCTACGGCGGAGGAGGTGACCGCGCGCAACGTCGTCAAGACGCTCGTCACCTTCCGTCCGGGCAAGCAGTTCAAGCAGGTCCTGGATACCATCAGCTACGAGAAAGCATAAGTAAGAACGCAGTGGCGCTTTGGCCCTGGGACCGGCGACACGCCAAACCATAATCTACTCGCTTTTGCCGCTGCCGGTTGCTGCAAGTGCTCTGAAATCCGAGTCCCAGGCCAAAGCGCACCCCTGGCGGGCGCGCGACCGGTGCGCGCCGGTTGCCGGGTTGAAGCGTACCAATTCCTGAATTGGTACGTATCAATCGCTCAATTGATACGTATCAACTGATCAATTGATACGTACCAACCGGCCAATTGGAGCGTATCAGTTGGAGAAAGTGGGCAATGGGCGAAGCATTGCGCTCATCACGCCGAAAATGGGTTAACGCGCATTACTTCGGATATTTGAGGGTTAGCTGGCTATTTACCTACGAAACAACACTTATGGACATTTACCCAAAAAGTTGCACCAGTAGATAATGTGTGAAGTTGACCTCCTCTGGCAAGTGTGAGATCATACAAATTGCACAGGGGAGGCCAATATGGGAAAGCGATACTCAGCAAAATTGAAGTTCCA
>DAOUDX010000261.1:0-1599 GCA_034430835.1 Anaerolineae bacterium
CGCGTTCGTCACTGGATCTCCGACGCACTGAGTATCACTCCCGTTGAAGGTACTGGCGGAGGGGTTGGCCAGGTCAATGCTGTGATCGACCCAGTACTCATTGGTGGCAGGATCGGATTCGTAGTGGTAAACCAGGGTTCCGTTGACCCTCACGTCAAAGGCGTTGCTCCCTGCGCCACCGTCGAGCACCTCCAAGACGAGCTCGCCCAATTGGTACCCGAGGGGGTTGGTGAGAATCACGGTCGCTTCCGGCGTATCATTGGCACTGCTCGGCAGTTCGGTCCCATGCCAGGCGACCCTGCAGTTGCCGTCGTCGCCGCCGCCACCGTAGGCTCCGTGACACGCAGGCACGACCTCCGCTCCCCAGGCATAGGCAGAGTGAGCGACCTCATCAGCCGAGTAGGGAGCATTACAGGGGTCGGCGGCGCCGTCGTAGCCGATGTTTACATCGTCGATGAGCGCCGCCGCCGGGTCGGCGCTGGCGCCCTGCTGGCCGGACAGCAGGCTGAACCCTGCTGCCGCGCACGCCAGCACGGCGAAAAATAGCAGAATCGTGATACGTTTCATTTGCTCCTCCCTGTTTGGGTTTTCGGTGTGATCAAGGCCGGCCAGCTAGCGAGGGCACCCACGACGCAAAGCCGTCGTGCGCACCCGCCGTAATTCGAAGAGCCATCGTTGGAGAATGCTGCGGTCTGTCAACAGCGGGCAAAGCCTAACGGTAATCTCGCGCACGGGCAGAATGCCGTGCGGCAATGGCGCCAGCCTGCCGTTTGCCCGCTCTGGCCACTCTGGCCACTCTGGCTTAAAATAGAATATGGCAATGGGTGTAGTCATGCGCGCCTCGTTGCCTGGCCCCGGGTGGCCTTGGCTGTCCGGGGCTTCTATTCTACTTCTGTGCTATAGCTTGCCTCCTACTGGAAGCCCCTTCACAGAACAAATCCGCGACGGCTTGTCACGGGTCTCATTTGCCACACCGCCGCGGTTCCTCACCGTCGCTCCTCGGTCTAGCCACTCAAGAAGCCTGTATGCTGAGCCTATAGCGTACGGGGCAAGTGTACAGCACTCAATACGACTGCCCAAGACGACCCCGGTGGACGAATTCACCCTCTGACGTCCACTGGCCTCGCAATGGGCAGCTGTAAGAACCTTTTGCGCTGGACTAAACCAACGTGCTCGGGACACACAGCCTGCCGCCTAGCCATCCGCACCATTGGCTAGAACCCTGTCCAGGCCGGCGTTGACAAAGCTCTGTCTGTGGAAGGCCCACCAATTATGAGTCCATCGTCTGCGTTTTGTCAAGTATTTCCGCCCATCTTTTAAGACAATTCCTTTCAAAGGCTTTTGAGTGAGCGAAGAGAACGCTCGCTCACTTTCCCTCGTCCAGCGATATAACCGGAGCATACTACGCGTAGCCGCGAGAGTTCGCCGAGGAAGAAGCCATCGCCACCACGAGGCACACACGATGAAACGCTCCTATGTGCAAGGGGTCAAGCTGCTCTCACCTCCAGTGACGTGTTGGTGACTGAGCGGCACTCTTGCCAGAGTCGCCAGATGGCACGGATGATGAATCGCTTGAGAGCGCGGATAGCCTCTCGCCGG
>DAOUDX010000262.1:0-7189 GCA_034430835.1 Anaerolineae bacterium
GGCCACCTCAGAATCATTGTTCAGGAGCAGAACGTAATCAAAGTCCCGCTTCAGGGCATTGCGTAGCCCGACATTGTTTCCTCCAGCGTAGCCCAGATTCTCCCCATTCTTGATGAAGGTCACCCCTGGGAACCGCTCACGGATAGCAGCCGCCGAGCCGTCGGTGGAACCATTGTCCACCACTACTACCTCAAATGCAGGATAGTCGATCTTCATCGATGACTCTAGGCAAGCGAGGGTGTCCTCGCCCCCGTTCCAGTTGAGAACGACGATCTCCACTCGAGGCCAATTACTCACCAACACCACCGCACATCCCCAGATACGCCAGCCCTTGCAGAACGCTTGGCTCGGATGACCACAATGGAAGAGCCTTTGGCAAAGTGGCACCCAGTACCAACAGGAGAACCGAGGCCACGCCGCTGATGATCAGAGCAGCGTTGCCCGCCTGGGCTCTCCATAGACTCCCACTATTTGGCGATCCCGACACCCTTACCAGCCCTGATGAGATCGACTCTTACCCCAAAGCACACAGTGAATCGGGTTGTCGAACGAGCCAAGGGCGCATTCCTGCCCGCCAGATGGAAAGAGAATGCGCGGTATCCGGTGCACGACTTACGGTGACGGCGGTTCGCAATTGTGGCCCACTTCGGCATACACACTGAACATGTCATCAAAGATCACCTGGCCTGTGTGCCCAAAGTCGTAACGTGGCTCATTGTACCCCACATAATCATACACCGCGAACATGTCGTCAAAGATCACTTGCCCCGTGTTGCCAAAGTCAAACCGGCAGCCTTCCCACCGCCCATCCACCACATCCCAATGCCCGCCAGTTAATGTAGTCACCGTGGAGGTGAGTGCCTGCGCAGAGTGGTTTCGTGAGGTGGCAGTGATGGTGAGGGTGTGGGTCACCCACTTCACCTCCTGGCTGGGAATCTCTACTGTCACGGGGAGTGTGGTGCTCATACCGGCAGGCACCGTCACCACGGTGGTTGGCATGAATACGACCCACTCATATTGCGCCGGAGGGCCTGCAGGGAGACCGCTGGTATCGGTGGCAACGTGGGTCAGGTCAAAGGTGTCGGTGGTGACGTCATTGTTGGTGAGTGTGAGCGTATAGACCTGTATAGCATAGGGTGTATCGGCCTCCACAGAACTGGGAGATAATGAGAACGCAGGGCCACCGCCATCGACGGTGATGGTAATCGGCTGCGTGTCAATGATCGAAACCGATGCACCGTTCACGCGGTCTTTCACAACCGACGCTTCATCTGGATCGAAAACAACTTGAAATACAAATGGACTCTGCTCGCTGGCCGTTATTTCCATAGTTGCGACGACAAAGTAGGTAATAGTCTGTGTAGCCGATACAGCCACCAGTTCGTCGCCCGAGACAAACGAAAAACTCTGCACGCCGCTGATGAGCGCTGGTTCGGAAATCGTTATTACTGGTGTATCGCCAACTTGCCAAACGCTGTCTCCGTTCGTGTCGCGATAGACGGTGAGGCTGGCAAACAGGACATCAGCTTGCGCTGAGGTCAACGGCGTCCCCGTAGCATCCTTGAAGGTCAATCGCCATTCTGCCAACTCGACGTCGTGATCTACCACTTTGCCGTGGTGGGAGACAACGATTTGCATCAAGTCGCGCGTAGAGCCTTCTACCATCTCTAAAGGAGTCACTACCCCTACCGCTTCGCTAACGGTCCCACTTTCATTCTGAAAAACGTATATGTCATACGGCAACGACCAATCCCCCGCCAGAGTCAGGGCTACAATGTCCTCGTCGCCATCGCGATCCAGATCGTCTGCCTGCACAGAGAAAGCGTACCTGCCATGCTCTTCCACTCCGTGGCGGATCCAATGGGTGTCGGTCGGCACTGTCCCAAACGGAACGCCGCTGTTTTCCCAGTAGTTGACCTCATAGATCTCATTCGATCCACTCCCGGACACCAGATCCACAAGCCCGTCGCTGTTGAAATCAGCAGGGAACACAGTGTAGATCCTGTCTGCCAGGAAGTATCCACCTGCTCCCAGGCCCACCGCAGTCAGATTCCATATCCCTCCGTCAAAGGGTGTCCCATCATTCTCCCAGACTGCAATGGTGAAGTCGCCCTCGATACCTTCCCCCGTGACGACATCCATATCGCCATCATTGTCAAAATCGGCCGTGGATACAGCGTAGATGGATGCTCCCCAGAAGCCGTGATAGACCACTTGCTGGGTGTGTGGAACAGGATCTCGACCAAGATCAAACTCGGTCCAGCCACCATCAAAGGGCATGCCGTCGTTGCGGAAGGCGCGAAGCTGGTAAACATCTGGCCATTCTTCTTGGGGGACAGGATTAGCCGACGTGCCCATGGGTGGAGCATGGTGTGTGCCAATCACAACATCCAACCGAGCATCACCGTTCAGATCGCTGAGGGCCAGGGCATTGACCGAATACGTGACGATCCCGACCGGAGCCGAGATCCAGGTGCTGGCAAAGGGAGTTCCTTCGTAACGCCATACGTATACCGAGTTGACCGGCCCTGTATTCGCGACAGAACCCGTGCCAGCACCAATGACAACATCAGGGGTTCCATTGCCGTCGACGTCACCGACCGCCACTGCTTGTACTCCTGTCGGCATGGAGCCAATTTCATAGGAAGCCCAGGTTCTATCAAAGGGAGTGCCGTCATTCTCCCATACTCTCACTGTATACGGCCCATCTTGCTTGGCCGTAATCATGTCTAGATCCCCATCCCTATCCATGTCCGCCAGGACTTTGGGAATTGCGTTGCTCGCCCACCCAAGGCTATGGGTGTTCCAACCTGATCCAAAGGGATCCCCGCTGTTCCGCCAAGCAGACATGAAGGCAAATCCAGCGACTATGTCAGGATGACCATCCTGATCCAAGTCACCCGTTAGGCCTCCACCAGTTCCGAATCGATTTACAGTCCCTGCGACGACACCCGCCCTATTGAAGGCCGCAGCCCGATGGAGATGCACGTTGGGCCAGAGTAACACATCCCCTGAGTCAGCGCCCCCATTTCCCGAGACGATGTCCATGTCGCCGTCAAGCTCGAAATCGGCTACCGCCAGGTCGTAGACTGGGTTCGGGCGGGTGCCCACGGTGGACGTGGGCCAGTTGCCCCCCATCGGCGCGCCTGAGTTGCGCCACACCAGCACTTCAGCGGGCGAACCTTCAGTTCCTCCGGCCAGGTCGGGCTGTCCGTCCAAGTCAAAGTCACCCACCGCGAGCGCGCCAAGGGGAGCGCTACTGTGCCCGACGCTCACCGAAATCGTCCAACTCGTCGTGAACGCCTGCATCCCCGTCAACGGATTACTCCAAGCGGTCAGAGCCCCCGCGGCATCACCAACAGCGATGTCGGGGGTACCGTTAGAATCAAAGTCGGCCACGACTACGGAAAGCCCTCCGCTACCGAGCGAGCCAAGTGTATTGCTGACCACCCACGGAGTCGTGAACGGCTGCGCCCCTGTCAGCGGATTCTGCCACAGGCGCACGACCGGACTGGTGCCACTCATAACTGCTACGATGTCCAGCCAACCATTGCGATCAGAATCGACCAATGCAACCTGACTGACCTCCTCACCGGGTCTCCCCACCACAGTAGGAGAGTCCCACGCCGTCGTAAACGCCTGTGTCCCGGCCAATGGGTTGTGCCATAACCGGATCAGGCCATCGCGTCCAGCTGCTACAACGTCGAGAGCGCCATCTTGGTCCAGGTCGCCCACGGCGAGGGTGGTGAGCGTAATGTGGGCTGTACCGGTCAATGTGGTGCTGATCATCCACGCTGTCGTAAACGAGCCAACAGCAGTAATAGGATTTTGCCACAGCACCAACTGGCTGTCACCGGCACTGTCTGTCGCGGCCACCGCCAGATCCATTCGCCCATCACGATCTAGGTCTGCTACCGCCAGGTCCACCACAGGGGTCCCCATCAAGCCAACGGTGGCAGAAAGGGACCAGACCGGCGCTGTGACATAGGCGTTGCCCACGATTCGAACCTGGCTACCATCCGCGAGAGCCAAGTCTATGCGGCCATCGCGGTCCATATCGGCCGCCGCGACAGTGCGTACCCCGACAGAGGCCGTTACCACCTCCACACCACCTCCCATTGAGATAGGATTACCCTCTATGGGCGGTGTGGCGCGAACAGCGACAGGATCTTCCAAGAACAACATCAATAGCAAGAGTCCAAACCCTGCCAGAAACAGCGTCAATACAACTCTCGCCGTTCTGTACCTACCGAGATGGACACCACTGTAAAAACCGAAAGTCCCCATAGCCTCCCTCTTGGACCTGTTCGAGATTCGATCTGTCATTGTGAAACCGCCCTATTGAGCACCCGGTAGTCCTCAGTGGCCTTAACAACAAAGTCCACAAAGATAGGCGCGGCGGCCTCGTTGGCCCGTGCGTTGGGATGAGAGTCATCTCCCTCTCGATACTCCTCTCTTAGCATATTGTAGTCAGGATCTGACGAGTCACCCTCAGCCAGCAGGTCGAAAAAATCAAACGTGTATACGTTAGGATGTCCCCATAAGAACGCATCAGACTTGAGCCATTCAGCGAAAGCCCGCGCCCGGGCGGCAGATTCTGCCTCAGTAGCCGCCGGATTTAAGGGAGGCGGCGTCACGACGATGAAGATATGATCCAAGTGTTGATCCATCACATCACGTATCTGAAGATAATATGCCTTGTATTGCTCTAACTGAACATCACTCGTGATGTTGCTGACAGGAAAACAAGACTTGAATATGACCACCTCGTGCTGCATCAGTCCACTAAAGGCGTTCAACGGCGCGGAGTAGAGGCGCTGGGAGAAGATGTCAGCAAGACCGTCGGGATCGGTGTTGTCGTGGGGGATGTTGTAACCATAGCCTGCCGGTGCCCCGTCGGGCTGGGTCAGTCCTCGATCATTGTAGTCGTGGTCCCAGAAATCGTACCCCGCCGCGGTAAAGGCCTCTCTCACGCCACCTTCCTCAATGAGATTTCGACCAGTGGAATGATGCAAGAAGATCACGTTGGTATAATCGCCAGCAGCCGATACCTGCGGGCTATCCAGTACTGCCTTGCCCATGCTGACGAAGGCGCGTGCCTGGGAGAGTATCACAGTGCGCAATCCCCGGCCCCGCAAACCCCAGGCCAATCCTCCCAGAAGCACCAAGAGTAGGACAATGCCAATCCCCGATCTTGTACAAAGCCTTTTCATCTCTCGCCCCAAGCCTATCCAAACAGATAACGATAGATCTTGCGCGCCGGCGATTTCGCCACCACGACCATCAACAACCAACACCCTCCAAGCATCAAGATAAAAAGCAGAAACGCCAACACCAGTTGTCGAGCCAGGAGACCGGGGGCCACATGATAAATCGCCTTGGATGCCAGTTCCAATGCCTTGGGGTGTACTAAATAAATTCCGTATGACACTGCCCCGATTCGCTCAACAGCCCGACGAAAGGGAAGGAAGCGGAAATCCCAGGCCAGAAACGCGAGTGTGAAAACAACGGCATAGAAAGTGGATGAAAGTTTGAGTGGAGTGTAGGCCCAATCCCAATCAGATGTCACCTGCCAGATCAATTGAGATTCCACAACAGACAGGACTCCTAGAAGAACTGCTGCAGCCAGCAAGAGCCATCTATGACCTGCCAGCCAGTCTCCCACCTCCTTACATCGGAATCCTATCACCATCCCCGAGACAAAGAAAAATGCCCACCGGATGAACGTCCAGTCCAAGGTCTTGACCACTCCTTGCGCCAAGACCGAGTAACCCCAGAGACCGCCCAGATAGGGAACTCCCATCAATACCAACTGAAGCAGGGCCGACAGGGCAAGCAGGAATCCCGGCCTAGCCTTCGCCCAGCGGACGAGAAAAGGTGAGAGGAGATAGAATTGGGCGAGCACGGGGATGAAAAAATAGGCTCCCACTGCATCGCCAGTTATCAGTTTCGTCAGGTATTCTATTGGGGAGTATACTGTCCCCAACATCCCGTCTACAACGAAAATCACGATGGACCAGATGAGATACGGCCAGAGTAGATTCAGCAGCCTTGTCCGGATTATTCTCCAACTCAGAACAGGCATGCCCCCATGTGCTGCGTAGGTGATGAACAAGGCAGAGATGAAGAGAAAAGCTGGAACGCTGAACAGGGCTGCCTGATTAACAACTGCCAAGATGTAATAGGGAATCGTGCCCACTTGGTCGTAGTTGGGCGGGGTCACCGGGCGGTAACGGTGCACCCACCAGAACATGGCAAGGAACCCACAATTGGCCGCGTGGTGGCAGACTACGGCCAGAATGGCCCAGCCCCGCAACAGCGGTATCCTCTTCCTTATCACTCCCTTTCCTCCAGTTTGACCAATTGCTTGACTGCCTTTCTCAGAGGGTGGGAGGACGAATAACCCACGCCATAGAGGCGATTGAGGAGTTTAAAGGTCGCCAATTCCCTTGCGAATCCAGGCCCCTGTTGCCTTATCTGTTCCTGGAACAACTGCTGGGCATATTCATACAACTCAACGTCCAGCGCGGTATGCTCTCGCAAGACACGCAGGGTATCCTCAGGGATGTCCTCTCTGGAGAGACGATCCCTGGTCACATTGGTCTTGACGTAGAATGGAGTTCTCCACCCAAGGGTCCTTTTCAGGAGAAGCAGAGTCTCGTCAAACCTCTCAGAGAGCCCGACGACCGCAAAATACTTCTGCAAATTCCTCTTGGCAATCTGCAAATGATCGGTAGAACAGGGTGGATCGTTCAGCGGGGCACGCCTGCTCGGCTGATCAATCCCGGCTAAGCGTCGGGTTTGTCCGTTATCCGGCAGCATACCGCTGAGGATGTACTCTTTCAAAGTCAATTGCCGGGATGTAACGAGGTGATGATGGTCATTGTCAGGACTTCGGAGCACGTAGTAGAAGAAAGAGATGAGACGGTCAACCGGCTCGCGCAATATGGTCATGTAGGTGGAGGGTTGTGGCAACAGCTCATGCAGCCCAAAGGACATATGACCACCGAGCACTCGAAGTAGCCTCTTTCGTTCCGCAGGAAGTTGGTTGACCACGCCTCTGATCTCTTCATCTCCCACATACACACTGAAGGCAGCTTCCGGACCGTATTGGCGCTGGATGATCTGGTTCAATGTGCTTCCTGCGGCCTTGGGTATGTGCAGGAAAATCAGCGCCTGCTGTTCTTGC
>DAOUDX010000263.1:0-4636 GCA_034430835.1 Anaerolineae bacterium
CGTCCTCGATGGTTTCCGCCATCTGCGGGTGAGCGGTGGCCACGATCACGGGCACTGCGGCCAGCCGCCCATCCGCCCGAATCTGCCGCAGCACCTCCGTTCCGGGCACGTCGGGCAGGTGCAGGTCCAGGACCACCAGGTTGGGGAGCATGGATGCCATGATCGCCAGCGCCTCCTGGCCCGTCCTCACCGTCATGGGATTGAACCCTGCTGCCTTCAGCGTGAACTCGAAGATGAGGCCGGCGTCGGGGTCGTCCTCGACGATCAGCGCGAACAGCTTTCCGGCGTATTGCGTTTCGAGCCGTTGCAGGATTTCTGCCAATCCCGTCAGGGCGGCGCGCTGGGCCGGGTGGGCGAGAGGGTCTGTCGATAGGCCGGTCTCTTTCAGCGCCTCTCCGCGCCGCTGCGGGCTGATCCCTTCGGACATGCGATCGATGAACGCGGTGACCTCATCCCTCGGGATGCGATAGGTGCTGGTCCTTCCGGGCGCCTTCCGCGCGCTGGGGAAGTATCCCGCCTTGATCCAGCGGGTGACCGTTCTGGGCGTGACGCCGCACATCTGTGCGACCTCCCTGGTAGTTAGGGCTTGTGAGGGGTCCATAGGCTGTTGGGAACGCCGCCCTGGGTTGGGGGCGGGATGGGTCAACTAGGACAACTGCGACCTATCTTATACCACACTATTCCTGATTCGTCAACTCGGTCGAACTGCTGGGTGCGTCTGTGGTTGGGGGCCAAGTTCCACAATCCAGACTTCCGATGTCTTTTTGGCGCTTTCAGAACACGTCATCATGCGCACGATCGCGCAGTTGTCAGAGCCTGCACCCATGACCAAGACGTCGGAAGTCTCGCTGCCCCAAGGTACAAACACTGATGCCTGGTTGACAAAGGGGAGCACCCGTGCTATCGTCTGAGGTGCGCCAAGGTTGCGATGGAAAAGATGCGGCTGCCGTTGGTCGGCGCGAAGGTGAGCCTCGGGGAGGGACGACGATGGGTGTACACGCTGGGTCTGATTGGAGGAGCCAGATACGGGATCGCCAGGGCGTCATTCTGAATCACTTGACGCTGGCTGAGGTCATCGGGGGTGGGGTGGCGATCCTTTTGCTCTACCTGACGGCGGAGGGAATGGGCCTGGCGGAGCTTTTCGTGCTCATAGGGCCTTTCCTCGTCGTCTGGTTCGCTGTGCTGCTCACCTGGCTCCTGCGCCGCTCGTTGAGCTATCGAGTCCGTGTCGGGATCCTGCTGCTGGTGACCTATATCCTGGGCTGGTACCTTCTCTACAAGTGCGGCCTGGTCGGAAGCGGGCGCATCTGGTTGGTGTTGTCTACAGCCCTGGCGGTCGTTTTCTTGGGCCTGAAGGCCGGCGGTGCGTGGGCTGGCACCGTCAGTATTTTGATCTACGTGTTCTTCACTGCTGCCATTGGCCTGCGAATACTGCCGCAGTTTAATCTCGATTCGAACGATCCGATGCAGTGGGTGAGCGAGGGGGGAGATTTCGTCATTGCGGTGATCGGCGTGAGTCTGGTCATGTGGTCGCTTGAGCAGGGGTGGCAGGAGGCGCTCAAGCGGCTGGAGCAGGCTGCCGGGGATCTGCGTGCCGTCCTGAAGAGCATCGCCGACGGCGTCATCGTCTTTGACAACAACTGGCGGGTCACCGTCGTCAATGCTGCTGCTGCCGAACTCCTCGAACGGTCTGCCGAGGAGACCAACGGGTATGATATCGAGACGCTGATGAACCAGGGAGACGCCGACCTGGACGCCGACAGTTGGAGGGCGATACACGACATGATCGAGACCGGAGAGCCCACGCGCTTCGAGTGGGGGGGTAAGACGTTTTCGGCGAGCCTGGCGTCAGTTCGGGAACCCTCGGGTGGGGTGGTCGGCAGTGTAGCCGTGCTCCGCGATGTCACCCGCGAGGCCGAGGTGCAGCAGGCGCGAGACTCGCTCTTTGCCGTCACGGCCCACGAGCTGCGCACGCCGCTGAACGCGATTATCAATTTTGCGAGGCTGATGAAGGACGGCTTGGTGCCGGCGGAGTTGCACCAGGACACGATGGCGCGAATCATCGCCAATGGCGAGCGGCTGCTCATCATGGCCAACAACTTGCTGGAGAGCGCGCAGATGGCTGCCGGACAGGCTGTCCCACACGTCGAGTCGTTCGCGCCTGCCGATCTGATCCGCATCGTGCGGGACGTGGTGGATGTGTTGGCGCAGCGAAAGGGATTGACACTGACCACGCACATCGAGGACGCAGTTCCCGCGGTCGTTACCGCCGATCGGTGGCGGCTGCACCAAGTGCTGGTCAACCTCATCAGCAACGCGATCAAGTTCACCGGCGAGGGGACGGTAGGCGTGCGGGTTTACGTGCCCGATGCCGGCCACTGGGCGCTGGAGGTCTCGGATACCGGTTGTGGCGTTCTGCTTGAGATACAGGAGCGTATCTTTGAGCCGTTCGTGGTAGCGGATGACCCGGCCACGCGCAAGCAGGCCGGGGCCGGTCTGGGATTGTCCATCGTCAAGCAGTTGGTTTCTTTGATGGGCGGCGAGATCGAGCTGCGGAGCAAACTCGGGCAGGGAAGTGCTTTCACCGTCTTTCTGCCGCTCGTGGCCGGCGCCGATGGCGCGGGTGTTTGACATCATCATGGACATGTGGTATAGTGCGCCACGAGTTGGAATGCAAGACCAGGGCGCTGTGGAGGGAGTGCCATAAAAGCGATATTGGTCTGTCCGATTAGGACATCATCGTTTCACGTTCTACGGGGAGAGTCACCTCTAGGCGACGCTCCCCGTCTCTCTTTGTTAGCCAGAATGGGATGAGGTGTTCTATGCGCAAATACATTTTCTGCACCGGCGGCGTGCTCAGCAGTGTGGGAAAGGGGGTGACCGCGGCCTCCGTTGGCCGGGTGTTGAAGGCGCGGGGTGTGAGAGTGTCCATCCAGAAACTCGATCCGTACATCAACGTCGATCCGGGTACGATGTCTCCCTATCAACACGGTGAGGTCTTTGTCACGGACGACGGGGCAGAGACCGATCTCGACCTGGGGCACTATGAGCGGTTCATCGACGAAAACCTGACCCAGGCCTGCAACGTGACCACCGGGCAGGTCTACGCGGAGGTCATTGGCCGGGAGCGGCGGGGCGACTTCCTGGGAGGCACCATCCAGGTCATCCCGCACATCACCAACGAGATCAAGCGCCGCATTGCCCTGGTCGGCGAGCAGAGTGGGGCGGACGTGGTCATCGTCGAGGTCGGCGGCACGGTGGGCGACATCGAAGGGCTGCCCTTCCTGGAGGCGCTGCGGCAGATGCGGCGCGACGTGGGGTTGGAGAACACGCTGTACATTCACGTCACGTTCCTCCCTCATATCGGCGCGACTGGTGAGTTAAAGACCAAGCCCACGCAGCACAGCGTCCGCGAGCTGCGCTCCATCGGCATTCAGCCCGACGTCATCATCGCCCGGACCGACCAGCCGGTGGATGACTCTATCTGCGAAAAGATCGCGCTGTTCTGCGATGTGGAGCGGCGGGCCGTCATCCCGCTGGAGACGGTGCCGGTGCTTTACCAGGTCCCGCTGATTCTGGAGGATGCCGGGCTGGGGGATTTCATCGTCGAGCGGATGAGGCTGGACGTGGGCGAGCCTGACCTGAAGGAATGGCGCGATCTCGTCGAGCGCACCTTGGATTCCAAACCGTCGCTTCCCATTGGCATCATCGGCAAGTACGTCGAGCTTCACGACGCCTACATCAGCGTGCGTGAGGCATTGTGCCACGCGGCATTGGCTCACGGGCGGGATCTCGATCTGCGCTACGTCAGCTCGGAGGATCTGGAGCGCGATCGGGGATGGGATGAGTTGGAGAAACTGGCTGGCGTTGTCGTGCCGGGCGGCTTTGGTGAGCGGGGGATCGAAGGCAAGATCGCGGCTGCGCGCTGGGCGCGGGAGAACCGCGTGCCCTACCTGGGGCTGTGCCTTGGCTTGCAGGTGATGATCGTCGAGCTGGCTCGCCACGCCCTGGGGAACGAAGAGCCGAACAGCACCGAGTTCGATCCTTGCTCCAAACACCCGGTGATCGATCTGATGCCCGATCAGCGGACGATCACCGATATGGGCGGTACGATGCGGTTGGGCCTGTATCCCTGCTGTTTGACGCCGGGGACGAAGGCGGCAGAGGCGTATGACGTGCCGGAGGTTCAGGAGCGACACCGCCACCGCTTCGAGGTCAACAATGCTTACCGCGATCTGTTGAGCGAGGCCGGACTTGCGTTCAGCGGGCTTTCGCCCGATAGACGGCTGGTCGAGATTGCCGAATTGGTCGATCATCCCTTCATGTTGGGCAGCCAATTTCATCCCGAGTTCAAGTCGCGGCCTACGCGGCCCCATCCGCTCTTCAAGGCGTTCATCGCGGCGGCCATATCGAAACACAGTGCGGGGTGACCGGCTGCCGGGTGGTCTTCCGTGGCCAGCTCGGTATGGGAGGGGGCAATTGCTCTTGATCACTTGTCAAAACCCTGCCTTTGTGTTATCATACCGCCCGTTGCGCGCGGCGCCCGTTATGGGCGCATAGGCGGGCTTTCCGCTCCCAGCCGTGTCTGGGGGTAATCCCGAGGAAAGAAAGGAGGTGAGCCGTCTGGTGCGCAGCT
>DAOUDX010000264.1:0-24438 GCA_034430835.1 Anaerolineae bacterium
ACATTGACTAAATCATAGTAAGCTTATTATGGGGGAAAAGATGTTCAATGGGGCGAAGGGCGACGAATTGCCTGATTGTCAGGGGGTATGTGATTGGTAAGGTACTGGGGGGATAAGTTTATTACGGCCTACAAGGGCCGAACTGTCCAGGTGGATTGGAAAACGCAATGAGTGTGCAAATCCCCATCAATCGCAAAAAAGTGGACGACTTCTGCCGGCGACATCACATCCTCAAACTGGCGTTGTTCGGCTCGGTGTTACGTGACGATTTTGGGCCTGGCAGCGACGTGGACGTGCTGGTTGAGTTCGAGCCGGGGGTTACCGTTGGCCTCATCCGCCTCGCGGGTATGGAACTCGAGCTTTCTGACATACTGGGACGAAAGGCCGATGTGAGGACGCCTGCGGATCTGAGCCGCTACTTCAGGCGAGAGGTGTTGCAGTCGGCCGAGGTGCAGTATGCACAAGAGTGACGCCATACGGTTGCGACACATGTTGGATGCCGCGCAAGAGGCCATCGAGATCGTCGGCGAAGCCGCATCCAGGGTGAGCCGGGAATGTCAAGAGCGCTATTCCGCGATTCCGTGGGCGAGTATCGTTGCGATGAGGAACCGGCTTATTCACGCTTACTTCGATATTGACCTCGACCGTGTCTGGGATACCGTTTTGGCGGATCTGCCACCTCTCGTTGCCGAACTGGCAAAGATCGTGCCCCCTTTGGAGCCTGGGGGGTGAACCAAGAGCATCCCCAACGCCGCCCGCCGTGGATCAGGGTGCGCGCTCCGGCGGGCGAGGAATACCGCGAGATCAAGCGGCTGATGCGGGCCAAGGGGCTGCACACCGTGTGCGAGGAGGCCCGCTGCCCCAACATCGGCGAGTGCTGGCAACACCGCACCGCCACCTTCCTCATCCTCGGCGATACCTGCACGCGCAACTGCCGCTTCTGCAACGTCAAGACCGGCCGACCCGGCCCGCTCGATCCCGGCGAGCCGGAGCGCGTGGCTCAGGCGGTGCAGGCGCTGGGGCTGAGACACGCCGTCGTCACCTCGGTCGATCGGGACGACCTGCCCGATGGCGGCGCATCCGTCTTCGCCGCCGTCATCCGCTCCGTCCGCCGCCTGCAGCCCGGCTGCAGCGTCGAGGTACTGATCCCCGACTTTCGCGGGCGGGCCGAGCCGCTGCAGGTGGTGCTGGGCGCGCGGCCCGACGTGCTCAACCACAACGTCGAGACCGCGCCGCGCCTCTTTCGCGCGGTGCAACCCCAGTGCCGCTACGCGTGGTCGCTGGCCGTGTTGCGCAACGCCAAGGCGCTGTGGCCGGAGGCAGTCACGAAAAGTGGCCTGATGGTCGGGCTGGGGGAGACGGTGGACGAGGTGCTGGACGTGATGCGCGATCTGCGCGAGTTGAACGTGGATATCCTCACCATCGGGCAGTATTTGCAGCCCACCAGGGCCCACGCTCCCATCGCCCGCTACTACACGCCGGAGGAGTTCGAAACGTTTCGCGAGCGGGGCGAAGAGATGGGGTTCAAGTGGGTCGAGAGCGGCCCACTGGTGCGCAGCTCCTACCACGCCGAGGCGCAGGCCGCCGTTTGGGCCGGAGCTGAATGAGCGACAGCGCAGAGGCCGTTAGCACCAGCGCGCTATTGAGCTTGTTCATCTGATTGGTTATCATGTCAGAGGAAATGGTCACACGATGGGGATGGGCATGAAGAAAACGTTGCGCGCCGTAGCGCTGGCGCTCCTGTTGGGACTCGGCGTCGCCCTGCTGATGGGAGGTTCGGCGGCGTCACAGGACGCACGCGCCGTGGCCGGCGCTGACGAGATCACGCTGAACGAGACGAACGATGGACAGACTGTCGAGCTGCGGGGCGATCAGATCTTCGTCATCGACCTGGAGGGCAATCCCTCCACCGGCTACACGTGGGCCGTGGCGGAGGTGGACGACACCATCCTGCGCCAGGTGGGAGAGGTCGAGTTCGAGCCGTACTCGCCGGACCTGATCGGCTCCCCCGGCCGGCAGCACATACGGTTGCGGGCGGTGGCGGGAGGCCAGACCGATCTGATGCTGGCCTACCGCCGGCCCTGGGAGACGGCCGCACCGCTCAAGACCTTTTCCGTTCAGGTGCAGACCACCGGGCCGTTCGCCCAGATCGAGGAGGCGGCTACGGCCACTCCCGTGCCCTTGCCTTCCCCCGAGGACCTCGGCCCCATCGCCGCAGAGGCCGTTCCCTCGGCCTTCAACTGGTGCGACCACGGGGGCTGCACGGTGGTCAAGGACCAAGGCGCTTGCGGCAGTTGCTGGGCCTTTGCCACCTCCGGCGTGGTCGAATCGCTCATCAGGATCGACGATGGCGTCACCCGCGACCTCTCTGAGCAGTATCTGGTCTCGTGCAACATCGATGGCTGGGGCTGCGCCGGTGGCAGCCGGGCCTTTGCCTACTTCATAAACAGGGTGCCGCCGGGCGAGCCGGAAGCGGGTGCGGTTTACGAGGCAGATTACCCCTACCTGTCCGGCCTCACGGGGGTCGAGGGTCCTTGCGCCGGCCAGTCGCACACACACCACGAAAAGCTCATCTCCTGGAGCTATGTGGGCATCTCAGAATACCCATCCGTGGCGGACGTCAAGCAGGCCATCTACGACCACGGGCCGGTTTACGTCAGCGTCTGCGCTTCCGGTCCCGTCTTCAACGGCTACTCCGGCGGCGTTTACGAGACCGACGAGAGCCGGGCCTGTGGCGGCTTGACAGATCACGGCGTGGTCCTGGTCGGGTGGGATGACGGCCAGGGCAGCAACGGCGTCTGGGTTCTGAAGAATTCCTGGGACACGGGGTGGGGCGAGAACGGCGGCTACATGCGCATCGGGTACGGCATCTCCAACGTGGGAAGGTGGCCGGCCTACGCCGTCTATGGCGACATCAATCACTCTCCCGATACACCCAGCGACCCCTCGCCGGCCGATGGGGCCGTCGATCAGGCCATCGACACGGACCTGAGTTGGACGGGCGGCGACCCCGATACCGGCGACGTGGTGACCTACGACGTCTACCTCAAGCTCAGCACTTCCCCGACGTATAACCTCATCTGCAACGACGTATCTACCACCACCTGCAATCTGGGCACGCTGCTCAACGATACGAGCTTCGACTGGTACGTCGTCGCCACCGACAATCACGGGTGGAATACCACGGGGCCGGTGTGGAGCTTTACCACCCGGATCGACTCCGGGCCGCTGGTGTATAGCAGCCACACGATCGACGACAATCTGGTCGGTGATAGCAACGGCAACAACGACGGCATCGTCAATTGCGGGGAGACGATCGAGTTGTGGGTTGTGCTCTACAACGAGGGCACCGCAACGGCCACCGGCGCCACCGCGGCCATTACCTCAACCAGCGTATTGGTCACGTGGCCCCACAACACCAGCAGCAGTTACCCCGACATCGCGGCCGGGGGGACGGGCACTAACATCAATGACTTTGAATTCACCGTGCATCCCCTCACGCGCGATGGCTACGTCATCACCTTCAACCTGACGACCGCGGCCAATGGCGGCACGTGGACCGACTCCTTCAGCGTCACGGTGGCCTGCGACGTCGATTACCCCACCGTCTACCTGCCCCTGGCGATGCGAAACTACAACTCCGCGCCGGTGCCGGCCAACGGTGACTTTGAGAATGGCCCCGACGGGTCGTGGAGCGAGTATTCCAGCCATGGATATGGTCTCATTCTAAACTCGTCGGAGTTGGTCGTATCGCCCCACGGCGGCAACTGGGCCGTGTGGCTGGGGGGTGCCCCCAACGAGACGTCGATCCTCGCCCGGCAGGTCACCGTTCCCTCCAACGCCACCGCGCTGGGCTACTGGCACTATATCGCCTCGAACGATTCCTGTGGCAGCGAGTACATCTACGTCCGCTTCGGCTCGACGACGCTCGTGACCCACGACCTCTGCCAGCCCAGCAATACCTATGGATGGGCGTACCGGCAGATCGACGTCACGGCGTGGAGAGGTCAGTCCGTCCAACTGCGCTTCGCCACTGTGATGGATGGGGATGCGAATAACAGCAACTTTTTCCTGGATGACGTGCACTTTTCGACGGGGGACACAGCGCCACTCGACGCATCTACCTTGCCGGAGCTCTCGCTCCCGCCGGGGGTTGACCCGGCAGCGACGAGGGAACGGCGCTAAGCCGCCGTTCCGCTATTCCTCGATCGTCAGCCGATAGGGCGCTGGGTATGTGGTGAGGGGGGCCAGGCCGGAGACCACCAGCACCGCCTCGCGCCAGCCCTCGCTATCCAGCTCCACCGTCCACTCGGTCGTTCCACTCTCCCTCACCTCCAGCCGCTCGACGGTGACCGTGTCGCCCAATCCGATCAGCAACACCAGGAACCGCTGCGGTACGAGGTCGTTGGTGCGCACGAAGCCGGCCGCTTCCCAGCCGCCGTCTCCTCCCTCCACGTCGTCGGCGTAGCCGATCTCGGGGATGGCGACATCGTCCAGCGCGAAGCCTGCCCCTGCAACCGCCTCGTCGGTCAGGTAAGCGAAGCGCACCAGCACCTCGCTTCCGGCATGGGCCGATAGATCGACCGTCTCTTGCATCCATCCATCGCTCTGCCCTGTGTGCCCCCAGCCGGGATTGTTGCCGTGAGGGTTCGCGTCTGTGCCGGATGGTGTGGGAAGCATCTGCCACTGCGCCCCTCCGTCAGCGCTGACCTCGACGGTGACGTAGTCGTAGTCTTCTTCCACATCGTACCACGCCCAGTAGGTCAGCGTCGCCTGATCGAGGCCAGAAAGATCGAACGGGCGCGTGAGGGTGGTCAGCGACTCGTCGGCGCGGTTCGACCACCAGAAGGTGCGCCCACTGTGGGGGGGGAGGTCCAGCAATGGGGTCGCGGTCTCCCCGGTAAACTGCACGCGCAGGTCGCTACCCCCTCGCAGCAAGATGTAGTCCGCGCCGAACTGCCCAACGGATCGATCGAGCGTGACGGGGTAGCGCTCGTACGTGGCGATGGGCTCTGGAGGTTCCAGATCGAGGGTGGCGTAGCTGTAGCGGGCGTCGCTCCCCGGCGTGCCGTCCAGGTAGTTGGCTGCCAGCCAATCGGCGAAGAGGTCCTCGAAGGGGCCGTCAGCGCCCAGGTCGGCCAACGTCGCATCGAAGCCAGCGGTCCCATTGAGCGGCTGTGCCACCAGTGCCCGCGTGCCTTCGTCACCGAATTGCTCGTGAAAATAGATCGCGAACAGGTAGGTCGCCCCTATCTGGGCTGCGCTCTCTTCCTCCCCCCAATTGACGAGCGACGTATTGGGGTGTGCCAGATACTCCTTTTCCAGTCGGCCTGGATCGAACCCGTTCAGCCGGATGGCCAACTCCCCCAGCCCTTCTTTGATCCACCGCTCCTCGTTCCGGTCGTGATACCACTGGATGAGGTGCTGGAGCTCGCGGGTCAGCAGGGCGTAGTAGGCCGGGCTGCCGATTTCGACGTGGTCCATGTGGACGGTGATCATCTCGGCTTCGTTGGAGAAGGGATACAGTGCGCGGGGGAACTCGTCGGCGGTGGACGTATAACCGATCACGCCCTCGCCCAAGTCGGCGGCGTGCAGGATGTGAATGTGGGGGTCGTTGTCTACGCCCGGCGTCCACTCGGCGCCGAAGGCGGCACGCGTCGCAGGGTAGATCTGTGTCTCCAGCAGAGACGCCGCTTGCTCCAGCAACTGCACGTCGTGCCACGCGCCCTCCTCGACCCACATGGCGACGTGCTCGGTCTGCACGCGCAGCCGGGCGGTGACCTCCCGCCGCGCGCGGGTCGCGCCGTTGATCACCCAAAAACTGCGAACGGCGTTGGGCACCCGGCGCGGCGTCGCGGGGTTGACGACAGTGTAGGCAAAAGGGCGGGGGGGCGGCTCGACCAGCAATGCCTCCAGCTCGGTCGGCTCGAGGGTGGGGATGGGAGTAGGAGGAGTGGTCGGGAGGGTGGTCGGCGTCGGTGTGGAGGCGAGCGTGGGGGTAAGGGCTGGCGTAGGGGTGAGAGTAGGGGTTAGCGGAGCCGCGCACGCTGCCAGAGCCAGCACCAACGAGATAATCATTAGGCGACGTGGCATCATATTGTTCGACCCAGACTGGCCAGATCGACCTCCTCCTGTGCGCAAAAAGGGGCGTAGGATACTCCTACGCCCGCTCCAGACTCGCTCGATGAAAGGTTCAGCAACAGACAAGACTACTGCATGCGCTTTTCTCGCAAGCGGGCATGCTTGCCGCGCCGCCCTCGCATGTAGTAGAGTTGCGCCTGGCGCACGTGCGCCCTTCGCACAACCTCGACTTTCTCAAGGCGCGGCGAGTGCAGCAGGAAAGTCCGCTCAACGCCGACGCCGTGGGAGGCAACACGCCGCACGGTAAAACTGGCGTTTGAACCACCGCCGTGCAGGCGAATAATGGTACCCCGAAAGACCTGCACGCGTTCGCGATCACCTTCGACGATGCGCGCGTGTACGTTGACAGTATCGCCGGGACGTAACTCCGGAATGTTCGGGTTGGGTTCCAGTTGGCGTTCCAGTGACTCGACCAGGTTCATTTCACGTTCCCTCTGAAAGGCTTCTCGCCGCCGACAATGCCATCCTGGCGACCGGCAGCGGGCACAGATTATACCACGCTTCGCTCATTGGAGCAACTTTAACCAAACAAGGAAACGCCCTCTTCGGCGATCCCGAAGAGGGCGGAGATAATCACTCTATGAGTTTTCGCAGGGAGCGACGAGGGTCAGGTCGTAAGCCGTCCCAGGCCCCAGCGTCCACCACTGGCAAGACGTAGCTGTTGTACCAGCATCGCCGCGCCGTAACCGCCGATCAGTCCGACGAGGATGATCGCCAGTTGGCTGGGCAAAGCCTCCAGCGCATTCGCGGTGATAGCCTGGCTGACGGCCGGTTGCTCCCCTGGATTCAGACCCTCCACGCGGTAGACGTAGGTCTGTCCAGGCCACAGGACTGCATCGACAAAGGTGTACTCCCCCGAGTCTGGCTGTGCATGGGTCTCATACACCAGCTCAAAATCGGTGCTACCTACGGGGGCGCGGTACACACGGAAAACAGTCATGGGGCCATCGTTCACTGACCACTGTAGCACGATCCCCGGCTGGAAAACGACCCACAGTAGGGCCACGATTGCCACAGCCAACATGCCAACCCAACCCCATGCTGGTCTTGGTAATACTTGCGTTCGCCCATGGGAATCATCCAGGGATCGCGCTCGTGCTGTCACACGCCGCCACACATCTGGCGCAGGCTCCCGCTGTGTCTGACCACTGACCGCCGCGTGCACTTGCTGCCAATCGGCCAGCTCGTCTGAGCCATCGGGGGATTGGCGCAGCCAACGTTCCACGGCCTCTTGCTCCCTGGTGGTCAGACTTCCATTGACGTACCAGGGCAGCAGCTCTTTTGCTCGCTTGGACAACCGCTTAAACATCGGACTCGATCCCCATTCGCTTGAGAACGCCGTTCAAGTGACGTTTGGCGTAACTGGCACGGCTCTTGACCGTACCGACGGGACAGTCGATAACTTGAGCGACTTCCCGGTAGGATAGCTCCTGAAAAAAGAGCAACTCCAGCACAGCCCGGTGGTCGGGTGAGAGTTGGGACAGGGCAATTTGCACTTGATCGGCGCGCCAGTCTCCCAGCGTTTCCGTCTCCGGTTCTAGCCGATCGTCTGCAGGCAGGCGCTCGTCATCCTCCAGCAAGGTTGGCCGCTGTTTGCGCAGCCAATCAACCGCCCGGTGATGGGCGATCCGGAAGAGCCAGGTAGAAACCTTCGCCTGGCCGCGAAAACGGCTCGCCCCCTCCCACACAGCGACGAATACTTCCTGCAACAACTCCTCCGCCACATCCTCCTTATGGGTCAGGCGGAGCAGATAGTTGTAGAGGGAAGTGCTGTGCCGTCGATACAGGTTCTCAAAGGCCCCCTCATCGCGTCTGGCTGTACCTTGCAGTAGCTGCTGGTCGGTGAAGGATGAGGTTGGCCTATCCATCAATTCACCTTAATAGTCGTATGGGGATGGTTGGGGGTTCAAAACGGGCTGCAGGCGGTCAAGATGGTCTGGGGTAGGGATGAGCACCTCTTCGCGGTACCTGAAAAATCAGTGCACTGCGTTACTGACGCAGTGCACTGGTTCGCCACAAACGCCGCCCGCCCTTCGCTGGATTCCCGCCCAGGCAGAAAACCCCACTCTCGCGGACTTGCCGTTTTCTTTCCGAAGAAGGCAATTAGTGGGCAAGTTCTCCGATGGGCGTGCTACTCACCTAGCGCCGTGTCGTCCCACAAGGGAACACCGGCTGGACTTCCTGCCTGAACCTCAAGATCGCCTTCGTACACGATATCAGGTGCCTCGTACATAATTCCCCCTCAAATAACAACTAAAAATGCAAAGCACACGATATTTATCAATATATACTTTGCACCGGCCCCAAAACCTTCGGGCACCTGTTCATAGTTTAACATATTTTCGAAATCCGCGCAACCCCCCGTGTGTTTCGGGAGTGTTTCAGTTTGGTGTCGAATCGGAAACCGGCCAGTCCAAACACCGATTTATCACGGAAACTGACAGAACCTCAGGCTATCCCCTTGCAGAAACCTGATGAATGCCCAGAGCTCTCGCCTCAAAGCGTCCGCAATGCTTTGATCAGCAGCGTCACACCTGCTCGCTCCTCCTCACCTGGTGCACTGCCTTCCGCTCGAGAAGCTTTCCGGCCAAGGCCAGCACGTCGGCCTCCACTTGTTCCAAGGGAACATCGTGGCGCTTGCTCAGTGTGGCGGCGATCTCTCCCAGCGTCCGCTGACCGTCCATCGATTGGATTACATCCGCCCCCGTCTCGTTCAGCACGACGAACTTGCCTTGCTCGGGAAGAACAACTACCAGTTCACCGTCACTTTCGCGGGAGACCACACCTGGTGCAAGGATCAACACGTCATCCAAGTCGAGCATCTATCACCTCCCAGAAGGTATCAGACTTGCGGAAATACAAGCGAAAAACCGACGTCCTGCGGACGATCTCCTCCCAGCGGGTCAGAAGCGCCATAGAACGAGCAGGATCGGCATTGACCACAGGAGAGTTTGCCACAAGCTCCCCCAGAGCTACTCCGGGTGGCATCGACTCCAGTCGCTCCTCGGAAGCTTGCGCCAGTCGCAGGAGGGCTCGCAGAGGAGCCGAGCGAGCGTCCAGGTCCCTGTGCTTCCCTAGAGGCGTGGCCCAAGCATCCCACCCTGGACCAGCCCGGCACAGCAGAAGAAGGTCATCGTTGAGGATGGGCTTCCCTTTCGATAGGCTTGCCGCCGTGGTCTTGCCGCTGCCGGAATGGCCGAAGAAAGCGTAGGCAGATCCACGGTGCACGATGCCAGCAGCGTGAAACAGAAGCGCGCCACAATCAAAGGCCCGCAGGGCGAAGACGGTGCGTACAAAGTAGGCCAGATCCGCCGTTTCAGCAGTGGGATGTGCCCGCAGGAGAGCTTGCTTTTCGTCAGGTAGGACCTCTCCCACAAGCCCCTGCGCTTCCAGCAAACAGCGCCCTCCCTCGAAATGCGGACGTGCCGCGAAGAAAGGACCATCGGGCACAGGGAGAGTCGCATCCTGCACCAAGCGCACCCGCCATCCGGGTGACCCGCCTGCCCACGATGACCAGGCCTGTTTGAAAGGCTCTACACAGGCAGTGGGGCCGGTCAGGGTGAGGGAGACACCCCCTGCGCCAAATGTCCAATCCGTCTCTACCATCAGCATTCGCTCACAGGGCCGGATGAGATCGCTCGCTGCTGCCTGCAGACCGCCCCCTGTCGGGTCGGGTGATATACCAGGCAACCATGACTCCCAGCGCGGCCAACAGCCCTCCTGCTACCAGGGCCCAGAGCCAGCCGGCACCAGCCCGCCCTTCGATGACTTCGGAACTGGGGTTGCGGGAGCCACTTCGCTCGACTTCTTCCAGGCGGTAGAAGTAGCGCTGTCCCCAGACTAGGTCCCGATCCTCGTACTGATACGAAGCCCCTACCAGTGGATCGCCCTCGGCAGGAATGGGCGTTTCGGTGACAGGAAGAAAAGGCCCATCGGGGGATTCGCCACGGTACAGGGCAAAGCCTGCCGTATCTACCTCGCTGGCCGTTTCCCAGGTAACGACAATGCGAGAGGGCAACCCAAAATAGACCAAGGCGACTCCCAGCACAAAGTAGACGAGAGGCAATGTGACGCGAATTATTGTGCGCTTCATAGCTCTGCTCGCATTATACACCCCACGAGTGCCGGGGCAAAGCAGCTTCGGAACCTGCCGGGCCCTGCGACAGGCGTGTCTGTTCAGAATTTGGGAACGTGTTCTGGATTCCCCACTGGGGCTGCAAAAAGACATACTTTTGGTGCAACTCGCCCCACTTCGATGCCGTGTATGGCGCTATTTAGGGCTGACGCCCCACCAACAACCTATTTCCCCATTTATTGAACAGTCACCGACAGGCCATGCTCTCGACAAGTGGGGGGATTATGCGATAATAGACGAGAACGTTCAGGTATCTCGCGAAATGGGCTGCAACATATCATACTCACGTCATTCTGTCGAACCGCAGCGGGGCGAGGGATCGATCCTCGTTCTCATCCCCGCCTGGAACGAGGCTTCCCGTATCGGCTCGGTCGTGGGGGCCACGCGGGCGCACCTGCCGGTGCTGGTGGTGGACGATGGCTCCCGCGACGATACATCCACCGTGGCCGAGGCCGCCGGTGCCACGGTCGTGCGCCATCCGCAGAACCAGGGCAAGGGGGTGGCGCTGACGACCGGCTTCGAGTGGGCATTGGCTCAGGGATACGAGGCTGTCCTCACCCTCGACGCCGACGGTCAGCACGACCCTGCCGACATTCCCAAGTTCGTCGCTGCATACGAGGCCGGTGCAGGCGACCTCATCGTCGGCCGGCGCGACTTTGGCGAAATGCCCTTCCCGCGCTCATTCGCCAATCCCATCGGTTCGTGGATGCTCTCTCGGGCGCTGGGCACACGCATCTACGACAACCAGAGCGGCTATCGCCTCCACACTCGCCGTCTCTTGGAGAATCTCGACCTGACTGCTTCCGGCTTTGAGCTGGAGGTCGAGGTCATCATCCAGGCAATCTGCCAGGGAATGCGCATCGGCTGGGTGAACATTCGTACCATCTACGGCATCGGCAAGGCAAGCTACTTCCATCCCATCAAGGATACGATTCGCTTCCTGAGGATGGTATGGCAGGCGCGGGAGCAGCGAGCTTGGGCAGAGCGCCACCCAGGCGGATGATGCGCACCCCGCCTTCCACAGCAAAGACGCCCTCAGTGTCCTGAGGGCGTCTAACGTTTCGAAAAGGCTACCGTCCCAGGTGCATCGGCATGATCACGTGGGTAAAGTCTGCATCGCCCACAGGCCGGAGGACGCCAGGGCTGGAGGACGTGGTCGTGCCCAGCGCAACCTGGGGCGTGCCGACCACCGAGAGTACGTCGATCAGGTACCGGACGTTGAAGGCCACCTCGACTTCGTTCCCCTCAATGCTGGCATCCAGCTCGCTCACGTCGTCTCCCGTCTCAGCCGAGATGGCGGCGACGATCATCTGGCCCGGGGCCAGCTCCGAGGCGGGCTTGATGTGCAATCGAGCGATGTGAGCCGCTTCCCGGGCAAATATGAGGGCCGTCTTGCACGCTTTCAGGAACACAGCAGTGTCAACCACTGTGTGCGTCGTGCGGTCTTTGGGGATGATCTGCCGGTAGTCCGGGAAGTTGCCGTCGATCAACTGAGAGACCAGCACAATATCGGTGAGCTGAAAGATCACCTGGTTGCGGGTAGGGGTGATGGTGACGGCGATAGGATCCTCCTGCTCGCTGCTGATGCGCCCCAGCTCGACCAGCGCCCGGGCTGGAACGATGACACTGAAGGGATCGGGAACGGCGTGGGGCAACTCGATGACGCGCACCGACAGGCGGAAGCCGTCAGCGGCGGCCAGCGTGAGCTGCGCGCCCTCGAACTTGGCCAGCACGCCGGTGAGGATGGGGCGGCTCTCGTCGGCAGCGGCGGCGAGGGCAACCTGCCCGATCGCTGTGCGCAGCAAATCGGCCTCCACAGGGATGCCCCCCTCCCCTTCGGGCACCGGCACGATGGGAAATTCTTGTGCGTCGATGCCCTTGACATTTGCCTCGCTGCGGCCAGCGCGCAGATTGAGCGTCTGCGTGCGAGCGACTAACTCCATATCCACCCGCTCCGGCGGCAGTGCATTGACCAAGTCGATGAACGTCCGCGCCGGAACGGTGATCGCCCCTTCTTCCTCCACCTTGGCGCCGATCCAGCAGTTGATACCGATCTCCAGGTTGGTGGCGGAGAGCTTGAGTCGCCCGGTGTCGGTCGTCAGGAGCACGTTGCCAAGTATCGGCAGCGTGGAGCGAGGTGAGACCGCTCGTCCTACGATGCCCAGGCCCTTGGCCAGATTCTCTTGCAGGCAGGAGACCTTCATTGATACAGCCCTCCTCGTCTTGGTAGTATGAGATGAGTATACACCAACTCTATAAGCCGCACAAGTACAATCGCTTACGCCCTTCCCTCCGCACTTACGAATGCCGAGCGCGCTTACAAGTGCTTACAAAACGCCCCCTGAAGGCGACTGCCTGCAAGGGGGCAACTCGGGGCAAAGCTCTATCCGAGCTTTAGTTGTACTCCTCCCCCTCTACACCGGGTGTCTCGACGTGCACCACATCGCCGTGCACATCCACCGTGACGCGGAAGCCCGTCATCCACAGCGCGGTGCGCAACTCGTTCACGTCTACGTTTTCTATCTCAAAGATTCTGTCCATGTTCTCGATGGCTTGCTCGATGGCGGGCCGAGTGAAAAGGTTCTCCTGGCCAAGCATATGGATCATGCCCTCAATGATGACGTCCTTCATCGGCAGAATGCGTTCCTTCAGCGCCGCCACGACCTGGCGATCCACGTACTCGGCCTCGACGTGGCGTAGGAAATCTCCGTCCGGCACACCGTAATAGGGCACGCCGCCGATGTAAATCAGCTTGACCGGCTCACCTTCCTCGTTGAATATCAGATCGGTGAACAGCGCCTGCTTGCTCATCTCACACTTCCCTCTATCGGCGCTTTGAAATCGTGAATGCCATCGCGCATCCCAAACCGTGCGCCGCAGTCGGTGCAGGATAGTGCGTCCTGCTCGTCCACCAGCATGGTCGAACCACAAACGGTGCAGCGAAAGAAAGCGCCTGGCGGCGGAGAAGGCTTGTCGCTGCGGCCTCTACAGCGCACGAAGACGCTGGGCGAGAATTGGAACAGCGCGCCCGTCGGCTGTAGCAGCCGGTCGAGCGCCGCGAGCAACCCTGCGGGCGCCGTGCGCTTGAACAGGCCCAGCCGGAAGTGGGAGACAGTGCGCGTCTTTTGCACCTGCAGCCCGACCTCTGACAATCGCTCTCGAACCCAGGCTGGGTGAAAGTCGAAATTCAGCTTTACGAACTCTACCGGCTGCCGGTTGAAGGGAGACCAGTCCTGCCGCCGCAGCAAGTAACGCAGGATCGCCTTGAGGTTGCGTTTATTGGCGAACTCGAGCACAAATGTGCCGCCGGAGGAAAGGATGTGGGCGACGCCGCCCAGCACCGCCGGCGCGTCGGCAGCGTGGTGAAGTGTGCGCACCATCACCACCGTGGCAAAGAGCCCGTGAGTGAAAGGAAGGTTGTAAAAGTCACCTGCCACGTAGGTGTAGCGGGGCTTCCCTTCAGGCCCAGCGTCCCCCCAGAGCTCCCGGCCCTGCCGCAACTGCGAGAGCGCGTAGTCGAACAGCACCACCTCGTCGTAGCCGCTGTAGAGGGGAAAGAGCCGCCCATAGCCCCCGCCGATGTCGATCAGGCGGCGGCCGGTGGGCGGCAGCAGGCGGCGCAGGGCCGCCCGCTCGGCAGCGTCCTCGTACTCCCGCCCTTGCCCCCAGAACTCGGTGCGGTAGGCGGAGTCCTCGTAGTCGCAGATGGGGCGTGCTGTTTCGGCCATCACTCCCCGCCGCCGAACTCGATCCCGTCGGGCAGGCTCTGGACCAGCTCATTCACGGGCCGGAAGACGGCGCGCAGGTCCTCGACCGCCGGGTCGAGGCCGGACTCCCCCAGCTTGATGTGCACTGGCACCGTCATGCGAATGGGGACGGTCTGATCGACCGGCACGGCCATGCGCACGGGGATGGTCGTGCTGACCGGCACTGTCATGTTCAGACGGATCGGCAACCGCATGCCGGCCGGCAGGGCAAGGGAGACCGTCCCGTTGATCACGCCACCGCCGCCGGGCAGGTTAAACGTGGCCGGTAGGTTGCTGAGCGGCACGTTTTCGGTCAGGTAGACGTCCGTGTTCTGCGCGATGAGCAGATCAAAGTTGACGGGCAAGGGCTGGTCGAGGGGCAGGTTGAACTGAATGGCGACTGGTTCGTCGATGGCGATAGTGGCATCGATGGTGGCTTCGCCCAGGCCGACGAAAGCGGCATCCAAGTCCGCCAGCAGCGGTTCGACGGTGTTGGTCTTGAGGGCGAAGGCAGCTCTCAGTCCGGGCATGGCGAGCACCAGCAACGCGATCACCGTGATAAAGTTGACGGCGAACGAGAAGATGATGGCAAAGTTCTTGAACGCATCCCAGAAGCGTTTCCTGCTTTCCATAACAAACCTCCTTGACGAGACCCCTCTTGGTGGTTCCATATTAACATCGTCACTGAGAAAGTGCAAATTGGGGCGATAAGTAGGGGCCGTTCCCTCTTGAACGCGATCGTGTTAGAATGGCTGACCTATGGGTACAAGGGCAAACTGGACGCGGTATCACTGGCTGGCCGTAGGGGCCTGCCTGGTCGTCTTCGCAGCCGCGCGTTTGATCGCCAGCCTGGTCCTTGAGCAGGTGCCGCATTTGGAGGACGAGGTCGCCTACCTGTTCCAGGCCCAGGTTTTCTCGGTAGGCAAGGTATATGCCACTTTGCCTCCCCAGCCTGATTGTTTCCACATGCCCTTCATCGTCGATCACGAAGGGCGGCGCTTCGGCAAATACCCACCCGGATGGCCTGCGCTGCTGGCCATCCGGGTATGGATGGGGCAAGCGTGGTGGGTCAACGCAGCTCTTGCAGCGCTGACGGTGGCCCTCACCTCCCGGTTGGGGCGCGAGGTGGGAAACGGCCTGCTGACGAGTGCGGTTGCAGCAGGGCTGGCGGCAACTTCGCCCTTCTTGCTCCTTCTCTCCGGCTCAATGATGTCACACACCGCCTGCCTGGCGTTCGTCACGGCGTTCCTGTGGTGCTTCCGCCGGACGTGCTGCCAGGCGAATGGTCACATCAGATCGCGATGGGCTTTGGCGGCTGGCCTGGCGCTCGGTTGTGCGTTCGCCATCCGGCCTTTCACAGCCGCCGCCGTGGCCGTTCCTGCCTGCTTGCACACCACGTGGCGATTAGTGCGCTACCGCGAGTGGCGGCGAGCGAGCGTGATGGCTCTGGGCTTTGCGCTCCTGGCACTCATCGGGTTCTACGTCAATCTGCTTTGGATGGGCGATCCGCTGCTCCCGCCCTACGTGCTCGCCTGGCCCTTTGACCGGCCGGGCTTTGGCCCTGGGCACGGCCCGAGGGAAGCGGGCCACACGCTTCTGCTAGGCGTGAACAACGTCGCCGTCCCGCTTTGGCTCCTGGCAAGCCACCTGCATGGCTGGCCCGGCGTCAGCCTGGCCTTTGTCGTGGCACTCTTCTTGTTCAAACCGCGCCGCTTCTGGGACGTGTTCCTGGCGGCGACCTCGCTTTCGCTGGCGCTGGCGTATGGGGCCTACTGGGCGACGGGCGACTTGTTTGGCCCGCGCTACCTGCATGAGGGCGCATCGGCGTTGTTCATCCTCTCGGCGGCAGGCATCGTGCGCGTGGGACGCTGGGTGCGAGGCAAGGGACTTGGGTGGTGGCGAGCATATCGGGCCATGCTCGTTTTGCTGGTGGGCGTGAACCTGTTCGTCTATCTGCCCGTGCAGTTCCGCAGGTATCGCGGCCTGTACGGCATCACAGCCAAGCCACGGGAGATACTGGAGCAAGCCGATTTGCACGACACCCTGGTGATCGTGGATGGCGGCGGGGAATGGCAGGGGTACGCCGTGCCTTTCTCGATGAACGCGCCAACCCTGGACGGCGACGTGGTTTACGCCAGGGAGTGCCAGCAGGTCGAGGAGCTTATCGATCTCTATGCAGGTCGGCGTGTCTACACCTTCGACGGGCGGGCCTTGCAGCCCCGCAGTGGGTGGCGGTAGAGACGTGATAAGCAAACCGGCCCGGAGGGATTCCTCTGGGCCGGCTCAGTTCAAAGGCTTCAGCGTCTACTCAATCTCCACCAACACCTGATCCTTCTCCACGTCGTCCCCCGGCTTGACGTACACCGCCTTGACGGTGCCCCCCTGCCGGGCGTGGAGCTCGTTCTCCATCTTCATCGCCTCCAGCACGCACACGGGCTGGCCCTCCTCGATCTGCTGGCCCACCTCGACCAGCACGCGGATGATCTTGCCCGGCATGATGGCCAGAACCGCGCCGGCCCCGGCTTCAGCGCTAATAGGTGCGGAGGCAGCGACAGGCAGCGGAGTCGCAGCCGCCAGCGCCAGCCCGATGGCCTGCACGTCGTATGACTCCGCGTCCACCGTCGCCGTCTCGCCCTCCAGCGCCACGTCGTGGGCGATGCCATCGACCAGCACCCTGCCCTCCTCGGTGACCTCGACGGTGTAAGCGCGCCCATCGACGGTGATGGTGTTGCCCTCCGCGACGACGGGGAACTCGGCGTCTCCCAGCTTGACCTTGAACTCGCGCTTCATCGCGTCCCTCCCGCGCCGCCGATCAGGCCCGTCCACTGGCCTGCCCCAGGACGCCACCTCACCTTCCACGTGGAAGCAGCCGGACAGACGGGGCCAGCCGTGGCAACGGCCTGCTCCTCCAACCGCTTGAGCAAGACGCCCGCAATGGCGGCTACCACGCGGCCCTTGCCGTTGGAGCCGCGAGCGCGGCGCTCCAGGAAGGGGCGCGCCACCTGCGGGAACAGGGCGTAGGAGAGCACATCCTCCTCGCTCTGCGCCAAGTCGCCGATCTCCTCGCGAGCCTTTTCCATCCCCGGATCGAGCAGGTCGGCAGGTCGGCAGTCGATAGGCTCCTCGTCGCCGATAGCCAGCCGTTTGACCTCTGGGTCAATGGGCGCCGGCGGGCGGCCATAGTAGCCACGCACGTACTGCCGCACCTCCTCGGGGATGACCTTGTACCGCTCCCCCAGGACGACGTTGAGCGTGGCCTGGGTGCCGACGATCTGGCTGGAGGGGGTGACCAGCGGCGGGTAGCCCAACTCCTCGCGCACGCGGGGCACCTCCTTCAGCACCTCCTCGTACTTGCCCTCGGCGTTTTGCCCGCGCAACTGCGAGACCAAATTGGAGAGCATTCCGCCGGGAATCTGGAACTGGAGCACGCGCACGTCCACGCCGAACATGCCGCTTTCGAAGTGGGCGTACTTGCGGCGCACCTCGGTAAAGTGGGCGGCGATATCGGCCAGGCGGCCCAGGTCGAGTCCCGTATCCCGATCCGTCCCCTGCAGCGTGGCGACGATGGACTCGGTGGGCGGGTGGGAGGTGGTGCCGGAAAGAGGGGAGATGGCCGTATCGACGATGTCCACCCCGGCCTCGCAGGCTTTCAGAAGGGCGGCGGTGGCCATGCCGCTGGTCGAGTGGGAATGCAGGTGAATGGGCACATCCACCTCCACCTTGAGGCGGCTGACCAACTCGTAGGCGATGTAGGGGGTGATGAGCCCGGCCATGTCCTTGATGCAGATGGTGTCGGCGTCCATCTCTTCCAGCTTCTTCGCCAGATCGACGTAGTAGTCGATGCTGTACGGCGGTCCGATCGTGTAGCACATGGAGGCCTGGACGTGTGCCCCCTCCCGCTTGACGACCTCCATCGCCTTGCGCATATTGCGCACGTCGTTGAGCGCGTCAAAGATGCGGAAGACGTCGATGCCGTTGGCGTGGGCGCGGACGACGAAGCGCTCCAGCACGTCGTCGGGATAGTGCTTGTAGCCGACGACGTTCTGGCCGCGCAGGAGCATCATGAAGGGCGTGTTGGGCATCACCGCCTTGAGACGGCGGACGCGCTCCCAGGGATCCTCCTCCAGAAAACGCATCGCAGAGTCAAAGGTTGCGCCGCCCCACATCTCCACCGCCCAGTACCCCACCTTGTCGATCTCTTCCGCGACGGGCAGCATGTCGTCGGTGCGCATGCGCGTTGCCAGGAGAGATTGGTGACCATCCCTCAACATCAAATCGCAGATCTTTAGAGGCTGACCCATTTCTACCTCCTCTCTACGCCTGCTCACCCCGCAAACAGGCCCTATCCTTGAAAATCAATGCCACCGCTCCCTCGTCGGAGCGGGAGCGATGCTTCCGCCCGGCCTCTGCGACCAGGCAGTCGCCCTTTTTCAGGACGACAGCTTCTCCATCCTCAAAATCCACCGTTAGCTCCCCTTCCAGCACGATATACAACTCATCCTTGGGATGCTGGTGGAAAAGGTAGGAGCCCTCGATGCGGACGAGGAAAGCAACGTGCTCGTCCACCTGTCCGACGAACGCGCGCCTGAACGATTCATCCAGGTGTGATGCCAGTTCGTAGATGTTCTGCTTCTCTTCCATGGTGTCCTTTCCTGAGAGTGATCTCTTACCGCAGAGACCACAGAGCGCGCAGAGATTTCACAAATTGTTCACTACTCGGCGGATACCATTCTTGAGTAGCTTGACGTTAAAATTGATCAATAAGCCTACCTTGCAGTCAGAGAGCTTGAGATAGGAGAGCAACTGAGCCTGATGGATTGGCGCTGATTGATCAACTGCCTTGACCTCGACTATAACCGACTCCTCGACGAAAAGATCCAATCGATATCCACAGTCTAGCTCGACTTGCTTGTAAACCAATGGTAAAGGCTTCTGTCGTTCGACTTTTAAACCACGCTGCACAAGCTCAAAAGCCAAACATGCCTCGTAGGCTGATTCTAACAACCCCGGTCCCAAAGCACGGTGGACCTCAATAGCAGCGCCAATAATCTGTTCCGTTATCTGATTAAATCTCTCTTCCTCTTTCAACTCTGCGTTCTCAGCGATCTCGGCGGTGAAAATTACTCTACCTACAACGGAATGTTGCCATGTTTCTTCGGCGGGTTGGTGTCCCGCTTGTTCTGCAACATCTTGAGCGCCTCGATGACGCGCGGGCGGGTCTCTGCCGGTTCGATGACGTCATCGATGTAGCCGCGGGAGGCGGCGATGTAGGGGTTGGCGAACTCTTCGCGGTACTCTTCCACCAACTCCTGACGCTTTGCCTCGGGATCGTCGGCCTCGGCCACCTCCTTGCGGAAGACGACGTTGACCGCACCCTCTGGCCCCATCACCGCGATCTCGGCGGTGGGCCAGGCGTAGTTGACGTCGCCGCGCAGGTGCTTGGAACTCATGACGATGTACGCCCCGCCGTACGCCTTGCGGGTGATGACCGTGACCTTGGGCACCGTCGCCTCGGCAAAGGCCCAGATGAGCTTGGCCCCGTTGCGGATGATGCCGCCGTGCTCCTGCGCCACGCCCGGCAGGTAACCCGGCACATCTGTGAAAGTAACCAGAGGGATGTTAAAGGCATCGCAGAAGCGCACGAAGCGGGCAGCCTTGTTCGAGGCGTCGATATCGAGCGCGCCCGCCAGCACCATCGGCTGGTTGGCCACGATGCCGGCGGAAAAGCCGCCAAAGCGGGCGAACCCGACGACGATGTTCTGCGCCCAATGCTCGTGCACCTCAAAGAAATGACCGTCGTCCGCCACCCGCCGGATGATGTCCTTCATATCGTAGGGCTTGTTGGGGTTATCCGGGACGATGGCCTGCAGTTCCTCGTCCAGCCGATCCGCTGGGTCGGCGGTGGGGAAGAAGGGTGGGTCCTCGAGGTTGTTCTGCGGGACGTAGCTGAGGAGTTGGCGGACGAGGCCCAGGCAGTGCTCTTCGTCCTGGGCGGCAAAGTGAGCCACGCCGCTCTTGGCGTTGTGCGTCATCGCCCCGCCCAGCTCCTCGAAGGACACCTCCTCGCGCGTGACCGCCTTGACTACATCCGGCCCCGTGATGAACATGTGGCTGGTATCCTTGACCATGAAGACGAAATCGGTGATGGCGGGGGAGTAGACCGCGCCACCGGCACAAGGGCCCATGATGACCGATATCTGCGGCACGACGCCGGAGGCCACCACGTTGCGCAGGAAAATGTACCCGTAGCCTGCCAACGATGTAACGCCCTCCTGGATGCGCGCACCGCCGGAGTCGTCGAGGCCGACGACGGGCGCGCCGTTCTTCATCGCCAGGTCCATCACCTTGCAGATCTTTTCGGCGTGCACCTCCGACAGGCTCCCGCCGACGACGGTAAAGTCCTGGGCAAAGACATAGACCTGCCGCCCCCCGATGGTGCCCCAGCCGGTGACGACGCTATCGCCCAAGACCTTTTTTCCCTCCAGGCCGAACCCTGTAGCACGGTGAGTGGCGAAAGCGTCGATCTCGCGGAAGGAGCCGGGGTCGAGCAGCTTTTCCAGCCGCTCGCGGGCCGTCATCTTACCCTTGGCGTGCTGCTTGTCGATGCGCTCCTGGCCGCCGCCCGCACGGGCCTGCTCGCGCATTTCGTTCAAATTCTCGATCTTGGAGTCAACGGACATGGGAAACGGGACCTCCCTTCCTGTTTGTGGATGCTATTTATAACACCATGTCAGGGGGAGAGTCACGGGGAGAATAGGACCTCCGAGGTCTAGCAGACCCAGAGGCCCGGCCTGAATTCACGGTCTACGCCGACGCTTTCAGGAATGCCACCATTCAGCGGCCAAAGCCCACTAGGTCGGGAAAGCCGGGGTGCGCGCCGATTCCCACGCCTTGCTGCGCAGCCAGGCGCACGGTACGGTCCATCACCTGCGGGTCGCCAGCGTGGGTGCCGCAGGCGATGTTGGCAGAGGTGATGAGGGCCATCAGCGGTTCGTCGTCGCCGAGGCGGTACGCGCCAAAGCTCTCCCCCATGTCGCAGTTGAGGTCGATTTTCATACCTCCACCCCAGCCCTCCCCCGCAAAGGCGGGAGAGGCGTCTATTTCAACGCCGCCAACCGCTCCTTCAGCTTGGCCTGCTCCGCCTGCAGCTCGGCCAGCTTGTCTCGCTCGCGCTGGACGATGTGCGCGGGGGCCTTGCGGGCAAACTCACCAGCCAGCAAACCCTGGCTGCGGGCGATGCGTGATTCGACGTCGGCTAGATCCTTCCCCAGCCGTTCTTTCTCAGCGTCGAGATCGACCAGCGCGGCCAGCGGCAGGTAGCCCACCACATCCCCCACCACGACGGTGGCCGATTGGTCGGGGGGCTTGATAGTCGGCTGGATGGTTAGTTGATCGGCATCCAGCTTGGCCAGGGAGCACAGCACCGCGCGCTGATCTTCCAGGAACCCGGCAGCATCGCCGGCGGCGATGAGGGCCGGAATACGCTTACCAGGCGTCACGTTGTACTCAGCACGCAGGTTGCGGAAACCACGCACCAACTCCATCATCAGTGCCATCTGATCCTCAGCCTCGGCATCGAGAAACACCCCGTCCACCTCCGGCCAGCGGGCGAGCATAAGGGAGTGCCCCCCCTCTGTCCCCCCTGCTCGCGGAGGGGGAAGGGGGGGGATAGGCAACGCCTGCCAGAGCGCCTCGGTGACGAAGGGCATAAAGGGGTGCAGCAGGCGTAGCGACGTTTCCAGCACGTGCAGCAAGACGGCGCGCGGCGTGTCCTTATCGGCTGCTTCATCGTACAGCCGCACCTTGCAGGCTTCGATGTACCAGTCGCAGTACTCGCCCCACAGGAAGTCGTACATCTGCCGCCCAGCCTCGCCGTACTGGTAGGCATCGAAGAGCTTGTTCACGCTTTCGACGAGGTGGTTGAGGCGGGAGAGAATCCAGCGGTCAGGAAGCTGGAGATTTGAGGTTTGAGATTTGAGGTAGGGGGTTTCGCCTTCGAGATTCGAGAGCACGAAACGGGCCGCCTGCCAGATCTTGTTGGTAAAGTTGCGCGCGCCCTCAAGGCGGCGCGGGTCGAGGCTCATGTCCACGCCCGGCGTGGAACTGGTCAGTTGGGTGTAGCGCAGCGCGTCGCAGCCATACTTTTCGATGATGTTGAGCGGGTCGTATTCATCAACGTCCTCCATGGACTTGCTGACCTTCTTGCCCTCCCCGGTGCGCACCAGCCCGTGCAGGTAGACGAGCGCGTAGGGGGTCTGGCCGGTCAGTTCGATCCCCAGCATCATCTCGCGCGCCACCCAGAAGAACAGGATCTCGTAAGCGGTCTCGCGCATGTCGGTGGGATAGTAGCGGCGGTAGTCGGGCGCGCACGCTTCCGGCCAGCCGAGCGTCGAGAAGGGCCACAGGCCGGAGGAGAACCAGGTGTCGAGCACGTCCTCGTCCTGATGGATACGTCTGCTGCTGCAGTGGGCGCACGTGATGGGCTCCGTCAGGCCGCAGGTCTGCTGGCCGCAATCGTCGCAGTACCAGACCGGGATGCGGTGGCCCCACCACAACTGGCGGCTGATGCACCAATCGCGGATGTTCTCCATCCAATGGAAGAAACGCTTCTCCTCGCGCTCTGGGATGATGACGGTACGCCCATCGCGCACGGCAGCCATCGCCGCCTCCGCGAGCGGCTTGGTCTTGACGAACCACTGCGTGGAGATGCGCGGTTCGACGTCGGTGTGGCAGCGCTCGCAGGTGCCCACCGCGTGGTGGTACGGCTCAACCTTGACGAGCAATCCTTCCTTTTCCAGGTCGGCCACGATGGCGCGACGGCACTCGAAACGATCCTGTCCGGCGTAGGGGCCGGCGTTCTCGTTCATCGTCGCCGTATCTGTCATCACGTTCACCGCTTCCAGGTTGTGCCGCTGCCCCATTTCGTAGTCGGTAGGGTCGTGGGCGGGGGTGACCTTGACCGCGCCGGTGCCGAATTCCGGGTCCACCGATTCATCGGCGATGATGGGGAGGCGGCGACCAAGCGCAGGCAGCACAGCGGTCTTGCCAACGAAGCGCTGCCAGCGCGGGTCGTTCGGGTTGACGGCCACGGCAGTGTCGCCCAGGATCGTCTCCGGGCGGGTGGTCGCCATCTGGATGAACTCGGTGGCGCCGGCGGCCCATTGACCGGAACCCCACAGCCCCCCCCCTTCCCCCCCCATTTTTGGGGGGGCAGAGGGGGGGGAAGGGCCATCCCAAGCTTCGTTGACCAGTGGGTAGCGTACGTGCCAGAGATGGCTGTCGCGCTCTTCGGGGATCACTTCCAGGTCGGAGATGGCGCTGGTGCAGCGTGGGCACCAATTGACCAGGTAGGCGCCCCGGTAGATCAACCCCTTCTCGTACAGGCGCACGAAGGCGGTGCGCACGGCGCGGCTCAGGTCGTCGTCGAGCGTGAAACGCTCGCGCGTCCAATCGCACGACATGCCCAGCCGCTTGGTCTGCTCGCTGATGCGGGCGTGATAGACGCGCTTCCACTCCCACACGCGCTCAATGAACTTTTCCCGTCCCAGGTCGTGGCGGGTGAGGCCCTCCTTGCGCAGTTCGCGCTCGACCACGTTCTGCGTGGCGATGCCGGCGTGGTCGCTGCCGGGCAGAAAGAGCGCCTGGCGGCCCTTCATGCGGTTGTAGCGCGTCATCAGGTCTTCGACCGCGGCGACCATCGCATGCCCTAAGTGCAGCGCGCCGGTGACGTTGGGCGGCGGCAGGGTGATGCACCAACGCGGGCCGTCGGGCGTCGCTAGGCCCAACTTGACCTGCTTTTCAGGGCGGAAGTAGCCCTGCTCCTCCCACCACTTGTAGAGGCGCTCCTCGTGCTCTTTAGGGTTGTAGGTTTTGGATAGTTTCTCGGCCATCACGCACCTCCTAATTCTGCTACACAAAAATCCCCTTCCGTCCAAGGACGAAAGGGGTAAACTTCCGTGGTACCACCTTGGTTCAGCTATGGCAAAGATGCCGCGCTGCACTCCAGTCGCCTTCCAACAAAGGCGCTCGCTTTAACGGGCGAACCCGGAGAGGCTTGTCCGATGTCCATTGATCCGTTTCGGCCTCTCGACTCCCAGGCGACTTTCGGCGGGGAGCGCTGCGGGGGACTTGCAGCGACCGACCGCAGGTCGGCATCCCCCTCTCTGTCCGGATTCGGCTCGCCAGGGCCGATCCCGCCTACTCCTCCTGTTCGTCGTCTTTACAAGTGCAATCTGTTGCCCAGATTATACCACGCGGGAGGATCACCGTCAACCGTTGCGGCTAACGTGACTGTTCAATAAATGGGGAAATAGGTTGTTGGTGGGGCGTCAGCCCTAAATAGCGCCATACATAGCATCGAAGTGGGGCGAGTTGCACCAAAAGTATGTCTTTTTGCAGCCCCAGTGGGGAATACAG
>DAOUDX010000265.1:0-7153 GCA_034430835.1 Anaerolineae bacterium
CCCAGGGACTGGCCGGTGTGGTACCGATCTCGGGTCAGGATGCCACCGCCGATGGCTGCAACAGCATCGTCAAGGGTGAGCAGACCGTCTCGGTCTTCAAGGACATCCGCGATCTATCGCCGCTGGCCGTGGAGCTGGCTGATAAGCTGATCAAGGGCCAGGATGCGGGTCTGGAGATGTTCACCCTGGCCGAGCTGACCAACGATGCCAGCCAGACAGGCGAGGTGCCCTGCAAGTTCCTGCCTGTCTACCAGGTCAACAAGGACAACGTGTACGATCTGGTAGTGGTCAGTGGCTTCCAGAGCTACGACGACGTCTATCGGGACATTCCCGAAGCCGATCGTCCGCCAAAGCCCTAGTTGAGGTGTTTCCAACACCAGATTAGGGCAAACCTGATCTTCTGAAGGAGTTGGGCCTCCTTATCAAAATGGTGTATAATATCCTCTGGTAAGGAGGCCCTCTCTTCTAAAGGAGAAACGTGCGATGAATGACGAGACTGCTGTGGGTAATGGCATTATCCTTGATATTCAAAAAGTCACCAAAGAGTTCCCTGGCGTTACGGCTCTGAAGGATGTATCCATTCAAATCCGGCGCGGCGAGATCCATGGCATCTGTGGTGAGAATGGCGCTGGCAAGTCAACCTTGGTCAAGATCTTGGCCGGCGTATATCCTTGGGGCGATTATGAAGGAACTGTCATATACGAGGGTCAGGAGTTAAAGCTGGAGCGCAGCGCCATCCGGCAAGCCACCGAAGAGGGTATCGCGATCGTATATCAGGAGCTTACCCTGGTGCCCAGTATGACGGTTGGCGAGAATATCTTCCTGGGCAAAGAACCGGTCGAGGGCCCAGGAATCAACTGGGACAAGCTCTATGCAGATACCCAGCAAGTCTTGAAGAAATACAACCTGGATATTCAATCACAAGCAGTCGTTGGCTCTCTGGGGGTCGGCAAGATGCAGATGACGGAGATCGCCAAGGCCCTGTCGGAAGATGCCAAGGTCCTGATCCTCGACGAGCCGACGAGCGCTCTCGCCGACGACGAGATCGAAGGTCTCAAGGAGATCTTGCGGACGCTCAAATCACATGGGGTGACCTGTATCTATATCACGCATAAACTCGAAGAGTTCTTTGGTATCACCGATACGATCACTGTCCTGCGGGATGGCAAGGTCGTCACAACCCAGCCGTCCGAGGATCTGAGCGTTGAGAAACTCGTTGGTTATATGGTCGGGCGCGAAATGACGGAGCGTTTCCCGAAAGGGAACCGCAAGCCCGGCGAGGTGATTCTCGAGGTGGAGGGTATTCGTGCCCAGGATCCTGAAGAGGCTGGGCGCGAGGTTGTCAAAGGAGTATCCTTCAACCTTCGCCAGGGCGAGATCCTTGGCATCGCCGGCCTGATGGGTTCGGGGCGTACCGAGCTGGTGATGACGATCTTTGGCGAGTACGGCAAGATTACTGAGGGGACGATGAGACTGGAAGGACGGGAGGTCAGGCCAAAAAGCTCCCGAGAAGCGATGTTGGATGGGATCAGCCTAGTCCCGGAGGATCGGAAACGGCATGGGCTGGTGCTCATGCAATCGGTCTTGAAGAATATATCCCTACCGAACCTGGACCAGTTCGCATCTTGGTTCAGAATCGACAACTTGGCCGAACTCAACGCGTCCCTAAAGTTTGCCAAGAGCCTTGATATCAGGGCCCCCAGCCTCCACGTTCCCTGTGACTCACTGTCCGGCGGCAATCAGCAAAAGGTGGTCATCTCCAAATGGCTCATGTCGAAGCCAAAGGTGCTCATCATGGACGATCCGACGCGGGGCATCGACGTGGGCACCAAGTACGAGATCTATAAGCTCATGAACGACCTGGCCGAGCAGGGCATTGCGATCATCATGATTTCCAGCGAGCTCGAGGAGGTGCTCGGCATGAGCGATCGGGTCGTGGTCATGCACGAGGGTGCGTCCGCCGGCACGCTCGATATCGCCGATGCAAACGAAGAAAAGATCATGGCACTGGCGACGGGTGTCGCCAACGGAAATGATTCCGGCAATGCTGTTGGCAGCATCGCTTAAAGTCATATTATACTCCAAGAGGTGGCCTCGATGAACACAGACTCGAAAGGATCCATCAAGAACGTGATTTCCAGCCTTGCCAGGCAGTTCCGCGCCAATATGCAGACGTACGCAATCACTTTGGCGCTGATCGGCATCTGGGCGTTTTTCACCCTCATGCGGCCTAACTACATTGCGCCGCGAAACTTTTCGAACCTGTTCCGACAGATGGCGATCACGTCCTTCCTTGCCGCCGGTATGGTCCTCGTCATCGTCACGGGCAACATCGACCTATCGGTGGGCAAATTGGCCGGTTTTGTGTCCGTCGTCGTGGCCAAGCTTCAGGATGATGTATGGACCCAGATCCTCCCGGATCAGCCGATTTTAACCACAACAATTTCCGTGCTGGCCGGCCTGGCAACCGGTGCGCTGATCGGTGTACTTCAGGGCTATATCATCGCTTACTGGAGAATCCCATCGTTCATCGTCACCCTCGCCGCTATGTGGATGCTTGACGGCGCTATCTTGCTCGTGACGGAAGGCAAGACGATCGCGGCGGACCAGCCGGCCCTGGCGGTGATTGCACAGGCGTACTTGCCCGATTACGTCGGGTGGATCATCGCCGCTCTCGTCGTTGCTTTGCTGTTTTTTAGAATGTTCAGCGGCCGCCGGAAGAAACGGCGGTACGGTTTCGATCTGGCACCTGTTTACCTCGATTTGCTCAAAACGGTGCTGTTCGCGGGGCTGGTTGTTGGGTATATACTCATGGTGAATGAGTATAATGGCATCCAGGTTCTGGTTCTTCTTCTGGCCATCGCCGTTGTTGTGATGACGTATGTCTCGAACAACACCCGTTTCGGGCGCTATGCGTACGCCATCGGCGGCAACCGCGAGGCGGCGAGACTGTCCGGCGTCAATACCGGCAAGAACATCTTTGGCGTCTTTGTGCTGATGGGGTTCCTGTGCGGTGTAGCCGGTGTAGCGATGGCCTCCTACGTGGGCTACGGCACCATCGCTGCCGGGGCGGGCTACGAGCTCGACGCCATCGCCAGCTGCATCGTGGGCGGCACGTCTACTCTGGGCGGCGTGGGCACCATCTTTGGAGCGATAACTGGGTCTCTCATCATCACGAGTCTCGGGACCGGCCTGCAGATACTGAACGTCCAGGCCGCCTGGCAAAAACTGGTGAAAGGTATCGTCCTGATTTTGGCTGTTCTTGTTGACGTGTCTTTCAAGAAGAGGCGATAAGAGAGCTTCTGTTCAATCGAAGCAGGTTCAGAGATCAAAATCGGCGGGAGACGCAAAGTCTCCCGCCACTGTTTGTTCCAGGACTTGTAACGGCTACCAGGGGCCATTCAGGCCCCAACCGCGTTGGGCGGCGGGGTTTCTACCACAGCTCCAGCCCTCCCCTTCCGATCCAATCCCATAGAGTTGCCAGGGTTCCCTGCCCGATCAATACACTTCTCTTCATTTCCTTCATCGGGGGGATGGGAAGCAGCGTGTCACCGGGCTTGGTGACCCAAAAGATGGGAATGCCGATGGAGGCCGGCGGGAGCATATCGCGATCCCAGTCGTCGCCCGCCATCAGACATTCCTTGGGCTGCCGCTCCAGCTTTTCGATGATTTCCCGGTAGTAGGCCGGGTTGGCCTTGGTGGCGTGCATATTCTCGTAGGTGGTCACCAGGGCGTAGTCGAATTCGGTCACGGGTATGCCGGCCCAGTCGAGCCGCTGTTCGATGGCCGTGCGGGGGAACAGCGGATTGGTGGCGATGATGACCTGCAAGCCGTGCTCAAGGGCCCATTCTACCAGGAGGCGGGCTTCCGGGAGGGGGCGGGTCAGGCTGTGTAAATTCGGGTATTCCTCGGCATAGAATCTCTCAAAGACTGGCTCCAGCTCGGATCGCTCGTGCTCCAGTTTCGGGTAGAAGGCGGCGGCGAAGGCTTCCTCGTTGGTGGGGCCGGTGCCGTCGTTGGCTTCCATCGCTCTCGTGCTGCGCATCAACTCTGTGATCAAGCGCTCCGGGGGAACCTTGGGGGCCATGTAGTCGCTGAGGGCTTTGAAGTAGGCAGGAATAAACGTCTCGATCGAGTTGGCCAGTAGCGTGTCGTCCAGGTCGAGCAGGATGGCCTTGAACATCGTGTTATTCCTCCTCTACCACATCTGCGTCCAGGATCGTCGGCACCTGTGGGCGGCAGTGACCACAGCCTGCGTAAGGGTTCTTCACCTCAACCTGATGCTCGGCGCACACGGCGTAAACCACGACGCGGCGTGTGAGCCCCAGCCAGCGCCGCGCGACCCGCGCTCCCAGCACCATGTGCGGGCAGGCGTTGGCGCGCAGGATGGCGGGCACCTCGCAATGACTGCATAGACCGGGGTGCCACGGCTCCGGGCCTGAGTTGCGCTGTGCGTCGCGAGCGATGAGACGGCACTCCTGGACGGAGTGTCCACGGAAAAAGTCTTCGTAGTAGTACGGGCACTCGGTGCCGGCGGGAGTGCGCATTTTCCTGATGCGTGGTGCGTGAAGTGCGATCTGTGAACCACAGCCTTTCACGTCTTACGCGTCACATCTCCTTTTCGCTTGCCCCGCGATAGCGGCGGTACGTTACTGCAGCGCCGTCACACGCGAGTGACATACTCGCCGGTGCGGGTGTCCACGCGGATCGTGTCACCGATCTCGACAAAGAGCGGCACCTGCACCTCCAGGCCAGTCTCCAGCGTGACTTTCTTCAGCGCGCCGGTGGCGGTGTTGCCCGCGACCGCCGGTTCGGCCTCGACGACTTTCATATCGATAGTTGTCGGCAATTCTACGTCCAGGGGTTGTCCTTCGTAGGTTGAAAGGATCAGTTCCATTCCCTCTTTGAGATAGATGGCCTGATCGCCCAACACAGCGGTGGATATGGGCATTTGGTCGTAGGTGTCGGTGTCCATGAAGTGGTACAAGTCGCCGTCGGTATAGAGGTACTGCACGCCGCGTCGCTCGATGCGGATGTCCTCCACCCGGTCGCCGGAGGTAAAGTTCTTTTGGATAGTCGCGCCGGTGCGCAGGTTGCGCAATTTGGTGCGGATGATGGCGTTTCCTCGCCCTGGCTTGTGGTGCTGGTATTCCAACACTTTGTATAGCTCGCCGTCCATCGTGAAGGTAACCCCTTTGCGCAACTCGTTCACGTCGATCATATAATCAGGCTCCTGCTCTGCTATTCTGCCAAGTCTTTGGAAAGATATGCACCGATTATACACGTTCCGCCCGCGCCGTCAACTGCTTCTTGGTAACCGGTCTGTAACATGGCTGTAACCCCTTCTTACCCCAGGGCATGTATCATGATACCGTAGGAGTCTGTCACTTGCGAGTAACTCGCGAGGTGCTGAGTGTGTGAGAAGCGAAGGGATTTGCAGCGATGACTGTGACCATTGCCATCTGCAGCCAGAAGGGCGGCGTAGCCAAGACGACGACCTGTCTTTCTCTCGGGGCGTGTCTGGCCGAGATGGGACAGCTTGTTTTGCTCATCGATCTGGATCCCCAAACCAATCTCACGCTTTCGATGGGACTAGACCCTGCCAAGCTGCGACACACGGTGGGCGAAGCGTTGCTGGGAAACGCTTCGCTGGTGACCGTTAGCCGTGAAGGCACGCCGTTTGGGCTGGACATCGTCCCTGCCGGTCCGGATCTGGCTGTTCTCGAAAAAGTCCTCTACGGGCGGCCGAATTACGAGTTCTTCTTGGAGCGCGGGCTGGAGGCCATGGACGATGCTCTGTACGACGTTGTGCTGATCGATTGTCCGCCCGCCTTTGGCATGCTGACTCTCAACGCTCTGACGGCGGCGGATCTGTTGATTATTCCCACACAGTGCGAGTTCTATGCCGCGAACGCTTTGCGCCGCACGATCGAGCTGGCAGAACTGGTGCGCAGAAAAACCAACCCGCAATTGGCCTACCGTGTCCTAGTGACGATGTTTGACCGGCGCAACAGGATCTGCGAGGCCGTCCTCGCTCAACTACAGCAAGGGCTGAATGGTTTGATGTTCGAGACCATTGTTGAGGTGGATACCAAGCTGCGGGAGAGCCCGGTGTTTGGGGAACCGATCACGTGCTATGCGCCGGAAACGCGGGGTGCTCAACAGTACCGCGCGCTTGCAAAGGAGTTGATGCATCGTGCATGAGGGCAAAGAGATCGAAACTCGGCTGACAGCTCTGTTTTCTGAAGTGGAAGCCTCTGAAGTGGCTCAGGAGGCTACTACGTCGATATCTCTCCAAGACCTGGAAGAGAGAGCCAGCGCCCGTAAGCAGGCCCGCAGACAGGAAGCGCTCTTCCGATCTCTGGTGGAGAACTCGCTCGATGCTATCTTGGTCAGTGATCTGGAGGGCAACCAGACCTACTGCAATCGTGCCTGCTACGATCTCTTTGGATACGACTTCGATGGCGAGGAGATGGAGGGCCTGCCGCTGTCCGATCTTTGGTTTGAAAAAGACTTGAGCATTCTAAACGGGCAGGTGTTGGCTCGGGCAGAGTCTGGCGGTTGGAGCGGCGAGACGAAACTGAGGCGCAGAAATGGCGATCTGTTCGATGCCTACCTGACCGTCTCTCCCGTGATGAATGGCGCGGCTCAGCCCGGCAACATGGCCATCTCGATCCGCGACATATCCGAACGCAAAGCCCTGGAGCAGGAGAGTCTGTACCGGCGTCGGACCGAGCAGGTGCAGCTCGTGACCGAGGTGTCTCAAGAGATCACTGCTGCCGCCAGCCTGGAAGAGCTTTACCGCCGCCTCGTGAACGTGGTCAAGGAGCGTCTCGGCTACTGGCACGTTCAGGTCTTTCGCCACGATCCTGAGTCGAGCGCCCTGACGCTCATTGAGACATGCGCCCGGGCGGCAAGGGGGATGGAAAACGCCGATCGGAAACTAGCCGATGCCAGGGGAACCGTCGTCGCCGCAGCAGCTTCTGGCCGGGCTGTTCTGATCCCCGATGTACACCGGAAGCCCAACTGGGTGCCCTACCCCGACCTCCCCGGCGTCAAGGGTGAGCTGGCGGCGCCCATCAAGCTGGGCGATCAGGTGCTGGGCGTGCTGGATGTGTTGAGCGACAAGGTGGATGCCCTCACCCGCGAGGAC
>DAOUDX010000266.1:0-8528 GCA_034430835.1 Anaerolineae bacterium
CTTGGCTGCGAAGGAACGATTTACATGACCCAAGCCAATTTGTCTCGCACGACGCCATTTGGCATCCAAAGCACGGCAAAAGCGTGCTCAGTTTGGGGGTTTTAGTCACAATTCCAGAGATGCACCCATGTGAGATAGAGCGCAAATGGGCGATGTCATCCACCATGCGCCATTCGCATCTTCGCCTCTCGCTGACGCAGCACTTCGTAAAGCACGATCGACCCCGCCACCGACGCGTTGAGTGAGGTGACTTGGCCACACATCGGCAGTTGGATCAAGAAATCACAACGTTCCCGCACCAGCCGCCGTAAACCCTCCCCCTCGCTGCCTGCCACCAGCGCCAGCGGCCCGGTCAAGTCGGCCTTGTGATACAATTGTGCCTCGCCTGCTGCCTCCAACCCCGCCACCCACACATCTTCCCTTTTGAGCCTGCCGATGGCATCCACTAGGTTCGTCACCTGGGCCACCAGCAGGTGCTCCACCGCCCCGGCCGAGGCGTGGACCACCGCCGGGGTGATACCCACCGCCCGCCGCCGTTGGATCACCACCCCATGAACGCCCACTGCCTCCGCCGTGCGCAGTAAACTTCCCACGTTCTGTGGGTCCTTCAGCAGGTCGAGCAGCAGGAGCAGCGGAGCCTCGCCCCGCGACCGGGCCAGCGCCAAGATACCGGCTAGCGAACTGTAGGGGTAGTCGCTCGTCTCCAGCGCTACCCCTTGGTGATGAACGTCACCGAGCCGGTCCAGATCGCGCCGCTGGGCTCGGCTCACCGGTACCCTGGACTGTCTGGCCAGGAGAACGATCTGATTGACGGCATCCATCTCCCGGATGCCCTCGGCCAGGATCAGCTTGTAGGGCTTGCGTCGGCCGGCCCGCAACGATTCACAGACGCCATTCCGACCGTACAATATCTCAAGCACCGATCCTGTCTCCTCTCCCCCCGGTAAAGCGAAAGGCCAGACGCAGAGCGATCCGCACCTGGCCCAAGCACTCCAACGCCCTCTTGGTTCTCAGAAAGCGGCCCTATCTCTCTACCCGCCAGGTTGGCCCCTCGGGTCTGTCTTCGATCACGACACCCAGCTTGCTCAACTTCTGGCGCAGGAGGTCCGCCCGATCCCAGTCTCTTGTTTCGCGATAGCGCTGGCGGATATCCAAGACGATCTCCATCAACCCTTCAACCAACTTGCCGCCCAGGTCCTGAGTCAAATCCTCGGGAATGATGCCCAGCACCCGCCCGCCTAGCTCGCGGTACAGACCATCGATCGCCGCAAGCGTGCCCACGCTCAATGGTTGTTCAGCGGTCAGGCGCGTGTTCACCTCTCTGCTAAAGTCGAAGAGAACAGCGAGGGCCTTTGGGGTGTTAAAGTCGTCATTCATCGCGTCCATGAACTCCGTACCGACGTTCATCAGGTCAGTAACTTGGGAAAGGTCCGCTGTGCCGGACGGTATAGACTGCTTCATGCGCGACCGCAGCAGGCGCACGGTGTTGTGCAGCCGCTCGATTCCGCGCTCTGCGGCCAGCATCGCATCGCGGCTGTAGTCTATAGGACTCCTGTAATGCCCCGACAAGACAAAGTAGCGAATTGCCTCCGGGCTGTAGAGCTTGAACGCATCCTTCAGGGTGAGAAAGTTCCCCAAACTCTTGCTCATCTTGACTCCACTAACGGTCAGGGAACCAGTCAGAACCCAGTAGCGAGCGAACTGCTTGCCATTCGCGGCCTCGGACTGGGCGATCTCACACTCGTTGTGCGGGAAAATGTTCTCCAGGCCACCGCCGTGGATGTCGAACGTTTCACCAAGGTACTTGGCCGCCATTGCCGTGCACTCGGCGTGCCATCCTGGGTAACCCCCCCCCCACGGAGACGGCCAACGCAGGATGTGCTCCGACTCGGCGTGCTTCCACAACGCAAAGTCTGCCGGATGCCGCTTCTCCTCCCGCACCGCTACCCGTGCCCCTGCCTCCATCTCGTCCACCTTGCGCTTGGAGAGCTTGCCATACTCGGGGAATTCTTCCACGGAGAAATAGACATTGCCTTCCTCTGTCTCGTAGGCATACCCTTTCTCGAGCAACATCTTGACAAGCTCGATCTGCTCAGGGATATGAGCACTCGCGCGCGGGGAGATATTTGGGCGGATCACCCCCAAAGCGTCCATATCTTCAAAGTATGAACGCATGTAGGTTTCCACCAACTCCATCGGCTCGACTCGCTCGCGCCGCGCTCCCTTCATGATGCGATCCTCGCCCGTATCCAGCAGGTGCCCCACATCGGTGATGTTCTGCACATAGCGAACCCGGTAGCCCAGGTAGCGCAGGTAGCGCACCACCACATCCATCGTCACGTACAGCTTGGCGTGACCCAGGTGAGCGTGATCGTACACTGTAGGACCGCATACGTACATCCCCACGTGCCCTTCCACCAATGGTTCAAAGGGCTCTTTCTCGCGAGTCAAGTAGTTGAAAACCTGTAACCTCATTACCTCCTCCTACCCCTCCGGGCGGGCAAAGAGCATACGACCGGCAGCCGTCTGCAGCACCTTGGTCACAATCACCTCGACCTCACATCCAATAAAGGGCTTCCCGCTCTCCACTACAACCATCGTACCGTCGTCCAGGTATCCCACACCCTGACCAATTTCCTTCCCCTCCTGTATGATTCTGACCACAAGCGATTCGCCGGGAAGGTAGAGCGCCTTGACGGCGTTGGCCAGCTCGTTAATGTTAAGCACTCTTACCCCCTGCAACTCGGCCACACGGTTGAGATTGTAATCATTGGTGATGATAGGACAGCGCAGCCGCTTTGCCAGCAGCACCAGTTTATCGTCCACCTCTCGTGCATCCTCAACGTCTCTATCGGTGATGCTCACCGGCGTGACAGACTCTTCCTGGAGCCGCCGCAACATATCCAACCCGCGCCGCCCTCGGTTGCGCCTCAAGACATCGGGGGAATCGGCGATGTGTTGAAGCTCGTTGAGCACAAAGCGAGGAACTTGCAGTTCGCCTCCGATGAAACCAGTGCGGCTGATATCGGCGATACGCCCGTCAATGATGACACTGGTATCTAAGAGCACGAGGCTGTGCCTGATGCCCCCCTCTGCGTCGTCGCTCCACGCTGGTAGCCGCCCACGAATTGCGCTGAAAATATCGTCCGCGCGCATATAGTAGATCATTATGAAGATCGCACCAAACATAAGTGCGGCGACAAAGGGCAGAATCCGATTGAAAGGCTCGGGGAGTAGCGAGAGTTGTAATGAGAAGAGGGCTGCGACGATCAGGCCCGTGATCAACCCGAGGACAATGGCCAGTAGCTTCTGCGCCGACGCTTGCCGGATGCGTTTGCGTAAGGCTAAGTAGGGGCGCACAGTCAGATAAGGCGTCAATACCAGCCCAGTCAGCGCACCGACGAACATAAAGAGAAGCGCGTACCAGTACGGAGATTCTCCTGACCATACCACGACGTAGGCACCAAGTATGGCCCCGCTGACACCCAAGATGATCGCCCCAAAAACGCGGGAAACGAAATCCGCACTCATAAGGTATCCCTCCCGGTTCAAGCCCGAGCGCATAGAGCCTGTAACAAAACAGGCGAGAACCAGCAAGGCCCTCACCTGCAGAAAGACGCCAGGCAACCCGGACTATTGCATGGGGGCGGTTCTCATGTCAGAGTACTGCATAGAAGAGTAGAAATAAACCAATGAGTACACGCCATCGAACCGCACGACGGGCAACAAGAATGAACACAATAAAAGGTCCCCGCTGATAAGGCCAAGCAGTGTTATCTTAACACATTCGTGGCAAAAGTCAACATTGCTGGGACCAGAAGCCCTTCTTCCCCAGAGCTCTGCCCAGGTAAACCAGGGTGAGCATGATGGGTCCAACAGGGCTGGGTACATCATCAGGAACAGATGTCGATGGGGACTGAAATCCCGCGCACCTGCCAGGAATCGATGGCTTCGCTGATGCTGGGCACCGTTTGCCAAAGCACGACGCCGACAGCCATACAGAGTGCGACCCACAAGGCCAGATGCTTTTCGAATTTGCTCATCCCATTGTCTTCTTCGCTCAATGCTCAAGCAATCGCTTATGCCAGAACACGTCTGCCCGCGTCCGCTCCCTCTTGCACTGGCCGCGTCCCCACCACAACGTGCACGCAGCGCCAGGGGCCGTACTCCTCCCGCTCGACCACCAGCCCTCGTACCTCCATCAGCGGGATCTCATCCCGCATAAAGTCGCCAAAGGCCTCCCACAACCTCGCCAGCAGGTGAGCAAAGAAATTTCCATTGGATGCCTCTCCTGCGTCCACGATGATCACCTGCCCACCGGGCCGGGTCACGCGCGCCATCTCGTCCAGCGCCCGATCGGCGTCGGGAAAAGCGCTAAAGGCGAAGGTGGAGAGCACCGCATCAAAGGTGCCATCCGGCCAAGGCAGGCCGTACGCGCTGCCGATGCATAGGTCGGATTCCCTACCGCACGCAGCCAGCCTTCGCTTGGTCAGGCGCACCATCCCTGGTGCCAGATCCAACCCCGACATCTTGTACCGCTCTGCCAGTTCCAAGTGCAGCCTGCCGCTGCCAAAGCCAATCTCCAGCAGGCGACTGCCTGCAGGGGGCAGATAGCGCAGCGCCCGTCGGCGCAATCGGTGGGTGGTGTTGGCCGTGAACCAATCGACTCCGTCATAGAGCCAGGCCAGCCGGTCGTAGACAGGGGCCCAGAAACGGCGCTGTAACTTTTCACGCACAGGAAACCTCTGGGGTGCACATGGGGCATGGGCAGTCGGGCGGGCGGACACACTGAGGCAAATCGGGACCCGCCGCCGAAGGATGCAGCTTGAGCGCAAGCGCTCCTAGACACCAAGTTGTCTCGCGGGATGGCGGCGGACTAGGCTTTCTTCATCGGGCGGCAGGTGGCGTGGAGGTAGGCGAAATCCCCGCGCGGTGGGGCTAGGTCGATGACCTCGGTGACCTCGAATAGCTCATCTCCCAGTTTCTCCTGGTCACCGATCTGCGGCGGAGTATCGCGGTTCACGATCTCCCCCGGGTGCGGCCTGCCGATGACGACGTAGCTGACCTTGTAGATCACGTCACACCTCCTGACAACCCCACCTGCAAGTTGCGGTGGCGCAGCTTGAACGATAGGTCAGCGGCGATGTTGCGCATCACGGCGAAGCCAATGTGGTGATTCGTGTTACACAGATCCAAGAGAGCCTGGCGGGGGATGATGTAGAGGGTGGTGCCATCCACAGCGCAGCGCACCGTCGCCGAGCGAGCACCGCGATCCAACAACGCCATCTCGCCAAACACCTGGCCCCGCCCGAGGCGGACGATAGGGTTCACCTGGAGCCGCCCTGCCACGTCGGGGACCACCTCCTGGGAGACTTCCACTTCGACCAAGCCGCTGCAGACGACGTAAATATCGTCGGAGGGGTCGCCCTCCAGAATAACGATGTCGCCTCTGCTGTAGGCCTTTTCCTGACCCAGGACGGTCACCTGCTCGATCTGCTCGGACGTGAGTTCGTGAAATAGCTCACTCAGCCGCAGCAACTCGGTAACTGACATGCCTTCCTCCTTGTACACAATCAGCAACACGCACAAGACCCGGCCGCACCATCCTATTCTACCACAAAACCAGTGCTTTTGGCGAATCGCGCATTGGCCCTTTTTGTCTTCATCTGATACAATCAACTGGCTCGTAGCAGGAGGCGGAAATGGACAGAATCTTTTATCCCAACAGCGTCGTCGTCTTCGGTGTCTCAGAAAAGTCCGACAACCTGGCCGCCAACATCATCGCCAACCTGAAAGCGTTCAACTATAGCGGCGACATCCATGCCGTCGGGCTTAGGGCTGGCCAAGTGCACGGTGTTCCCATCCTCACGTCCGTGGATGCTCTGCCCGACAGTATCGACCTGGCCGTGATCTTGACACCGGCGGCGACGGTGTCCAACCTGATGGATGGTTGCGGAAAGAAAGGCATCCGCCGGGCAGTGATCGAGTCAGGCGGCTTCTCCGAGTTCTCAGAGGAAGGGCAGGAGCTGGAAAGGCGGGTCTGCGAAGCGGCGGAACGATGGGATATCCGTTTCGTGGGACCAAACTGCATCAGCGTGGTCAACATGGAGAATGGCTTGTGCCTGCCCTTTGTGCCCTTCGAGCGGCGAGCGTTCAAGCGTGGCCCGGTTTCGGTGCTGGCTCAGAGCGGGGGGATCTCTATCACGTACCTACTCATGCTCAGCGAGGCAGGGCTGGGAGTCAACAAGGTCGTCAGCATGGGCAACAAGGCCAACATGGACGAAGTGGACTATCTGTCCTTCCTGCTGCAAGACGCCGGCACGGAGGTGATCATTCTCTACCTCGAAAGCATCGAGGAGGGCCGGCGACTGATCGAGCTGGCTGCCACGTCGCCCAAGCCGATCATCGTGCACAAGACGAACGTCAGCCGGGCCAGCGCCGAGGTGGCTTTCTCGCACACGGGGGCGCTGGCCAACGATGACGAGATCGTCAGTGTGGCCCTGCGACAAGCGGGGATCGCCAGGGCGGCCAGCTTTGACGATGCCGTGAGATTGGCACAGGGGCTCGCGCTGCCGCCGGTGCAGGGCCGGAATCTCATCGTCCTATCGCGCACCGGCGGTCACGCGGTGGTGGCTGCCGACGCCGCCGAGGTCAACAACTTCCGGCTCATGCCCATCTCCGAGGAGGTTCTGGACGACGTGCGCAGCCTGCTCCGTGCCGACGTCATCGCGCTGACCAACCCGCTCGACCTGGGCGCCATCTTTGACTTTCGCCTGTACGCGCGCATCGTCGAAAAGTGTCTGAACGTCCTCAATCCCGATGCCGTGCTGGTAGCCCACACCTACAGCTCCGGCCCCGAGGCCGATAGCTCCCACGAGCTGGCCTACCAATTGGGTGAGCTAGCCCGCAAGCTGTACAAACCGGTGGCGTTCTGTCCCTTTGCCCCCAGATCGGAGATTGAAACACTCCAGCGGGAGATGGGCTACCCGATATTCACTGAGATAGAAGAGGCGGTGCGGGTGTTGGCCGCTTCGCGCGAGCGATCCGCCCACCCGGCCCGGTTGTTCCCGTTGCCGCCACCACCGGCCCGCCGCCCTCACGAGGTCGAAAAGCTATTGGTCCGCGACGGCGTGCTGACGACGGACACGGCCCTGGGACTGTGCGCTGCCTACGGCATCTCTGTAGCTGAATGGGCGGTGGTGGACAGCGTGGAGGGAGCGCTTGTGGCAGCGGCCAGCATGGAGTACCCTGTGGTGCTCAAGGTGCTCTCAACTGACGTGACGCACAAGTCGGACGTGGGAGGAGTGGCGCTGAACGTCGGTGGCCCAGAGAAGCTGCGGGAAGAGTTCCCCGCGCTCTTGGCGCGGATGGAGGTGCGCGCTCCCGGTGCAGAAGTGGGAGAGGTGCTCGTGCAGCGCATGCTACCCGGAGGACGGGAGGTGATCCTGGGCGGCAAGCGGGATCCCAGCTTCGGACCGGTCGTGATGTTTGGGTCGGGCGGGGTGTACGCCGAGGTATTTGAGGACGTCGCGTTTCGCCTGGCCCCATTGACACGCGAATCGGCCAGCGAGATGATCGCCGAGGTGCGGGGAAGCCGCATGCTGCGGGGCGTGCGCGGCGAGCAGCCAGTGGACGTGGAATCGATCGTCGAGGTACTGCTGGCGCTTTCGCGCCTCCTGGTCGAATGTCCCGAAGTGACCGAGATCGACGTGAATCCCCTGCTCGTGTTCGAGGAGGGTGCGATGGCGGTGGACGCCCGAGCAGTCATCAGGTGCCGGGCGCGTTCCGGCCCGGAGACAGGGATTTGACCGTTTCTGTCCTCAGCGGTGATTCTCCAGGCAACGAACGCGCCTTGATACTTGACGAAACAGGGCTTTTCCGTTACAATCGCCCCGGTTATGTGAACGGCTGCCAGCCAGGATGCAATGTTTGAGAATCTGACCGACAAACTCCAGGCCGTTTTCAAGCGGCTGGGTAAGCGCGGTATCCTGCGAGAAAGCGATGTCGATGAGGTGCTGCGCGAGATTCGCCTGGCCCTGCTGGAAGCCGACGTACATTACAAAGTTGTCAAGGATTTCGTCGCTCGCGTGCGCGAGAGAGCCGTCGGTGCCGAGGTCACGAAGAGCCTCAGCCCGGCTCAGCAGGTGATCAAGATCGTTCACCAAGCGCTGATCGAGACACTGGGCGAGCCGGGCCGCCTGGATCTGAGCGGGCCTGCGCCCTATGTGATTATGTTGGTGGGTCTGCAGGGCTCGGGCAAGACGACGACGGTGGCGAAACTGGCGCTACATCTCAAGCAAAGCGGGCACCTGCCCCTGATGGTCGCCGGGGATACGTACCGGCCGGCCGCCATCACGCAACTGGAAGTGCTGGGCCGCCAACTGGAGCTGCCAGTCCATAGTGAAGGCCAGAACGCCTCGCCTCCCAAGATCTGCGCCAACGGCGTCCGTGAGGCACGCCGGAAGGGTTGCGACGTCGTCATCCTGGACACCGCCGGCCGCCTCCAGATCGATAAGGAGATGATGGCC
>DAOUDX010000267.1:0-35709 GCA_034430835.1 Anaerolineae bacterium
CTAGTCCCCAGAGTCTTCAGAGTCTCCAAGTACTGGAGACTCATGGTCTTAGCGTCCACTGTTTTGGCTACGGAGAAAATCTTGTCCAGGGCCAAAGAGAACCCCTCGGCGCGGAGGATGGCCGCCTGCCGGTCTCCCTCTGCCCTGAGGATCACCGACTGCTTGTCGCCCTCGGCTACCGTGATGGTGGCCTGCCGCTTCCCATCAGCCTCCAGGACGACGGCCCGCCGGTTGCGCTCCGCCGTCATCTGGCGAGTCATGGCCTCCTGGACTTCGCGCGGCGGCAGAATCTCCCGGATCTCCACAGCGGTGACTTTCACCCCCCACCGCTCGGTGACCTCGTCCAGCTTCTCTCGCAGTATCTGGTTAATGTGCTCCCGCTTGGCCAGCACGTCGTCCAGGATGATGTCGCCGATGACGGCCCGCAGGGTAGTCGTGGCGATGCCCTGCGAGGCGCCGGCAAAGTTCGCCACCTGCACGACGCTCTCTACGGCGCCTACCACCTTCCAGTAGATCAGGAAGTCGACGGAGATGGTCGCGTTGTCCTGGGTGATACAGGACTGGTGAGGCACCTCGAGGTACTGTTCCCGAAGGTCTACCCAGAAGGGGCGGTCGACGATGGGGATCAGGAAGACGATCCCCGGCCCCTTCTGGCCGATGCTTCTGCCCAGCCTGAAGACGACCAGGCGCTGGTACTCCCGCACGATCTTGATGGCCAAGCTAAGAAGAACGGCCACCAGCACTAGGAAAAAGCCCACGATTAAGACATTCCCAAGCATTTTGTACCTCCTTTGGTTAGTTACCTGGTCCATGATGAACTCGGTACCCTCTGCGTTCATAAAGCATTCCCAAGCATTTTGTACCTCCTTTGGTTAGTTACTCCTTTGTTACCCGAAGTCTCACCCCCGTCACGGCCACTACCCTCACCTGTTCCCCCTTCTCGATCGTCTCCCCTCCCTCGGCCACGGCGCTCCACAACTCGCTCTTCACCTGCACCGTCCCCCACGGGTCGAGGTCGGAGGTCGCTCTGCCTGTCGCTCCCACCATAGTCCCTATCCCGCTGACTACCTGGGCCCGCTGTGCCCTGATCCCGGCCGAGAGGGCGAGCAGGAAGAATGCGGCAATCGCGGCGGTCATTACAGCGATGAGAGGACGTGAGACGATGAGCACGGGCATCGTCGGCGAGGTCGGGATGAAGGGGCTGAAGATCATCAGCGAGCCCAGGACGAAGGCGATGACCCCGCCTACGCTCAGGCCGTAGCCCGCGACCTTGATATCGAGGACGAAAAGGATGATGGCCAGGACGATGAGGGCGACGCCGCCCCAGTTCACGGGCAGGCTCCCGAAGGCGACGAAGGCCAGGATCAGGCAGATAGCACCGGTTACCCCGGGAAGAATGGCCCCTGGATGGTAAAATTCGGCGACGAGGGCCCACATGCCGACGGTGAGGAGCAGATAAGCGATGTTGGGATCGACGATGGCGTGCAATATCCTCTGTGGCAGCGTCATCGGCACGTGACGGATTTCGGCGCCCCTCGTCGCCAGAACCCGCTCTCCCATAGTCGTAGACACAGTCTTGCCGTCAATCTTTTCCAACAGGTCCGTCAGATCGCTTGCCACAAAATCAACAACCCCAACTTCCACGGCCTCCTTCGCAGTAATCGAAACGCTCTCGCGCACGGCTTCTTCCGCCCAGGCGGCGTTGCGCCCCTGGCTGTCGGCGATGGCCCTCGCGTAGGCGGCGGCGTCGTTGGTGGCTTTCTCGTTTACCGTGCCGGTGATCGCCCCGGTGATGCCTACGGGATGGGCGGCTCCGATGTTGGTGCCGGGGGCCATGGCCGCGACGTCGGCGGCGAGGGTGATGAAGACCCCCGCCGAGCCCGCCCTCGCCCCGGCGGGGGAGACGTAAACCACGACGGGCACGGGGGAGTTCAGCATATCCTGCACAATGTCCCGCATCGGGCCATCCGAACCACCCGGCGTGTCCAGTTGAACAACCAGGCATTGGGCTCCGTCCTGCTGGGCGATCTCGATCCCTCGACCTACGTACTGGGCGACGAGGGGATCAATGACACCTTTGACGGTGATGACGTCCACGCGCTCCCCACCCTGGGCCAGGGCGAAGAGACCGCTGAGGAGGAAAATCGTCGCCACGTTCAGGGCTATAAAAGCTAAATATCTAACTCTGTGCATTTTGCCTTTTCCCATTGAACCTAGACCTCCTTATGCTATCTCCTCATCCCGTAGTCTGCTCGCCATCTCTCCGGAGACAGGTACTTTCGGGGGATCTCCAACTGCATCGCCTTGGCCATGGGTCACGCAACCTCCACGGGGCGACTCGTCTCGCGTATCTGCGCCGCGCGCTGGTGTTTCTGCAAGACCCTGTCGATGTCTCCGGTCATGTAGAAGGCCTGCTCTGGGACGCCATCCAGCTCGCCCTCGATGATCATCTTGAAACCGCGCACCGTCTCCTCGAGGGGCACGAAGAATCCCCGCTGCCCGGTGAATTCCTCGGCCACAAAGAAGGGCTGGGTGAGAAAACGCTGTACCTTGCGTGCGCGCTGCACCAGCAGCCGGTCTTCCTCTGCCAGTTCCTCGATGCCCAGGATGGCGATCACATCGCGCAACTCCCTATAGCGCGTCAAAATCTCGCGCACGCGCGTCGCCACGCGGTAGTGTTCTTCACCGACGATGCGCGGGTCGAGCAAGCGCGAGCTCGATTCCAGCGGGTCGACGGCGGGGTAGAACCCCTGGCTGGCCAGTTGGCGCGAGAGGACTACCGTCGCATCCAGGTGGGCGAAGGTGGAGGCGGGCGCCGGGTCGGTCAGGTCGTCGGCCGGCACGTAGATCGCCTGGACGGAGGTGATGGCCCCACTGGATGTGGAGACGATGCGTTCCTCCAGCGCGCCGACTTCTGTGGCCAGCGTAGGCTGATAGCCCACGGCGCTCGTCATGCGGCCCAGCAGGGCCGAGACCTCGCCGCCGGCCTGGATGTAGCGGAAGACGTTATCGATGAAGAGCAGCACGTCCTGGTGCTCGACGTCGCGAAAGTGTTCGGCCATGGTCAGAGCTGCGAGCGCCACCCGAAAGCGCGCTCCCGGCGGCTCGTTCATCTCTCCGAAGACGAGCACGGCGTCGTCCAGCACGCCCGCACGCTTCATCTGCAGATACAGCTCGTTGCCCTCACGGGTGCGTTCGCCCACGCCGGCAAAGACCGACACACCCTGGTGTTCGGCCGAGGTGTGGCGGATCATCTCCATGATCAGCAGCGTCTTGCCCACGCCCGCGCCTCCCAACAGCCCAACTTTTCCGCCGCGTACGTAGGGGGACAGCAGGTCGATCACCTTCAGGCCGGTGACGAAAATCTCGGTGGAGGGGTGCTGCTGCACGAAGGCTGGCGGCGGCTGGTGGATACTTCGAGTCTGCGCGTCTTCCAGCGGAGCCCCTTGGTCTATGGGCCTTCCCAGCGCGTTGAACACGCGCCCCAGCGTCTCTTTCCCTACAGGCACCCGAATCTGGGAACTGGTGTCCACGGCTTTCATATTGCGGCGCAGGCCGGCTGTCGATTCCATCGCGATGCCACGCACGGTGTAACGGTCTAGGTGTTCCAGAACCTCGATCGTGATGCTGTGTTGGCTGTTGTGGACGACCAATGCATTCAGCAGAGGAGGCAGGTCTCCGTTCTCAAAGGAGACATCTACCACCGGGCCGATAATGCGCACGATGGTGCCCAGCTTGGATTGTTGCGTGTCCATTTTGTTCAGGGCAACGTGAATGCGTCGCGCAGCGCTTGGAGGGCTTTTTCGAGGTGCTGAGCTTCGATCACACAGGTGATGGTCGAGAGCGAGGTGCTGATGCCGAGGATATTGATGTCGCAATCGCCCAACGTTTTGAACATATGGCTGGCGACGCTGAGGCTCTCACGGAAGTCGATGCTAAAGATGCTCACGAGCGCCACGTCGGCGTCGCTGGTGATGGCTTCTCCCTCGACCTCCTGTCGAATACACTCCGCCACCGCTAGAGCGCGAGTCAGATCATCCCGGTTCACGCACAGGACGATGTGATCCCGTTCTCCCAAACCGACGAGGTTGGCAATGAGTTCGACGATGATCCCCTGCTCGTCCATCGCAGAGAACAGCTTGCCGCTCACGCCGGGACGCGACGGGATATCCATAATGCCGATCATCGCTAGATGATCTTTGTGGATTAGGCCACCGGCTTGGGGCCTATCGTTAGCCATTGGTTTGTCTCCACCTCAATATAGGTGATTGCTGCTGGAGCGCGGATGGACACGTTGACCGGTAAGAGAAGATTATACCGCAGGGTGGGCAAGTTGGGTAGCTCGGCGTGACGCTCGCATCAGCGCCTAGAAGGGGTATCACTGACTACAAGCACGGGGCAGTGAGAGTACTCGATCACCCGCTCGGCCACGCTGCCGACCAGGGCGCAGCGCGCGCCCCGGCAGCCCACCCGCCCGATGACGATCAGGTCTACCTTCTCCTCGCGCGCCAGGTCGGCGATCTCCCGGTAGGGGGTGCCCTCCCGGATCACCTGCTCCGCCTGCACGTTGCTGGCCCCCGCCAGACGGATCAGATAGTCCAGGTACCGCCGGCCCTGGAGCTCCAGTTCGCGGCGTATGGTCGCCGACGTCTTGGCGGTGGCCGCTGCGATCTCGTCCACAGTAGCGCTATCTACCACGTATGCCAGCGTCACTTGCGAGCGGTGCAGGACGGCCATCTGGATGGCCGTGCGGCCGGCCTGGACCGAGTTCTCCGAGCCATCGGTGGGTACCAGGATGTGCTTGAAAAGGGAACGTTCTTCCATTTATTTCCTCCCTCGTTCCTACCCAAACTGACGGGACGTCGGCTTGCCACCACCCAGGTCGTGATAGATGGGCGACTTGCCGCCAGAGATGTCGCGGTAGGGTTGCCCGTACTCGCGCCTCGCCGGGCCGGCGGTGACCTCGGCGCCTTTCGACTTGAGACGCTTGAGACGGAAGGTCTCCTCGCGCTCCCGCTCCTCCAGCGTGCTCTCGATGAAGGCGACGGTCTCCTCGTACTGCGGGATGAAAATGTACTGCAGCGCGTTGACGCGCCGCTGCGTCTTTTGCAGCTCCCGGGCCAGCCGCCAGACGGTCGTCATCGTCTCGGTCAGCGTGGGGACTTCGGAAAGCACGCGGCGAAAACGGGCGGCGGCCTCGTCCAGAGAGACGGTCGTATCGCCCAGGCCGTAGGGCGTCTCCGGCGGCGCGCCGTGAGCCTCGACGAGGGGCAACACCACGCCCATCACGCTGTGCAGCCTGATTTCGACGTCGATAGTCTCCTTCACGGAGAGGGCCGCCCACTCCAGGTGCTCCCGGCCCATCGAGAGCCGCGCTACCTCCAGCGCGTGGTAGGCGTCCGCCAGCTCCGCCCACACCTTCTCCTGGAGCACCGCCGCGTCGTGGGCCACGCGCAACAGCTCGGTGGTCAACACCTCGCGTTTGCGATCCAGGACCTCGTACCCCTCCCGCGCAAACTTTAGCGTCTGGCGCAGGCGGAGCAAATTGCTGCGCGTTGGAGCAACTCGAAGTCGTGCCATTTCACTTGTCTACTTTCACATTTCGTTTGTAGTCGGCGATTCATCGCCGGGACAGCGCGCTGAAGGCGCGCACTACGAACTACTTGCCCGTCTGTTTCTGCTTGCCGTAGTACTGTCCGATCTCTTCCTCAGAGACGCGGGTGAGCTCGTCCTGCGGCAGAACTGAGAGCACGCGCCATCCGGTGTCCAACGTCTCTTCGATATTGCGGTGTTCCATCACATTCTGCCCGACGAACGCGCGCTCGAAACCGTCGCCGAATTTCAAGTACTGCCGGTCGACGGCAGTCAGTTCCTCCTCGCCGATGATGGAGGCCAGCGAGCGCACGCTCTGCACGTTGGCGTAGCAGGCATAGAGCTGCGCCGATACGTGGGCGTGGTCGGCCCGCGTGCGCCCCGGCCCGATGCCGTCCTTCATCAGCCGCGAGAGGGAGGGCAACACCGAGATGGGCGGATAAATGCCGCGCTGGTGCAGCTCGCGGCCAAGCACGATCTGCCCCTCGGTGATGTATCCGGTCAAGTCGGGCACGGGATGGGTGATGTCGTCGTTGGGCATGGTCAGGATGGGCAGCATGGTGACGGAGCCATCGCTGCCCTTGATGCGGCCCGATCGCTCGTAGATGGAGGCCAGGTCGCTGTAGAGATAGCCCGGGTAGCCCTTGCGGCTGGGCACCTCGCCGCGGATATTCGAGATTTGGCGCAGCGCCTCGCAGTAGTTGGTCATGTCGGTCAGCACCACCAGCACGTGCAATCCGCGCTCGAAAGCCAGGAACTCGGCCAGCGTCATGGCGGCGCGCGGCGTCACCAACCGCTCGATGGGCGGGTCGTCGGCCAGGTTGAGGAACATCGCCACGCGCGTCAGCGCGCCGGTGGAGATGAAGGACTCGCGGAAGTAGTTGGCCACGTCGTGCTTGACGCCCATCGCGCCAAAGACGATGGCAAACTCGCCGCCCTCCACCTTTCTCCCGGCGGTGGGCAGCGTGGCCTGGCGCACGATCTGCGCTGCCAGTTGGTCGTGTGGCATACCAGCGCCGGAAAAGATGGGCAGCTTTTGGCCCAGCACCAGCGTGTTCATCCCGTCCACGGCCGAGATGCCGGTCTGGATGTAGTCGCGGGGGTAGACGCGCGCGGTGGGGTTGATCGGCTGCCCGTTGACGTCGGCCCAGTACTCCGCCAGGGGCTCCGGCCCGCCGTCCATGGGCGTGCCCAGGCCGTCAAAGACGCGGCCCAGCATCTCCTCCGATACCGGCAGCCGCATCGGCTCGCCTCGGAAGCGGACGTGGGTCTCGTCGATGGACAGGCCGGTCGTGCCGGCGAACACCTCGATGACGGCCACGCCCTCGCCGACCTCGAGCACCCGGCCCCGGCGCACGCGCCCTTGCGCGTCGATGACCTCGGCCATCTCGTCGTAGCCCACGTCGCCGGTGCCTTCGACCACGACGATGGGGCCCTCGATGCGGGTCACACTATTTATCTCTTGCCACCCAAGCTCTGTCTCTTTCTGCCACCCAATCTCTGTCTCTTTCACTTGTACAGCCTCTCTACCTCGTCCATTTGTTCGTCCAAGTGCTTGCGAATCTCGTCGAACTTTTCTGTCCCTTCGTCCGGTATGGACGTCTTCATGCGCATGAGCGTGTTCACGATAGGCTGTTCGCGGATGACGACGATGGGGCAGCCCTTGGCGATGATGCGCGCGGCGCGGTCGTGAAAGTGCAGGGTAATCTCGAGCATGTGGATTTGCTTGCCGATGGGCGCATACGAGTCCACCTCGTCGAGGGCGTTTTGTTGCAGGAACCCCTCGCGCAGCATGCGCGCCGTTTCCAGGATCAGCCGCTGATCGTCGGGCAGGGCGTCCGGCCCCACCAGTTTGACGATCTGATCCAGGTGGCTCTCGCGCTGCAGAATTTCGAGCGCCCGCTCGCGCAAATCGTGCCACTGTTCGTATCCCTGCTCGCGCCACCAGTCTTCCAGATCGTCGGCATATTCGCTGTAGCTATCGAGCCAGTTGAGGGCCGGAAAGTGGCGCGCCGAGGCCAGCGTTTTATCGAGCGCCCAGAAGCAGCGGACGAAACGCGTCGTGTGCTGGGTCACCGGCTCGGAAAAGTCGCCGCCGGGCGGGCTGACGGCGCCGATGATGGAGACGGAGCCGCGCGCGCCGCTGAGCGTCTCGACTCGCCCGGCCCGCTCGTAGAACTCGGCTAGGCGGGCGGCCAGGTAGGCCGGGAAACCCTCCTCGGCGGGCATCTCTTCCAGCCGGCCGGCGATTTCGCGCAGCGCCTCGGCCCAGCGGGAGGTGGAGTCGGCCATCAGCGCCACGTCGTAGCCCATGTCGCGGTAGTATTCGGCCAGCGTGACGCCGGTGTAGATGGAGGCCTCGCGGGCGGCGACCGGCATGTTGGACGTATTGGCGATGAGAATCGTGCGCTCGATCAATGGGCGTCCGGTGTGTGGGTCGGTCAGCTCCGGGAACTCGAGCAGCACGCCCGTCATCTCGTTGCCGCGCTCGCCGCAGCCGATGTAGACGATGATGTCGGCGTCGCTCCACTTGGCGATCTGCTGCTGAATGATCGACTTGCCGGCGCCAAAGCCCCCCGGGATGGCCGCGGTGCCTCCCTTGGCCAGGGGGAAGAACGTGTCGAGCACGCGCTGCCCGGTCACCAGCATCTCGTTGGGCGGCAGGCGGCGGGCGTAAGGGCGTGGGTGGCGCACCGACCAGCGCCGCAGCATCATCAGCTCTCGCTCGCCGTGCGCCGTCTCTATCCGGGCGATGGGATCGACGATGGTATATTCCCCTGCCGGGGCCACCCACGTCAGCTGCCCTGCCATGTCCGGCGGCACCATGATGCGGTGCTCGATCAGCACGGTTTCCGGCACGCTGCCCAGCACGGCGCCTTCTTGTACGTCCTGGCCCGCCTCAGCGGAGGGGGTGAAGGCCCACTTGTCCTTGCGATACAGCGGCGTGGTCTTGATGCCGCGCCCGATAAAGGCCCCGCTGCGCAGCTCCAACACGGGCAGCGGGCGCTGGATGCCGTCAAAGATGGAGCGCAGCAGGCCCGGCCCCAATTCTACCGAGAACGGCAGCCCGGTGCCATAGACCGGCGCGCCAGGGTGTAGCCCTGACGTTTCCTCGTAGACCTGGATGGTGATCACGTCCTGCTCCAGGCCGATGACCTCGCCTACCAGGTGCTCGTCGCCGATCTCGACGACCTCGAGCATGCCGACGTTGCGCGAGCCTTGGGCGCGCACCACCGGTCCATTGATCCAAGTCACATGTCCGACTTGGCCTATCCGCTCGCTCATGGTTCCTCCCCGGTCAGGATATGATAGACGGACGCGCGCAGCGCGCTCTGGATGCGCGCCAGGCGCGTCTCCAGCCGGTTGTCGTAGCGGCAGTGGCCGTCGGGCGTCTCCAGGATGATGCCGGTGCCCTCGGCGAGAGGTTCCCCCGGGCGCATGTAGACGCCGATTTCGTTCGCCAACTCGGCCAGGGCGTCCGGCGTGAGCACCTTCTGAGTCTGCGGGTCGGCGCGGACCAGGATGTTATCGGAGCCCAGGTGCGCGACGGCGTCGCGCACCAACTGGTGCGCCACCTGGTCGTAATCCGGCCACTGGGTAGCCGAGGCCAACTGTTCGCGGGCGCGCTCAAAGACCTGAACCAGCAGTTGCTCGCGGCGCTTTAGCTTTAGCGTCTGGGCGTCGATCCGCGCCGACGCCTCCGCCTGGCTGCGCAGCGTGTCGGCCTTTTTGCGCGCGCGATCCAGGATGACGTTTCCCTCTATCTTGACCTGGGATTCGGCCTCCTGGTAGATGATTTGAGCGTGGGTTTGGGCGCTCTCCACGATCTGCTGAGCTTCTCCCCTGGCCTCTTCGACGATCGCCCGTTCCAGCGATTCGATGTTGTCCTGGGGCCTCAAGCTGGGCTGCTCGTCAGCCCAGGAGACGCCGCGCCATCCTTGTGTCGCAGTTTGTTCCGCCTTCATATCTTTACCCCAATCGTTCGTCTGATGATTTCGCTCAGTGATGGTTGGTCGGGATTTGGCCCCGCCGGGCCGGGAATCTCGATCACCAAGGGCTGGGTGCTGCGTATCTTGAGCGTGTCCACCCGCTGGCGAGCCCAATCCGCCACGTCCTCGGTCACCAGCACGATGTCGAACGTCTTGTCTGCCAGGGCTGCGTCGAGGGCCAGGTTGAGTTCCTCGTCCGACTTGACGACCCGCCCGCGCACGCCTGCCAGGGCAAAGCCCCACACGGCATCTTCGCTACCGATGACCAGCATATCTTCCTCCGGGTCACGCTTCCAGCGTGACCTACTGAGCTTATCTGAGAACCATGAAGGCGATGATCAGTCCGTAGATAGCGATACCTTCTGCCAGGCCGACAAAGATCAGCACGCGGCCAAAGGTCTCTGGCTTTTCGGCGATGACGCCGATGGCCGCCGATCCGGTGGCGCCTACGGCGTAGGCCGCACCGATGGAACCCAAGCCCACGGAGATCGCCGCCGAGAGCGACTTGTAGGGATCTCCCCCTGCTACCGGGTCCTGGGCCAATCCCGAGGCCTCGGCGGTGGAAGGCGTAGCCAGCCACACGACGCCCAGGATGATCATCGCCAGGGCCAACAGCAGGTTAAAGCCGCCCAGGCCCAGAACCAGCTTGCGGGCCATTTGTGCGTCGGACTTGCCCTTCATGGTCCTCGGCGCGAATATGAACGCCATGATCAACAGCCCTATACCGATGGTAGTTGAAATAAGCAAAGTCATTGCATGCCTCCTATCAAATGCTTTACGCTTCTTTCTTTGGGACTAGCATCAGGGGACGGTAGTTTGCGCCACCCCCCGTGAAAAACTTGCTAAAGAATTCGTAATATTCCAGACGCAGCGTCTGGATGCCGACGATCATGCCCTCGAAGCCGACGACGAACAGGTTGCCCAGCACGACCACGACCCAATACCCCACGCTGCCCGCTCCGACCATGTCGGCAATGATAAAGATCACCAGGCTCAACGTGCCGTGGGCCACGGCAAAGGCCCCCATGCGCACGTAGGAGAGGGTGTTGCTAAACAGGCTGATGAGCATCTCGAAAATCTCGACCGGCAACTGCACCAGGTAGGTCCCCAGGCTGTCCTTGACCAGCGGCCGGTGTCCCTCGACCAGGTTCTCCAATATCTCCGAGAAGGCGACCATCAGCGCGCCCGCCACAGCCACCAGAGGCAGGATGGCGACCAGGGATTCCGGCAGCCGGAAGCTATCTTCCAACCCCAGCATCTCTGGCAGGACGTTCCACGCCAGCCCTAGCAGCGCCCAGTAAAAGACCAGGTTCGCCAGGCCGTTGTGGCCGAAGAGCAGGTGCCCCCAGCGTTTGAGCATGGCGGCGTTGGCGATGTTGACGATCATCCCCACGCTCAACAGGAGCGCGCCGATGCCCACGGTGGCGACCAGGATACTCATAATCTCCTCGAGGGGTTGCACCCACAAAGCCGTGAGTAGCTTCTCGTTGCCGAACACGCTGCCGTAGAGGAGGCCAAAGATCATCGACGTCACACCGCAGGCGATGACGATGGCGCCAAAATGGGCCATGCCGCGCAGCTTTTTGATCGCCCGGCTGGCCAGCAGTATCCCCAGGAGCAGCAGCAAGAGCCCGTGCCCCACGTCGCCGAACATGATGCCAAAGATGAGAGGGAACGTGATGGCCATCAGCGGGGTGGGGTCCAGTTCGCCGTAAAGCGGCTGGCTGTAGGTGGTCACCAGGCTCTGGAAGGCCCTGAGCGGGGATACCTGCTCTAAGGCCACGGGTGTACCGGCCTCGTTCCGCGATTGAGGCGGTGCTACTTCGATCACCACCTCGTTCGAAACTTGATTGATTTTCTCCTGCAGCACGGGTATCTTGGAGACGGGCGTCCAGCCTTCGACCAGGTACGTGTAGCGCAGTCGTCCGTAGTGGGCGATGGTCTGGGCCAGGATGCGGCTGGCGCGCACACGCCAGAGCAAGAGCCGCAGGTGGCCGATGCGCTCCTCGTGCAGCCGGTCGATGTCGGCCTGAAGCCCGTCGATGCGTTCCTGCGTGCGCTGGATGCCGGTCTGCAGGGCCTCGATGGCCTCGGCCGGCGTGCCGCGATATATCTCCGGCAGGTTGAGCGGGTTGAGGTAGGCGCTGCGGGCGGCCCGGGTCAATATCTCGGCGTCGCGCCGGGTGCCAAACAGAATCACGGTCACCAGGTACTCGTCACGGCGCAGTGTGACCAGTTTAAACGGCACGTGCTCCAGGCTGCTCCGCAACCGTTCCAGGTTGGCGGTGGGGATGGTGCCCATCATCGCAAAGAGATATTGCAGGCTACGCATGGTGTCCAGGTCCGCGTTCAGATTGGCCACCGGCTGCAACTGATTGATGTAACGCTGCAACTGGGCCAGGTGCTGTTTCTGCTCCTCCAGCTCTCGAACGCACGTCAGGGTCTCCCGTTCCAGGTGCTCCACGTCCAGGGCGGCCTCGTCGGGCTCGATCAGGTGGGGCGTTTCCGCCGAGGGCGATCCCTCGTCCATGTCGAGGGCTTCCATCACGTCCATGATGCGCCGCTCCAGCGTGGTGAAGGCATTGACCCAATCGCGCCACTGGTTGACGTGGTCCGGTGTGTCTTCGGGGCTAAAGTACCTGTTTAACGTGGGATGAAAGACGCCCGAGGCGGCCAGCGCTTCGGTCGCCGGAATGACGACCTGCTCCGGTATGACCAGTTGCACCTTGCTCATTGCTAGCGCTCGAAACATAGTGTCACCTCATGCGGCTGCGTAGGCCGTCGATTGGAAAACCATGATGCGTTCGAATGTCTCTATGGGCAACCGGGACGCTTTTGCCTCGATCAAGACCGTCAGGTCTTTGATCTCGTACTCGCTCAATACCAGGTAGGCCAGCGGGATGCCGATGTGAAAGGGGTTGCCGATGAATGCCGCGCGGCATTGGGTCGCGATGCGACGTTGCAGGGTCAGCTCCAGCGCCTGCAGACCCTTGCCGGCGGTGCTTTCGTCGTCCAGCTTTTCCGCCACGGGGATCTTGGGATAGACGCGTTTCACGATCTCTGTGATGTCTGCCCCGGCGGCGATGGCGCGGATGTCCTCGTCGCGCACCTGGTAGCCGAAGGGCAGGGTGTAGTTGATGATCTCTTCCTCCGACAGGTGGTGGTAGATGCGGTAGCGGATCGCCCACAGCAGGTTGTCCATGTCGATCATGCTGCCCACGATGCGCAGCGCCCACGTGCGATCCAGGTCTCCGAGCCCTTCGATACTTTCCCACAGCCGGCGATGGTGCTCCAGATCCAGGGCCACCTCCAGGGGGAAGAGGCTCTTTTCGGCCTTGTAGCGCTCCACGGCGTGGACCAGCGCGTTGTAGTAGAGGGTGTGGCGCGTGAGCTCGACGGCCCGCGCCACGTCGCCGCTCAGCACCATCCTCTGCATCGTATCGAGGGACAGCAGGGCGTGCTTGGGCTTGGGGTAGAGCAGCAGCAGGATCTGTTCCCAGGAGGCGCGCGCCTCGATCCCGCGCAGGACGGCCTTGATATCGTCCACCTCGTACAGCCGCCACAGCCACAGCAGCAACTGGCTGCCCTCCCCTGGCAGCAGGCGGATGAGCTTTTCGTAGACGTCGGCCAGGCGTCTCCTGATCTGGTAGACGGCCCGGCGTGGGGTGATGCCCTTGAGTAGCAGGTGGGTGGAGTAGGCGGTCTTGGATAGGACGCTCAGGGCGGTGTCCAGGTCCTTGGCCTGCACCAGCGCGTTCCACGTATCCGGCCCCAGCATGTTCGAGTACAGGGCACGCACGGTGGCGTGGACCATCGAGTAGGTCGACACACTCGTGACAGACATGTTCCCCTACTCGCGTCCTGCGATCTGGTCGAGCACGAAACTGACGGCCCGGTCGAGGTGCTGCGTCGCCACGTTTTCCAGATGTTGGGCTTCTGCCTCGGCCTGGGCGATGATGCGGCCCCGCGTCACTTCGGCGGCGTGCTGGCCTTCGGCGGCGATCTGCTCGACCTGCTGGCGCATGTGGGTCAGCGTCTGCTCGCGCACCGTGGTGGCCGTCTTTTTGGCCTCTGTGGTCACGCGGTCGGCCTGCTGTCGGGCGTCGTCGTGGATCTGGACGGCCTGCTCCTCGATGGCCAGTATTTGGGTGATGATTTCTTGGCTCACTTTTCTCTCTCCAAAAAACAAAGCCGCGTGCAGCGTCGTCGGGCTACGTGACGGTGCTCGGCGGCGCACAGGATTTTAACACTTGGCCTGGATTTGTCAAGATTCAGAGCATAACCCGCGCTTTGTTCAGTCTTCGCAAGCGACAGGGCTTAAAAATCGCCAGAGCCATAGCGATTGTAAGCCACTGATCCCACCACCGCCTGGTGCCCGGATGGGGGATTTTTGGAGGGCTGGTCGATAGGCGCAACCGCCCCCCGGCAGCAGCGCGATCTGCCGCCAGGGGAGCGATCTGTTTCGGGTGTTTTCGTGCCCAGGCGCCCTATATGAACCGGTGGTAAAACTTGGATGGCAAGCTAAACGCCGATTCCATCGCCGCGTCGAGCTGATCGTTGATGACCTTGTCCGCCAGCTTGTCGCCGTATGCGGTGAGCGTATTGAGGGCTTCCTCGCTGGCGTCGTCCATGGAGATGGGCGCATCAAAGTCGACCTGGAAGCGGCGAAAATCGACCTGCTCGAAAAAGGTCTTGACCAGGCGCACCTGCTGGTCGTCGGCCGACTGGAGGAAGGCGCCCAGCAGCGGCGCGAGCCAGTTCCACGGCCAGAAGCGGTCGGCCTGGCCCGGCTTGAGGGCGTGCGGGTCGCGTCCCGTGCCAAAGCTGACGATCGTCGTCTTTTTCGGCTTCCACTTTTTGGCGATGCACGCCTCAAAGGCGGCCACGTAGCAGGGGTTGGCGTACGACCCCACGCCGCCATCGACGAACTGCCCATCGACCGCCGGGAAGTAGGTGGGCACCGACGAGGAGGCCAGCACAGCCTTGACTACCGGCCAGTCCTTGTACCCCTCCTTGCCCGTCTTGATGAAGCGGGTGCGGTTTTCCACCAGGTCGAAGGCGGTGATGACCAGGTCCATCGAGGTGATGTCGCCTATCGTGCCCGTGCCGATGTACTGCTCCAAATACTGCCTGAGCGTGTCGTGGGTGTAGCGGGTGCGGGTGATGACCCACAGCATGCTGCGCAGCGTCTTGCGGAAGACGACGGGTCCCAGCCCCATGTAGAGCTCGTGCAGCCGCTGCCCCGTGAGCCCGGCGGCGAGACCGGCCGAGATGATGGAGCCGGTGGACGTGCCTGCTGCCAACTGGAAGGCCTCCGGGCACGTCTTGCCCCCGAACACGTCCTGCTCCTCCAGGACGGCCAGCGCCCGGGCGACCATGGTGCCCTTGATGCCGCCGCCATCGACGGCGATGGCGACGTTCTCACGGAATGGTTTCATTTTGTGCCTCCTAATTCGTTTTCTGTGACCGACGACGAAAAGATGGATGACGAATGACCAAAAGCGCGCAGGCGCGGCTTGGAACCGCGGCTACGTGCGCGATGCGATCTCCTCCAACAGCCGCTCGGCCTCCTGGAAGGCGACCTCGTAGCGGTGGGGCGGGCCGTCGCACTCGGCGCGTTCGCGGGCGGTTTGGGCGTGCTGGCACGCCTCGTCCAGGTTGCCTGCTTCCAATGCTAACTGTGCCAGGAAGTTGTGGCAATCCGCCTGCTGGAGCCGGTAGCCGCAGCGGTCGGCGATGGCCAGGGCCTCGCGGGCCAGGGAGAGGGCCTCCGGTAGGGGCGAAGCGCGTTGTGTGGGTAGGGGCGAAGCGCGCTTCGCCCCTACCCCTACGTCATGCCGCAGGCGCGCCAGCTCCAGCAGGATGTCCGGTTCGAAGTAGATCAGGTTGGTGCGGTGGCAGCGGTGCAGGGCCTCCGCCAGGTGATCCGCCGCCTGGTCCAACTTCCCTCGCGCCCGGAACGCGGCGCCCAGGAGCCACTCGGCCCGGATGATGTCAGCCTCGTAACTCTGTACATCCGCTAGTTCTCGTGCCCGGCGGGCGGCCGCCAGCGCACCGTCGGCGTCGCCCATCAGCACCGCCCGCAGCGCGCGGTAGGCTCTCACGACTGAAACGAAGTTGGTTCGCTCTGCGCCGATTTTGTCAAATACTTCTTGCGCTGTTTCCAACTCCTGCCCCGCCTCCTCGAACGCCCCCGTATAGGCCAGCAAGTAGCCCAGTTCCTCGTGGCCGACAGCTTCCTCGAACTCATCCTCGACCTGCTGGCATAACTCGATACGACGACGATGATTCCGTTCCGCCGCCGCCAGTTCGCCGAGTGGAAAATAGGCGCCTGATGCAACAGCCCCCAGGCCGATGGCAAGGTACTGCTTGTTGCCCATCGCGTTCTCGTAGATGTCGTTCGTTCGTTCAAACAGCGACACCGCCTGGCTGGGCTGGCCGGAGAGGGCGTAGGAAATGGCCAGCGCGTTCAGCGTCCATGCCTGGGCGCCCTCGTCGCTCAGCAGCGGCAGGGCCGCCTCGCCGGAGGGGGCCAGCGCCTCGCCGCCGGGGAACAGGGCGCGCAGCAGCTCGATGCGGAGTTGATACGCGCCGAAGCGGTAGTAGAGTGGCTTGTTGAGCCGTTCATAGAACAGATCGCACGCCTTATCGAACTGCCCGGCGTGGACGGTGTGGTGGTACAGCTCAATGGTCGGGGCCAGGTCGTCCAGGCTCTCTATCTTCTCCGGCTGCGGCACGGCGGCAAAGTAGTCGCGCAAGCGAATGTGGGTGCCCTCCTTATCGCCCAGCCGCTCGTAGGCGTAGCGCCGCACCACCGGGTGCAGGTCGTAGTGGCCGGTCCCCTCCTGGCGGGAGAGCAGGCCACGGTTCAGGAGGCCGCGTAATGCGTCTTTGAGGGCGCGTTCGGTGGGGAAGCCCTCACCCCACCCCCCGGCCCCCACCCCCTCCCCTCTCCCAACCATTGGGAGAGGGGAGGGGGTGCCGCCCTGAGCTTGTCGAAGGGCGGCGGGGGTGGGGTGAGGGCCGAACAGCGCCTGCAATACCCCGTACCCCACCGGCGCGCGGAAGGCGGCGATGCGGCTGAGAAGCTCCCGCACCTCCTCGCCGAGTGCGTTGTAGGCCCGCTCCAGGATGTGGTGGTGCTCCTTCCCCCGCAGGTCCTCCGTGATCTCGTACTCGGTCGCCACGGCGATGTCGCCGAGCCGGGCCGGGTCCTCCGCCACCAGGCCCCCCAGCAGCCGCAGCGCCAGCGGCAGGTAGCCGTAGGGGGCGCACGCTTCGACAAGCTCAGCGCGCGTGCCCCGGATGCCCAGCACGCGGAAAAAGCGCACGGCGTCGTCGGGGTCCATCTGCGTCAGGTCCACCCGCGCCACGCCTTCCAGCCCCTCTAGCTCATGGGGGAAGAGGCGGCTGGTGAGGAGCGTCCTCGTCGCCCCCGGCCCGGCGAGCCACTGGAGGAAGGTGCCCACGTTGGGGTCGGCGCATTGTTGGGGCTGCGCCCCGACCCCGCCGACGTCGTCCGCCAGGTAGGGCGCGTCCATCCGGGCGTAGGCCTGCAGCAGCCGCTCGAAGCCATCCAGCACCAGCAGGAAGCGCCTCTCACGCAGCAGCCTGCACAAACACTCCATCCGGTCGCGCACGGGCCAGCCCGTCGCGTCCATCTCGCCGCCGCTGGCGTAGGCCACCCCCCGCTCCAGGAAGCGCTCGAAGCCGGACTCGCGGTCGTAGAAACTCCACCACAGGATGCCGTCCAGGGGCAGTTCCCCGCCCGGCGCGTCGTGCTGTACCCAATGCCACGCCAGCGCCGACTTGCCCATGCCGCCGATGGCGATCAGCGCCAGGAGGGGGTGGGCGTCGTCGGCGAGCCAGGCGGTGAGGTCCGCCCGCTCGGCGTCACGCCCGGTGAAGTGGGCCTGGGCCGGGTAGGGGTGGGCGATGTAGGGAACAGGGAGCAGTGGGACGCCGGGGGGCATCTGGGGCAGTGGGCGGGTGGTGTCGAACGCCTGCGCGATGCGCACGTCCAGTGGCAGCCCCAACGCGCACAGCTTGTCCCAGCGCTCCTTGTACATGCGCAGTTGCTCGACGGGATAGCGGTTGCGGATGCGGTGGATCTTGGCGTGGCAGGTGGGGCAGACCGCCATCAGGTTCTCTTCGGTGTTCGGCCCGCCCTCGCTGATGAGCACGACATGGTGTAGGTCAACGACGTCGTGATGCTCTGGGCAGAGGCAGCAGCGGTGCATCGCGTCCACCAGCACCTGGTTGCGTATGTCCTTGGGGATCTTCTTTCGCTTCGCCATCGTCCCTCCCCCGCCAAACCGGCCAACCGGCCAACTACCAATCCCGCGCTACGTTCCACTCCGGCTGCTTGGCCTTCCACCCCGCCGTCGCCTCCGCCGGGTCGAAGGACTCCTCGCTCAGCTCCACCCCCACCACCCGGTCGAGGCGCAGCGAGAGGATGGACTCGTGCTCGTAGGAGTAGGCCCACAGGTAGTCGTGGGCTTTCGTGGTCGGCGACTTGCCCGGCTTGATGTCGAGCGGCGCGACGTAGTAGCTCTGCACCGGCTCGTCGGGCACCGGGCGGTAGCGCACGTAGCACTTGCGCTTGCGCTGGATGGCGTCCTTCACCGCCTCCACCGTCTGCGTCACGTTCAGCCGCACCGCCTGCTCCACCGCGGCCTGCACCTGGCCAGGGCTTTTGGCCTGGAGGATCTGCGCCCGCGCCGTCTCCGCCGCCTGGGGGTCCTCGACCAGCGCGCCGACCTTTTCCAGCGCCTGGGCTTTGGTCTCGCTCAGCTTGGCCTCAAAGCCTGTGGGCGAGATGCTGATCGTCTGGATGCGATCAACGACCGGCAGCAGCACCAGCAGCACCATCGCCACCAGCAGCACCCACATGCTCCTGTCACCCAGGTCGCGGTCGCCCATGCCGGCCGTCGTCTGGTAGACGACGAAGATGAGGGCCAGAAACACCAGGAAGGTGAGAAGCACCTTCGGCAGCCACTCGTGCAGCGGCTGTTTGTTCCCATTCGGACTCTCGTTGGACATCGCCACACCTCCTCGTGAGACTGAATCAATCGACCTCAATATTGTACCAAGGTACAAGGTGAATTTCGATCATCCGCCCGATGGCAAGTCGGGCAAATCCTGCTATAATTGCGGCGACTTGCCCTGCCGCTCTGGGCCACAGGCTAATTATACTCGCCGCCGCACAGCGCGCAATTCGCGCCAAGGCACATCGAATAAAAGCGACCCCGGCGACGTTGAAAGAGAGGACGCGATACCTGATCGGACGAAGGACAAGCGCTAGATTTCCGCCGCTCATCCTCCATCGTTCGTCGATTGCCGAGAGGACCCAATGATCGAGATCATCCGCTATCTACTGCGCCGCAAGACGCGCACCGCGCTGACGATCCTGGCCGTCGCCGTCGGCATCTTTGCCGTGACCGCCGTCGGCTCCATCTCCGAGAGCCTCGAGGCCCTCCTCCAATCGGGCGAGGCGGAAGCGACGGGCCGCATTCTCGTCCTGCCCAAGAACTGGGATCGTCCGGTGACGGAGGCCACGCTGCGCGAGATCCGCCGGGTCGAGGGGGTAGCAGGCGTCACCGCCACCATGTACGACTACTACCTCGAGGAGCAAGAGGAACAGCTCGTCACGGTCCTGGTCAACCCGGAGGCCTTTTTCGGCACGCGCTCCGACATCCCCGGCCTGGAGTTCGAGCCACCGAGTGGTGGGGTGGGACTGTACGCGGGCCGGGCGCCCGGGCCCAACAGCCGCACGGAGACGGTGGTCACCTGGAGACTGGCGCAGGAACGCGACCTGGAGGTCGGCGATATCCTCATGATCCGGGGCCGGCCTTTCCGCGTGGTCGGCATCTGGGAGCAAACGCCAGATGCGTCGAGCAGCGTCGCGTACGTGTCCTACGACGTGGCGGAGGAGATGTCCTCATACGCGCCCTACCTCGGCGTCGGCCTCGTCTATGTCATTCCTCAGTCTGGCGTGGACGTCGAGCAACTGGCCAAACGCATCGAGAGGGAAGTGAGCAGCGTCCAGGCGCAATCTCCCCAGGAAACGCTCCAACAGTTTCGGCTGCAGATGTTGATCTTTTCCCTCATCGTCGGGGCCAGCGGCGTCATGGCCCTCCTCATCGGGTCCTTTACCGTCGTCAACTCGATGATCATCAGCGTCCACGAGCGGCGGCGGGAGATCGGGTTGAAGAAAGCCCTGGGCGCGGCTAACACCCACGTCTTGGCCGAGACGGTCGCCGAGGCAGCCTTTATCGGCGGGATGGGAGGGTTGGTGGGCGTGTTGGCAGGCTTTGGCGTGACCGCGTACGTCAATCAGGCGCTGTTCCCCACGCTGGGCTTGCGGCTTTTCCTGATCACGCCTCGATTGGCGGTGGGCGCCATCGTCTTTACCATGCTGATGGGCGTCGTGGCAGGCGTCTACCCGGCCTGGCAGGCGGCGCGGCTCGACCCGGTGGTGGCGTTGCGAGGCGGCAGTGGGATCCGCTACGCGCGCAACATCATCCTGCGGCTGATCAACCGCGTCCGCCGCAGCACGCGCACGATCCTCACCGTGGGCGGTATCGCCATCGGCGTCTTTTCCCTCGTCGTCCTGGGCAGCCTTTCCGAGTACCTCAACGGCTTCATGGACGATGCGCTTGCCGGTAGTAAAGGCAAGATCGGCATCGAGGCGGAGGAGGGGGTGCCGTTTGGCTACTCGACGGCCCGCGTCGTCCATCGCATCCCCGGCGTGCGGGAGGTGATTATCACCGGCAGCGGGGGCTCCATCGAAGAGGAGGATACGCAGGGCGTAGGCGGGCGCTTCTTTGGCATCGATTCTCCCAGCGGCGAGTACGGCCTGGAGATGCCCATGCGGGTCGAGTTCGCCCAGGGCCGCAACCTGACCCCCGGCAGTCTCGACGAGGTGGTGGTGGGCGCCGACCTGGCCGAGAAGTACGATTTGCGCCTGGGCGACACCTTCACCATCCGCGAGCGCGACTTTACCGTCGTGGGCATTTGGAAGCGCATCCCCCGCGATATCATCGAGTTCAACTCGGTGGCGTACATTTCGTTGGACGCGCTGGCGCTGGTGTTGAAAGAGTCGGCTCCTATCAGCCTCATGACGGTGGCAGTGGAGCCGGGCACCAGTATCCACGAGGTGGCCGAGGCCATCGAGACTGAATTGCCTGGCATCAGTACGACGACGGCAAGCGACATCGATGAGCAGATTCGGCCTGCGTTCAACATCCTGATCGGCGTGATGGCGGGGTTGTTTTCCATCGCCGTTTTCGTCGGCAGCGTCTCGGTGGTCAACACGATGGTCATCGCCGTGACTGAGCGGACGCAGGAGATCGGGCTGAAGAAAGCGCTCGGCGCGGCCGATACGGACATCCTGGCCGAGGTGCTGGCCTATGCGGGCAGGCTGGGCGGACTGGGCGGCGTGCTGGGAGTCGTGGCGGCCTGGCCGGTCGTCATTCTGATCAACTTTTACGCCCAGACCGCTGGCGGGTTCACGATCCTGGACCTGACGCCGCGCCTGGCGGTGGGAGCCGTGGTCTTTAGCGTCTTGCTGGGAATGGTGTCGGGACTGCTCCCGGCCTGGCGGGCCGCGCGGCTCGATCCAGTGGTGGCATTGAGGACGGAATAGGATGATGTCTTGCGCTCTGTTACGGAGCGCAAAACGTGAGGCGCACGACATAAAACGTGAAATGTGATTGGGAGGTGCGATATGAAACTGAGACGACTTCTTCTCATCATCGGCGGTCTTGTCGTATTGGCAGTCATTCTCTGCGTGGGTGGCGCGGTGCTGAGCAACGTCATCGGGGGGAGCGGTTCTCCCACGCCCGCCGCATCAGGGGCAGAGGAGGAAGAAACCCCTACAGGGATCACCGTCCGCGGACGAGGGGAGATCGTGCCGGCGGTGTGGGCCGATCTCTCCTTCGACGCCACAGGACCGGTGGCGGAGTGGCTCGTGGAGGAAGGGGACACCGTGGAGGCAGGGGCCATGCTGGGACGGCTGGAGACGGGTGCCCTGGAGCGAGCCGTGGCCCAGGCGGATTTCAGCCTGAGCCAGGCCGAGCTGCGGTTGGAACAGCTTCAGGAGCCGCCGGATGAGGCAGACGTGGCGGCAGCCGAGGTGGCCGTCGCCGATGCAGAGGCGGCTTATGCGGAGGCACTGAAGAACCTCTCGCTGACGGAGAACAGCGTGGCGGTGGGCGACGAGGTGCGGGCGGCGCGGTACGCGCGAGATGAGGCGTACCGCACGTACCAAGACCTGCAGGCCAAGTACGACCGGGGCGAGAGCTGGGTGAAAGAGAACTATGTGGCACGGGCGCACGATGCGTACCTGGATGCGGAAGGGGCGTATCAGCGGGCGGTGCAGAATGCCGATCTGCGGTTACTGGAAGCAAACAACGCGGTGGCGCGGGCGCGCCGGTCGTTGGAGCAGGCGCAGCGGAACCTGGACAAGCTGCAAGAGGGGCCGAGCGAGTCGGAGGTCAAGTCAGCGCAGTTGGACGTCGATGCGGCGGAGCTGGCGTTGGAGGAGGCGCAGGCAGCGTTGGAAAACGCGACGCTCGTGGCCCCCTTCGCGGGGAGGGTGATCGAGTTGCACTTGAAGGCGCAGGACTGGGCGCAGCCAGGCGTCCCCGCCGTCACGCTGGCCGACCTGAAGACGCTGCATGTGGAAACGACCGATCTGGATGAGTGGGCCGCGGCCCAGGTGCAGATCGGCGGCGAGGCAGAGATCGTTTTCACCGCTTTCGACGACAAGACGCTGACGGGTCGCATCACCGGGGTCGCACTGCGCGGCGAAAAGCTCGCGGCGGGCGACGTCGTCTACCGGGTGACTATCGAGCTGGACGAACCAGACCCTGAACTGCGTTGGGGGATGACGGTGCGAATCACGATCCCGCTGGAGGAGTAGGTTGCTATGGCGATTGTAGAGGCACGTGAGCTGGTCAAGATCTATCCGATGGGAGCGACGGAGGTGCACGCCCTGCGCGGGCTCGATCTGACGGTCGAGCGGGGGGAGTTCATATCGGTGATGGGCCCTTCCGGCAGCGGCAAGTCCACGCTGCTCAACCTCGTCGGCTGTCTCGATACGCCCACCGAGGGCACCGTCGTACTGGACGGGGTGGACATCGCCAAGACGCGGCGCTCGCGGCTGCCAGCCATCCGCCGGGAAAAGGTGGGGTTCGTATTCCAGCAGTTCAACCTGCTGAGCCACTTGACGGCGCTGGAGAACGTGATGCTGCCGTTGCGGTACGCGGAGGTGACCAAGCGGGAGGCACGGAAGCGGGCGGAGGAACTGCTGACGCACGTGGGGTTGGGCGACCGGATGAAGCACCGACCGCTGGAGATGTCAGGCGGGGAGCAGCAGCGGGTGGCGGTGGCGCGAGCGCTGGTCAACCACCCCGCCATCATCCTGGCCGATGAGCCGACGGGCGAGGTGGATTCCGCCACTGCCGACGAAATCATGGCGCTTCTGCGCACCCTCAACGAGGAAGGGCAGACGTTCATCATCGTCACCCACGATCCCAGCGTGGCGGCCAAGACCGACCGCACGGTTTACTTGAAGGACGGACAGGTGGAGCGGGAGGAGCGGCGGGGGTGAGTTGTTGAGAGGCGGGTTGTAGATCCAAGGCCGATGTCGCATTTGCACATCGGCCTTTTTTGGGGTACACTCTGGGAGAGTTTAGTCGTTTATCTCCGGGGCGGGAGGAGGAAGCGCTTTATGGACAGCTATCGATTATTGATCGTTACCGCTGATGCCAGCGCCATCGACACGCTCCGTCTCTTCTTCACAGAGCAGGGACACAAAGTCGATGTCGTCTCGCAGGGGAGCGAGGCGCTGGCGCACTGCCGCCAGCAGTCGCCCGACCTCGTCCTGCTCGATACCACATTGCCCGACATGGATGGGTACGCCGTCTGTCGTGAACTGCGCGCGGCAACTCGCACCAGCCTCATTCCCATCATCTTCCTGAGCGAACAGCGCGCGCTCAAGGACAGGGTCGCCGGTCTGGAGGCAGGCGCGGACGACTATATCACCAAGCCATTCGACACAGAAGAACTGTATTTGCGCGTGATGGCCGCCATACGCGCGCACCAGCACTTTAGCATGACCGACGCCAAGACAAATCTGCCCAGCGGCCGGCTGATCGAGGAGCAATTGCGCGAGTTGGTTCGGACCAAAGATTGGACGCTGCTGTACATCGGCGTAGAGCACGTCTCCTCGTTCAATACCGAGTATGGCTTCGTGGCCAGCGATGAAGCCCTGCGCTTTGCGGGCAACGTCATCCAGGACGTCGTCACCCAGTTCGGGACGCTGGACGATTTCGTCGGGCGGGCCAGCAACGAGGTGTTTCTCGTGATCACAAAATCTGATCAAGTGTCTGAGATGGTGGAGCAACTGCGCCAGGTCTTTGGACAAGGCATTCTGTCGTACTACAACGCTGCCCACAGAGAGCGGGGCGGCATCGAGCAACCAGATGGCTCAACGGCGCCGCTGATGAGCTTCTCCATCGGCGTCGTTTCCGATAAGGACGGTCCTTTTTACGACATCAACGAGATCACGCAGGCGGCCGCACAGGCGCGTCGCGCCGATCAACGGAATCTCGCGTGAGGCTCGACGCCGTCGATGCACTCCACCAGCCGCGCGCGCAGAGCGCGCGGCTGGCTTTGAGTCCCGTCGTTCAGTCACAGGATCCTGCGGAAATGTACAGGTCGCACCTGTAGGAAATGGCAGTTCACGGACGCTTCCAGTTCTGGTAAGCTCAGGGGTAAATACCACACCTGCTGAAGGCTGCAAACCAGGGCGGTGAAGTGCAAAGGATACATAAATGGAAACCATGGAAAAGACTCCTCTCATCCGGGTGGACAACGTCCACAAGTCCTTCCTCATGGGCAAAGAGGCGGTGCAGGCGCTGCGCGGCGTCTCGCTGGACGTGATGCGCGGCGAGATGATCTGCCTGATGGGGCCGAGCGGCTCCGGCAAGACGACGCTGCTGAACATCGTCGGCGGGCTGGAGGAGCCCAGCCGCGGCCACGTGATCGTGGACGGCGAGAACGTCGTTGCGCTCTCGGAGGATCGCCTGTCCGAGTTGCGGCTCACCAAGATGGGCTTTGTTTTTCAGAACTATAACCTGCTGGCCAATTTCACCGCGCGGGAGAACGTGGAGGTGCCGATGGCATTAGCTGGGCTCAGCCGCCGCAAGCGCCGCCACAAGGTCGAGCAGTTGCTGGAAAGCGTCGGATTGGCCGACCGGGCCAAGCACTACCCTAGCGAGCTTTCGGGCGGGCAGCAGCAGCGGGTCGCCATCGCCCGCGCGCTGGCCAACGACCCACCCATCCTCATCGGCGACGAGATCACCGGCGAACTGGACTCGCAGACGGGCTTTGAGGTGATGGAGGTCGTCGTCAAGCTGAATCGCGAGCAGGGCACGACAGTCGTCTACGTGACCCACGACCCGCGGATGGCCAAGTTCGCCGGCAGGTTGATCCAACTGCGGGATGGGCTGATCGTAGATGATTAGATTCACCCACCCGTAGATCCACTCATTCGCTGATTTGTATGATCACGAGATACGTGCTCAAGAGCTTTTTTCGCCACAAGGCCCGCACCGTCATCGTCGTGTTGGCGCTGCTAGTGGTGACCGCGATGCTGGTGACGCTGAACAACGGCGTCGATTCACTGGAACGGCAGATCGTCGATCTTATCGAACGATTCGAGGGGGAGCACGACGTCGCCGTCACCCGCGCCGAGACGAGTCCCGTCCAGCACATCGACATTGAGCGGGTGTCCGCCCTCCTGTATGCAGCCGACCCGGCAGTGGTGGCGGTCTACCCGCGTTTCGCAGGGACAGTCGAGTTGCAAGGGCGCGCCCCAATGGGTGGAGTCCCCGGGCAAGGTGAAAGCAATGAGAAGGAAGGCCAGATGGGCAACGCCTCTCTGCTGGCCCGCACACCCGAGGACACCCTGGGCCAGGTGAAAATCCTGGAGGGAGAATATAATCTGGAAGGCAATCGCATCGTCATCCACCGGACGACGGCGGATGCGTTCGGATTGCAGGTCGGCGACGAGGTAGACCTGAGCTACATCCTGCCGCTTTCCCGCTTGCCTGGCCAGGAGATGCCAGAGGATATCAGCGCAGGCCGCGTGACGCGCCGTTTTACCATCAGCGGGATCGGGCTGATCAGCGGGCTGGGCGGTGGAGAAAAAAACGGTGTCCTGGCCAGCGTGGAGACGGTGCAGGACTGGCTGGGCGTACCCGGACAGGCCGAGAGGTTGGTGGTGGCGCTGGATGAAACGGTCTACAGCTCCCTGAGCACGCAGAACTCGGTCTTTCGCGTGCGGCGCATCGCCGAGCGGATGGTCGAAGCCTTGGGGGACGAGGCCGATACCTACGACTTTTCCATCGGCAAGGCGCAAACGCTCGATTTCAGCGACGTGGCTTTTGCGATCATGCGCTCCCTCAGCGCCGTCTATGGCTTCATGGTGATGGGCGTCGTGGGCTTGTTGGTCTACTCGATCGTCAACACCAACGTGGAGGAGCGACAGCGCGACCTGGCCTTCTTGCGTATCCTGGGGGCCAAGCGATACCACCTCTTTGGGCTGGTGCTGGTCGAGGTGGCCCTCATCGGGCTGATCGGCGTGGGACTGGGAACCATGGCGGGACACGCGTTGAGTGTAGCGATCGTTGATCCCGTGGTGAATTACCTCATCGTCGTGGCAGCCGAGACCGGCGCGGTGGAGCTGGGCATCGAATTCCACATGACGATCACCGCTGGGGCGATGATCCGCGCGGCGGCGATCGCCGCCACCGTGCTGGGGGTCTCAGCCATCGCCCCAGCGCGCAAGGCAGCGAACACCAAGGTGCGTCACGCCATCAACCCTGGCGCTGCAGACAATATCCAGATCGAAGACTTGGCCCGGCTGCGCTCGCGCAAGTTCGACGTGCGCATCCTCGTCGCTGGTATCGTGCTGACCATCATGTGGCTGCTGGTCTTTATCGGCAGCAACTTTCTCTACGTGCAGGGAAACGAATCGGTCATCGGCGTCTTTATGTTCGGCGGCATGGTGCTGCTGGTGGTCGGCGTCAGCTTGCTCTTCTACGCCCTGACCCTGCCCTTCGAGCGCGTTTTGGTCCTTTTGAGTGGCACGGTCTTGCCCAAGCTGACTTTCTTCGCCGGTCCCAACCTGATGCGCGCCAAGCGGCGGAACACGATGATCGCGTTGATGATCGTCTTTAGCGCCACGCTGCCCACCTTCCTGGGAACCATGACCGCGCTGGAGCAGAAAAACTATGACGTCCAGGCTCGCTTCGATAACGGCGCGCCCATCATCGCAGAGATATCGCGCTGGCGCTGGTATTTCTTCGGGCCGCAGGAGGAAGAAGGCCTGAGACCTGCGCTACTGGAAGAGGTTCGTGCGGCGTCTGGCATTGCAGAGGCGGTTGGCCTAACGACCGAGTATCTTGCCGAAGTGACGAACCGCGTCGAACTGCGCAATGCGGCGGTCCAGGTGCGAGGCGTCACCGATTCGCTGGATGGCATCGTCTATGGCGACCTGACGGAATACGCCGCCGGAGGGCCGCAGGCTCTCGACCGAATCCTGGCTGAGCCGGACACCATTATCCTCGGCGCAGGGTACGCAGAGTACATGGACGTGAGCGTGGGCGATGTGATCCTCGTTCAGGGAGAGGGCACGGATCACATCGTCGAAATGCAGGTGGTTGGTCTGATCGAGCGCATGGCGGGCTTTAGGGGCTTTTCGCGCAACGAGAACGACATCCAGTGGGGATCGGCGGAGGGGTTCGTCTCGTTGGATACGTACCTCCGGCTGGCCAACGATCCCACGGTCGAGGACATCTGTGTGGGCGGCGTTTGCACGGCAGCCGAGCGGGACCAGCCGGTCATTGCGACGATCATGGCGACGACCGAGGAAGGCGCCGATGAGGCGGAGGTAGTCGCCCACCTGAGGAAAATCCTCGCCGATCGAGCCCACGTGTGGGTGCAGTCCACCGCCGAGGACATTCGCACCACGGAGCAATCGATGCGCTCAGGGCGCGCCATCATGCTGGCGATGGCCGTCTTGTCGTTTATCACCAGCATCCTTGGCGTCTTTGCCGTGGTCTATGTGGCCGTCTACGTGCGACGGCTGGAGATCGGGATGCTCAAAGCCATCGGCATGCGGCGGCGCGAGCTTGTGGGCACCTTTGCGCTGGAATCGGTGATGATGACGGCCAGCGCGTCACTGGCGGGCGTGACGGCCGGTACTGTGCTGGGCTATGTTTTCTACGTCAGCAACAACCTGATGCGCAACACGCCGACGCAGTTGACCTTCGACTGGGTAACGACAATAGCGATCCTAGTGATGGTCGTCCTGGCGAGCGTCGTCAGCGCCAGCCTGGCAGCGCGCGGTGTGGTGCGGAGCAAGGTGACAAATATTCTGAGGGAAGCGCTGTGAGAGGCGTAAAACGTGAAGCGTGAACCCTCACGCATCGCGTTTGATCACCAGACTTGGAGAGTGGACCATGAAAGTATTTAGAAAGGTTTTGATTCTAGTTGCTGCGGCAGTTGTGCTTACTGGGTGTTGCGCCAGGGCGACCCAGACACAGGTCCAGGTGGGCGAGCCGCCGGTGGGTGCAGAAGCCACCCTTCGCCCCACCCTTGCGCCGGTGGCAGCAGGCAAGACCGTCACAGCCGACGGCGCGCTGCTCTCCCCCTATCCCAGCGTGGCGTTGGGCTTCAGCGGCGGAGTGAGCGGGCGAGTGCTGACCGTGACCGTCAAGGCGGGCGACGCCGTGCAGGCCGGGGACGTGCTGGCGCTACTCGACGACGCCGACTTGCAGCGCGAGGTGGATAAGGCGCAACTCGCCCTCGACCGGGCCCTGGCCGACCGGGAGCAGGCACTGGCGCAGTGGGAGCGGGATGTCGCCGACGCGGAGAAGGCGTTGGCCGATGCGGAGCGCACCCTTGCCACTGCCCGACTGCAATACTCGGATACGAGCCTGGAAGAGGCGCGCAACAATCTCAAGTGGGCGCAGAAGAGCGAGTCGGATCGCAAGGCAGAGTATGAAAAAGCCCAGACAATGTGGCCGCCCATCCCGGTCGATTCATATCGCGACTCCTGGCATCGGGCCATCGACGAGCGTGCGATGGCGGAAAAGCGGTTGGCCGATGCCGAGAACGCCTACCAGGCAGAGGCGCTCGAGCTGAAGGAGTACGAGTCGGACGTGGCCAAGGCTGAGCGGGATCTGGTCGCACTCGAAGGCGGCATTGATGCGAGCTACGACCACGCTATCGAGGACGCGGAGATAGAGCTGGCCGAGGCACAGGAGGCATTGGAAAACGCCCGGCTCGCCGCGCCGTGGGAAGCCATCGTGCTCTCGGTGGACGCAGCGCCCGGCGCGACCGTCGGCGCGGACACGTCGGTCGTCACCCTGCTCGATGTGGAGGATGGACTGCGCTTCGTCACGCAGAATCTGAGCGAGCAGCACGTCGCCAACGTCTACCCCGGCCAGCGGGCGGTCGTCACGCTGCGCACCTTTGCCGAGACACCGTTGGAGGGGACCGTCGAGGCAGTCGTGCCACAGATGGACGAAGAGGAAGCAGTAGACGCGCGCTTCACCGTCCGCGTGCGGCTGGCCCCTACCGACCCTTCGAGTGGCTTGCGCCTGTTGCCGGGCCTCACCGGGCGTGTGGAGATCTACACACAAGATTGAGCGCGCACGACGATGTGTGAGTAGGGGCAGCGTTATTGCACGCTGCCCCCTCTCTTTATGCCAGGGCTCCTCAGCCGTTGCTCCGCCGTGGCAGATAGTCCTTCGCGATTTGCTTGCGCTCTTGAACACCGTTTGACGGAAGAGGAGGAATCGAGTAGACTTGTCGTAAGCAGCAAATTGGGGGTGTTCCGATGTCCAGAAATCAAAAGCTGATCCTGGCAGCTATGGCGCTGCTTGACGTCGCGGTTCTGTGCGGCTTGGTAGTCGTCGTTGTTTCTTCCATGGCTAACCTGTTGCCGCACACCGCCCTCGTTCCGACTCCGATAGCGACCTTCCAGCCCACCGACACGTCGATTCCCACCTGGACGCCGACGCCCACCAAGGCACTCGGTCCCACCCAGACACCCAGGCCCACGCGCACACCCACCGGGACGCCCACGCCCTGGCTGGTCCAGACGATTGTGCCGCCTACCCTCGCCGCCACCGAGACACCGACAGCCACATTGCCGCCCAAGCTGCTGGAGAACCCTACCTTCGACAACATCCAAGAGAACGACATCCCCGGCTGGCAGACGGGAGCCTTCGTCAACTGGACGCCGGGCAACCCCTTCGATCCCGCCACGTCATACGCCGCCCCACGCTTCCACAAGGCCGATAACCCCGATCAACGCATCAACGGCTCGACGCTGCAGATCGACACCATCGATTGGGTCAAGCTGCGCGCCTGGGTGTCCCAGACGGTGGACGTGGGGCCGGGCAGCCGGGTGACGTTCCAGGTGCGCGCGGCGGCCGTCGTCCCCGACACGGCGGGAGGGTATTTGCTCAAGGCAGGCGTGGATCCTGCCGGAGGGGATGGGTGTGACGAGGCTCAATGGGGTGGCGAGCAGCACGTCAACCAGACAGACGGGGTCGTAACCCTCGTCTCGCCAGAGGTAGTGGCGGGTGAAGAGGGAATAGTGACCGTTTGCATGTTCGCCGAGACGCAGTACGCGCAGGTATGGCACGCGGCTTTCTTCGACGACGCGGGGCTTGTCGTGACACTGCCCACGCCCATCTGGTGAAGCAAAAGCCCCCGGCTACACTCGCCAGGGGCTTTATACCAGAAAATCGCGCAGCTTGCGCCGGTGGCCGGGGTGGCGCAGCTTGCGCAACGCCTTCGACTCGATCTGCCTCACCCGCTCCCGCGTGACGCCAAAGGCCTGTCCGACCTCCTCCAGCGTGTGGGCCTCGCCATCGTCCAGCCCGAAGCGCATCTCCAGCACCGCCCGCTCCCGGTCGCTGAGCGATTCGAGGATGACGTGCAACTGCTCCTTGAGGAGTTGGGTGGAGGTCGCGTCCACCGGCCCGGGCATCGTCTCGTCCTCGATAAAGTCGCCCAGTTCGCCGCTATCTTCCGAGCCCACCGGCATCTCCAGCGACATTGGCTCCTGCGAGATGCGCATAATGCGCTGCACCTTGCTCGCAGTGCGGCGCAGCCGGCGCTCCAGCGAGGGCGGCAAGGGCTTTCCGTCGGCCTGCGTGGAGAGGATAGCTTGCTTTTCGTCCAACTCCAGCATATCCGATTCCAGCGCCAATTCCTCCATCGTAGGCTCACGCCCTAGTTCCTGGATCATCTGCCGCTGAAGGCGGAGCAAGCGGTTGATGGTATCCACCATGTGCACGGGGATACGGATGGTGCGGGCCTGGTCGGCGATGGCGCGGCTGATCGCCTGCCGGATCCACCAGGTGGCGTAGGTGGAGAACTTGAACCGCTTGGTGTGGTCGAATTTCTGAGCCGCCCTCAGCAGGCCGATGTTTCCCTCCTGAATCAGATCGAGGAGCGAGATGCCACGTCCCAGGTAATGTTTGGCGACATTGACCACCAGTCGCAGGTTCGCCCGGGTCAGGAGCTGCTTGGCGTCCTCCGCACGCTCGTCCAGATCGACCCAGGCTGACGCGATCTCCTTCTCGTCCAGCATCCTGCGCTTGACCGTGCGCGGCGACGGGAACTTTTGCTGTCTGCGCCAAGCGACCTCAATCATATCCAGCGTGGGCCCCGGCAGCAGGTAGAGCAGAATCAGAGCATCGAAGAGGTTGCTGGTGAGTGCGTCCCAGTTTCCATTCCCCGACTCCGGTTCTGAGCCTGACTCCAACTCCGGCTCCGCCCAGCCGGCTCGTGCCAGGAAGTCGTAGACGTAGGACGGAATCTCCGGCATGGAGGTCTGACGCAAGGCCCTGGCTTCCTCCGTCAGCGCGATCAGGTCAGGCATGGGCAGGTTCAAGATCTCGCAGTTCTCGACCACAGCCGACCAAGCTTCACGCAGCGAACTCACCAGAGCAGCCAAAGTCTCCTGTCCCGTCGGCGATTTCTTGCTCTGAACGCGCAGGCGCGCCTGGAGATCCCAGAGGTGGGCGGCTGCCTCCTGCTGGGTGGAGAGCCATATCTCCTGGTGCGGCTCCAAGAGCGGCACTCGCCCGATCTCTCTCAGGTACATCCGCACCGGGTCGTCGGTGATTTCGAGCGAAGCCGCGGCTACAGAGTCGGCTGCCTCGCCTTCCGCGCCCTCTTCGATCTCCTCCAACTCGTCGGGAGAGGGTTCATCGACCTCCAGAATGTCGTCATTGTCTTCCTCGTCGGAGAGGTTGTCGATCACTTCCATGAGCATCGACTTGATCTCGGACACCGACGATGGCGCGTGTTCGAGGCTCTCGGATGTTTCTTCGGTCTTGGACTCTTTCTTCTTGCTCATAAGCCTTTGGCCCTAATACGAGCGGCGCTTGCAATGTGTTGTTGCCTTCCTCTGAGCTCCCTTACCACCGTCGCGCCAGCGCTCGTTGCGTGCGCAACAAAGTCTCTCGATACGCTCGCAGGGCCCCGATGTATTCCTCTGCCCTGATGTCGCCCGCCTCACGGGCCTCCTGGGTCAGGAAACTCAGTTCCTGGCCCAGCCGTTTGAGACTGCGCTCTCGTAGCCTCAACAGGGTCAGAGCAACGTCGCGTACCAGTTGATCGTCGGCGAGCTGGGCCCGGTCGATCGACAGCAACTCGCCCAGCCGGGCGTGCAGGTCGGCGGGCAGTTGCTCGCGCAGCGCCTCGACGGGTACAGGATGCGCGGCCGTCAGCAGTTCCTCCCACAACTCGAAGACAGCCCGATTGCCGGCATCCTGGAAATCCTGCCCACGCAGAGGCTCCAATTGATTCTCTCGGAGCGACTCGTTGATTTGCCACAGAAGGCCCGACCGCTGCAAGAGTGCCGACAAGCAGTGCCCTTCCAGGTCAGCTACTGGGCGTTCCGCCGACGGCTGTTCCTGGGCGCGGGGCGCGCCATACTGGCGGCGTGCAGCCTGGCGTTCAGTGGAGTGGAGGCGGGCCAACACCGACCGCGCGTCCACCCGCAACGCCCTGGCCACCTTCTGGGCATAGTCCTCCCGCTCCACCGGATTGGTCACCGCTCGCAGCACCGGCAGCAACGTATCCACCACCTGGGCCTTGGCCTTGGTATCTTCCAGGTCGATCCCCTCCATCAGAATCCCCAGATAGAAATCGACCACCGAAACTGCGCCTTCGACCAACTCGACCCACCGTTGTGGCTCCTCCCGGATCAGATCGTCCGGGTCCTGACCACCAGGCAGGCGGAGGACGCGGATCTCCGCTCCCAGCCGCCCCTCGTATCCCACCAGTCCGCGCGGGTCAAAGATCGGCTCCCACTCCTGCTCCAGGGTCCCCTGCGCCACCTCGACGCCGCGCAGCGTGGCGCTGATACCTGCCGCGTCGGGGTCAAGCGCCAGCACCAGCCGCTTGGTGTAGCGCTGGAGTTGCTTCAGTTGCGGCTCGGTGAGCGCCGTCCCCATCTGCGCCACCACGTTGGCGAACCCCGCCTGGTGAGCCTGCATCACGTCCATGTATCCCTCGACGACGACGACGCGGTCCTCGTCGCGAATGGCACGCCGCGCCAGATCAAGCCCGAAGAGTGTGTGGCTCTTGTCGAAAAGCGCCGTTTGAGGCGAGTTAAGGTACTTGGGTACGTCCTCGGGGTCGAGCGCCCTGGCCCCGAAACCGATCACGCGGCCCGGCAGGTCGTGGATCGGGATCATCAGCCGATTGCGAAAGCGGTCGTAGGTGGAGCCGGTCTCCTCCTTCTGCACCAATAGTCCGGCCTTGACGAGATCTTCGATGGTGTATCCCTGCTCTGTCAAAAAGGAACGCGCATGGTCCCAGCCCGGCAGGCTAAAGCCCAGCGAGAATGTCTCGACAGTCTCGTCGCTCAAGTTCCGCTTGGTGACGTAGGCCCGCGCCGCCTCCGCCTCCGGGGCGTGGCGTAGGAGATGATGATAGTAGTGAGCCGCTTCGCCCAGAAGCCCGCGCAGCCGGTCGGCCTCTTCCTCCGCTTGCACCTGCTCCGGGGTGCGAGGCCGCAACTCGACGCCCGCCCGCCGCGCCAGTTCCTCCAGCGCGGTGCGAAAGTCCCACCCTTCCCGTTTCATCACGAAGGTGAAGACGTCGCCACCCTCGCCGCAGGCTCCGAAGCAGTGCCAGTGCTGGCTTTCCGGGAAGACGACGAAGGAGGGGGTTTTCTCGGAATGGAAAGGACACAAGGCTTTATAGTTCCGCCCGGCCTTCTGGAGCGGGACGTAGGCAGAGATAACCTCGACGATATCCAGCCTGCTCTTGATTTCGTCAATCACGCCCGCATTCATAGTTCGGCACACTTATTAGACTTGTGGTGTAATAGCAGAATTGACTACATATGGCGGTCAAAGGGCACAAATTGTGCTGTCCAACCGCCACATATGGCGGGGAACGCCTATTGCGCCACAAGTCTATTGTACTCATCCCGCGTTTTCAGGCAAGTGGCCGCCCCAAAGGGGCGGCTTGGCAGTTCCCGGCAGAGCCGGGAACTGCTGGCGTCTTGGGTCGAGTAACAACGTGTGGCAGGTAGCGCGCTACCTGCCACACAGTATTCACTTACTGTGAGATGCAACTGGCCTAGCCGTTGCAAAGTTTGGCCTGGGCTGCTGCCAACCGGGCCACCGGCACCCGGAACGGGCTGCAGCTCACATAGTCCAGGCCGGCGCGATGGAAAAAGTCGATGGAGGCGGGATCGCCGCCGTGCTCACCGCAGATACCAATCTCCAGATCGGGGTTGGCGGCCAAGCCATCCTCGACGCACATCTCGACCAACCGGCCCACGCCGACCTGATCCAGCGTCTGGAAGGGGTTGGCCTCCAGGATGGGCTCCAGGATCGGGTTGCCTTCATCGTCCACTTTCCCCGTATCAAAGCCCTCGACATACTTGAGCAGGAACTTGCCTTCGGCGTCGTCGCGGCTGAAGCCATAGGTCATCTGCGTCAAGTCGTTGGTGCCGAAGGAGAAGAACTGGGCGTATTGGGCGATCTCGCCGGCGGTCAGGGCGGCGCGCGGCACCTCGATCATCGTGCCGAACATGTACTCGACTTCGATGCCCTCTTCCTCCATCACCTGCTTGGCGACGGCCTCCAGCTTCTCGCGCTCCATCTTGAGCTCGTTGACGTGGCCGACCAGCGGGATCATGACCTCGGGGATGACCCTGACGCCGCGCTTGGTGCAGCGGCAGGCGGCCTGGAAGTAGGCACGGGTCTGCATCTCGGTCAGACCTTTGTACATGATGCCCGCCCGGCAGCCGCGCAGCCCCATCATCGGATTGACCTCCCACAGCGAGTTGACCACCTCGAGCATCTTTTCCTTCTCGGCCAGCTCGGGCGAATCGGGGTCGGTGCAGCGCAGCGTGATGACCTCTTCGAACAGTTCCTCGCGCGGAGGCAGGAACTCGTGCATGGGCGGGTCGATCAAGCGCATGATAACCGGCTTGCCATCCATCGCCTCAAAGACACCCTCGAAATCCTGCTCCTGGAAGGGCAGCATTCCGCTCAGGGCAGCCTCGCGCTCCTCGTCGGTCTTGGCCATGATCATGCTCACCACCGCGTCGCGGGCGCGGGGATCGAAGAACATGTGCTCGGTGCGGCACAGGCCGATGCCCTCGGCGCCGAACGCGACGGCGCGGCGGGCGTCCACCGGATAGTCGGCGTTAGTGCGCACGCCCAAGCTCCGGATCTCGTCCGCCCATTTTAGGAGTGTGAGCAGATCGGTCTGCTCGGCGTACTTGGCCTCGACCAGCGGCACCGCGCCTTCGAACACCTCGCCGGTAAAGCCATCTACGGAAATCGTGTCACCCTCCTTGATCACCGTGCCGTCGATGGAGAATTGCTTGCGGTTCACGTCCACCGTGATGTCCTCGCAGCCGGCGACGCAGGGAATGTTGCTCCCACGAGCAACTACGGCGGCGTGTGACGTCGCGCCGCCCTTCTGGGTCAGCACGCCCTTGGAGACCAGCATGCCCGGCACGTCGTCGGGATTGGTCTCGGGTCGTACCAGGATCACGTCCTTG
>DAOUDX010000268.1:0-1721 GCA_034430835.1 Anaerolineae bacterium
GCTACAAAGCGATGCGGGTTGACCAGGCACCGTTCAACGACAAGATTGATGATCGTATCATTGCTGAGATAAGGAAGAGTCGCTTCGTGGTAGCAGATTTTACCGGACAGCGTATGGCAGTCGATTATGTCCCGCCCGTAGTGTAAGGTTGGGCGGACTCTCGTGTGTATATTAGGCCGCTCGGCGGCCCTCGTCAACAGGGATTTGCGACTTCTCACCAAGTGACTGGTCTTCGTCCAGCACTGCCCTGAGCATCCATAGGTCCTTGTGCCCCATGAGCTTGCGGAAGTTGCGCTCGGTTTCCAGCGCGGCCGCCGCCGCCCACCGCAAAGCCATCTCTCCCGAGCGCCAGCGGGTGACGCGCCCGGTGCGATTCTCCACCCCCGACAGTGAGCTCTCGATGATGTTGGTGGTGGTCAGGCACTTACGCAGCATCGGCGAGAGACCCAGCCGGGCGACGGTGAAGGTCTCTTCCAATCCTTCCTTGAGGCTCGCCGCGGCCTTGGGGTAACTGCGCTCCAGCCACTCGATCTGGGTGCGCAGCCGCGCCAGGCCTTCCTTGGGATCGAGCTTCCAGGCCGCTCGCAGCACCGCCCCCACCTGAGCTTGCATCTCTTTGGGCAGGTAGCCCAGCACGTTGCGGCGCTTATGTGCCTGGCAGCGCTGGATCAGATTCTGCTGGCCGAAGACCTCATCAATCGCCTTGCGTAACGCCTTGCTGCCGTCAATCACGAACAGCCGCTTGCGCTCTGGGGACACCCCTCGCTCCACCAGATCTTCCAGCAGGCCCTTGACCACCACCGCATTCTCCGTCGCCCCCTCGGTGAGGCCAAGAAGGTGCTTCTTTCCTTGCAAATCCACCCCTATCGCACAGATCACCTGGTGGCCCCCGAAGTCTTTGCCGTCCACGTAGATCACCAGCAACTCCACCTCGTCGAAGCGCCGCTCGCATAGTTCCTGGAGCGCCTCCGCACTCGCTTGCCGAAGCTGTCGGCTCACCGCCGAGCGGGACACCCCGCAGCGCTGGGCCAGCTCCGGCACCACCTCCTGGTAGTGGCGTGTGCTCACCCCTCGCATCACAATCGCCAGCAGCCGCTCCCGCATGCTTTCGTCGTCTCGCATTGCGGCATAGGCCGGCACCGGAACCTCCGCGCCCCGGCCTCCAGCCCGATGGCGCAGCCGCGGCTTCTGCACACGCACCCGTTGGCCGCCCAGCGCGACTACCCCGCCTTGCTCGCCGTGGCGGCGGATCGCCCCGCCCGACCGGCCCGGATGCGCCGGCCCCGCTACCTGCTCCGCCGAGATCGCCAGCACCGCCTCCAACGCCGCCTTTCCCAATTGTCCTACCAACTCCTCCACCGCCAGCTGCCCAGCCTCGATCAGTTCCACCATCGGCAGCAACGCCGCCCCCTCCTTCGCCAGAAATTGGCGCAGCGCAGCATTGCCCTTCCGACCCACAACCTGATACTCTCTTCTCACGGCGGTTCTCTCCTTTTCCTTCTACAGGATTTGAGCCACCCGATTCTATCAGAACCGGGCGAGAGAGCCGCCTCAACCTTCAACTATGAATGGGACACCATCCTGGGTTCGTAGGAGCGACATTCTTGTCGCGACTGATGCTATGGCCCGTCGGCACAGGAATGTGCCTCCTACGAACGGCACTGGTTGACCTCACCCAGAAGAAGCGGTTAGACCCTCGCCGCTAGGCGTGGGCGAATCCG
>DAOUDX010000269.1:0-4488 GCA_034430835.1 Anaerolineae bacterium
TTTCCGTGTCCTGGTGCCCATCGCCAACCCAAAGCCGGCGGCGGCATTTCTGCGCCTGGCCGGGCGATTGGCCCAGTTCGAGGGAGGAGACGTGCTGGCACTGCAGGTCGTGGTCGTCCCCGAACCGGTGCCCCTGGAGGCGGGCAGTCGGCGAGCCAGGGCCGGACAGGCGATCCTCGAGAGCGCCTTGAGCATCGCCGACCAAGAGAACCTGCCGCTGCAGATCATGACGCGGGCAGCACGCAGCGTCGCCCAGGGCATCCTGGACACTGCCGCCGAGGAGAAGGCCAGCCTGATCCTGATGGGCTGGCAGAGCCCCACCCGTGGCACCGCACTCGGGCGGATCACGGACGCCGTCCTGAGAGACGCTCCCTGCGATGTGCTGGTCACGCGCGGAGAGCATGCCAGCGTGCCCAGGAGGATCCTGGTCCCGATGGCTGGCGGGCCGCACGCGCGCGTGGCGGCCCGTCTGGCCACGTTGATGGCGAAGGCTATGCAGGCTGAGTTGACACTCCTATACGTCCAGCCACGGCCAGCCACTGCCAAACAGATGGAGGAGAACCGCCACCGGATCGCAGAGGCAGCAGACGGCCTACCCATCAAACCCCCTCCGGTGCAGAAAGTGGTGCTGGCCCCGACCGTCGTCGAAGGAATCGTCCAAGAGGCACGAGAGCACGACCTGGTGCTATTGGGGGTCTCCGAGGAGAGCCTGCTGGACAGAGTCGTCTTCGGCACCATTCCTCTGCAGGTGGCCGCACGCGTGCCGGCGACGGCCCTTGTACAGGCATACCAGGGGGTCACCAGGATCTGGACGCGCCGTCTTCTCCGAACCCTGCAGAGCACCCTGCCCGTCCTCAACAGCGACGAGCGGCTGGAGGTCCAACGGGAGCTCGCCCGTGGCGCCCAGCCCGGAATCAATTTCTTCGTGCTGATCGTTCTGTCCTGCATCATCGCCGCCCTGGGATTACTCCTGAACAGCCCAGCGGTCGTCATCGGAGCCATGCTGGTCGCGCCGCTGATGTCACCCATCATGGCCTTCTCCCTGGGCTTGATCACGGGCGATCTGCGCGTGATACGGTTCGCTGTCGAGGCCATTCTCAAGGGAGTTGCAATGGCCATCATCATCGCCGCTTTCATCGGCCTGCTCTCTCCACTGAAGGGCATCACCAGCGAGATGTTCGCCCGTGGCCAGCCCACCCTGCTGGACATGGCCGTGGCACTGGCCTCTGGCATGGCCGGCGCCTATGCGCTGGCACGCAAGGACGTGAGCGCCGCCCTCCCGGGCGTGGCCATCGCAGCAGCGCTGATGCCCCCCCTGGCGACGGTGGGGCTGAGCCTCTCGATGGGAAATGCCCCGGTAGCGGGGGGTGCCTTCTTGCTCTTCATCACCAACATCACCGCCATCAGCCTGGCGGCAGGTATCGTCTTCCTCGTGCTGGGTATCGGCCCACAGGGCGGAGGGCCCGAGTCGCACAGGCAGCTGCGACGACGACTGATCGCCTCGCTCATCCTGCTGCTGGCCATCGCCATTCCCCTGAGTGCTATCATGGCGGGTATCGTACGGGACACCGCCCAGGAGCAGACCGTCCGGGAGACCATCACCCAGCAACTTGCAACCGGCGAGAGCCAACTGGTGGGGCTGGAGATCGAGCGTCGCGAAGCAGACGTGCTGATCGTGGCGACGATCCGCTCCTCCGCAACGCTCGACGAGGAGAGCGTGGATCGCCTGGCCCAGATGTTGAGCGAGCGCCTGCGGCGTCCAGCCCAACTGGAGGTGGTCATCCTGCCCGTCGTTCGCTCTGCCCCTACCCTCAGTGACTGAACAAACCGAGACAACTCCTGCGCGCTCTTCTGCCACTCTGCGCTTGCCAGCAGGCCCAGAAATCTGCAACGCGTTGTTCGGTTTGACCAGGCTCGTTGACGTCCGTGCCGCGTTCGGTTATAATAGTGCCGGTCATCAAAGCAGACAGACATCAAAAACGGGACACCAGACAGAGAAACAGAGAATTCCCAGGTAAGCGATGAGGGTTCGCAGGCACATTCAATCCGCTCGTAAGTGGTTGACCCCTGGCATAGGGGTCAAACGTTGGTTAGTGATCCTGGCCTGCGGCATCGCGCTACTAAGCTTGGGCTTTAGCGCCTTGCTTCGACAGTTCTATCCCTTGCCGGGCATTTTTCATTACGCGACCTTGCAATTCATTCAGCCGCGCTGGCTGCGAGCAGGGCTACTGGGAATAACGGGCATAGTGGCCATTGCCCTCGCACTGATCGGCCTCAATCGAGCACTGTTGGCGCCCTTCAGCGAGTTGAGTCCCGACAGCATAATCAACGCCGTGTACCGGCACCGCCGGCGGGGTCGGGGACCGAAAGTGGTCGCCATCGGCGGCGGCCACGGCCTGTCCGTTCTCCTGCGCGGGTTGAAAAAACACACGTCAAACATCACCGCTATCGTCACCGTCGCCGACGACGGGGGAAGCTCAGGGCGACTGCGGCGCGAGCTAGGCGTGCTTCCGCCCGGCGACCTGCGCAACTGCATCGCCGCGCTGGCCGACGACGAGGCCCTGACGACCCAGCTCTTTCAGTACCGCTTCAGCAACGGTCACGGACTCAACGGTCACAACTTTGGCAATCTGTTCATCACGGCGATGGCGGAGGTAACCGGCAGCTTCGAGCGGGCCATCCTGGAATCGGAGCGTGTTCTGGCCATTCAGGGGCGCGTGCTGCCCAGCACACTGCAGGATGTGACGTTGATGGCCGATCTGCACGCCGAGCCCATTGGGGTCAGCCGCGTCACGGGTGAGTCGAGCATCACCGGGGCCAGCGGCGTCATCGAGCGGGTGTATCTGGAACCCGACGATGCGCCAGCATACCCCGGTGCGGTGCGCGCGCTGTTGGAGGCAGACCTGATCGTGGCCGGGCCGGGAAGCCTTTACACCAGCGTGCTTCCCAATCTGCTCGTTCGTGACGTGGCGCGGGCGGTAGAGACCAGCCGGGCAGTCAAAGTCTACGTGTGCAACGTCGCCACACAACCCGGGGAAACCGATGGTTATACCGCGGGGAGGCACATTGCGGCACTGGAAGCACACCTGGGTGAAGATCTCTTCCCAACAGTCCTGACCAACGATAGCTTTGAAAGTCACGCGAAGGTCGATTTCGTACCAGCGGAATTCCCACCGGACGCAACGTACCAGGTAATCACAGAAAACCTGATCGACCCCGCCTACCCGTGGCGGCACGATAGTGATAAACTGGCGCGAGCACTGCTCCGCCTGTTGTCATCAAGAACAAATTCATCACACATGAAAGGAGCAAGAGAATAATGACAGTAAAAGTAGGTATCAACGGTTTCGGCCGCATCGGCCGACAGGTGCTCAAAGCGATCAAGGAGAAATACGCGGATGAGTTCGACGTCGTCGCCATCAATGACCTCTTCGCCCCGGAGGTCAACGCCCACCTGTTCAAGTATGACTCTAACTTTGGCAAGTACGATGGCACCGTCGAGGTGGTGGGAGGCGATATTGTTGTGGACGGCGACACCATCAAAGTCTTTGCCGAGCGCGATCCGGCCAAGCTCCCCTGGGGCGACCTGGGCGCGGAAATCATCGTCGAGTCCACCGGCGTCTTTCGCGATGGCGCCAAGGCCGCGGCCCACGTCCAGGCCGGCGCCAAGAAGGTCATCATCAGCGCACCGGCCAAGCCGGCCGACAGCGTCGATCTGACCGTCGTGCTGGGCGTGAATAACGAGATGTACGATCCGGCGAACCATAACATCGTCTCGAACGCCTCCTGCACCACCAACTGCCTGGCCCCGGCCGCCAAGGTCGTCAACGACAACTTTGGCATCGTCAAGGGGATGATGACCACCATCCACTCCTACACCGGCGACCAGCGCGTCCTGGACCTGGGACACAAGGACCTGCGCCGGGCGCGTGCGGCGGCCCTCAACCTGATCCCCACCACCACCGGTGCGGCCAAGGCCGTGGCGCTGGTCATCCCCGAGCTGAAGGGCAAGTTCGACGGCATGGCCATGCGCGTCCCCACCCCCACCGTCTCCATCGTGGACTTTGTATGCGAGTTGGAGAAGGAGGCCACCGCCGAGGCAGTCAACGCCGCCTTCAAGGCTGCCGCCGATGGCCCGATGGCCGGCATCCTGGGCTACACCGAGGAACCGCTGGTCTCTATGGACTTTAAAGGCGATCCACGCTCCAGCATCGTGGACGGCCCCAACACCATGGTGATGGGCGGTACCATGCTCAAGGTATTGGCCTGGTACGACAACGAGTGGGCCTACTCGGTGCGTGTCGCCGACCTGATCAAGTTCATGGCAGACAAGGGTCTGTAGGAGTAACCAAGCGATTGTCGAGTCCCGTAAAGTCATACCAGTTGCACTCTAACAAGAGTCTCGAAAAGTCGTATCACCCTCGTTGACCAAATTCGCCGATCCGGTACCCTTGTCATGAGGCAACAAGTCTCCGGCAAGGAGGATGG